>JAHQVZ010000216.1 GCA_019634055.1 Leptolyngbyaceae cyanobacterium MAG.088
CCCAAAAAAGCAATGCTGCGACAGGTGGGCTCTGTAGCCTATTTCAAAGTGTATAACCCAATCATGAAACGCTTACAACCCGGTTGGGGTGAAGTCTGACGGGACGTAAGCAACACCAGAGAGGTAAGATAGGGTGCTAATCGACTTTTTGTCTCAGGTTTATGGTGCGGCGACTCCTACAGCATATTGTGCGCTGGATAAGACGGTTCGGGAGCACGTCATCCATTCATCAGAGAAAAAATATCCTAGAGGGTAGTGCTTCTATCGGTTCATAATCATGACACCCGAAACCCATCAGCAACTGGATTCTCATGTGCGAGCAATTGCACAGATTCTCTATAACGATGCTCAAGCAACTGGTTTGCCAATGGATAGCTTGGAGGATATCGAACACACGGTTCGTACTCAGCTCCAGAGCCACGTCTCTCCAGGGTTAGGAAATTTTTTATCCAAGCAAATTGCCCAGAAGATGGTGAACAAGCAAGGCGAGTAGTGAGCATTCTGGGGGAATTGTGGGTCTCTCAAAAACAGGCACAAACCCTTTCACTCAAGGCTCGTGTTAAGCACAGTCCGTATCTAGAGAAATGTTGTTTACGGATGTGTGCCAAAGCATCCTATGCGCATGCGGAATCTGATGTGGCAATGCTCACGGGAGTTCGTGTGAGTGCCAAGACGCAGGAGCGAATGGTGAAGCGCTCAACGTTACCCGAGCCAAGGTCTGCAGAGCCCGTAAGTGAACTCACCCTCGATGGCGGGATGGTGCGGGTGCGGACCCCCAAGGGTGACGCCAGTGTCTGGCGTCAGTATCACGGCATCAGAGTCAATGGCGATGGCATCGGGATGGCCTGGTACAAAGACCCAGCGACCTTGTTGGCGTGGGTTACGACATTACCCCTAGTCCCTGTGATTTATCTCCTGGAGGATGGGCACTGTGGCATTTGGTCCTTATTTGAGCAGATGGCAATAGAGGTTCCAACCGACGAAGTGCTTGATTGGTATCACCTTAACGAAAATCTCTACAAAGTCGAGGCCTCAGAGGTGGTGCTCGAATCGCTATCGAGTCAATTATGGGAAGGGCGACTCCAACAAGTGTTGACCTGTCTATCAGAGTTGGACAATGAGTCGGCTCGACGGTTTAGTGCCTATCTGAGCAATCATGCTGGACGCATTCCCAACTATCGCTATTATCAGATGGAAGGCTTGCCCATTGGCTCAGGGCCTGTCGAGTCTTGGGTCAAACAGATTGATGCCAGATTACAGGTGACCGGGGCTCAATGGAATGAAGAGACCTTGCCACAAATGTTCAAATTGAGATCTGTTTATCTAAATCATCAACTCGATTATTTTTCATCCGCCAGCGGATGACGTGCTCCCTTTACTGTAGACCCAATGCGGCTTAAAATTGACTTGATTATTGAGTGTTTTAGGTACTCACGATGGCGTATCCCATGTTTTTGAAGTCCTTATATAAAAATATCTGAATACAGCATACGGATCTTAAACAAGGCAATGCAATTTATGTCTCAGGCTCAGTCCCTTGCTAAGGCAAAAATCTTAATAGTAGACGACTTACCTG
The DNA here is from genome assembly GCA_019634055.1 of Leptolyngbyaceae cyanobacterium MAG.088. Lineage (GTDB taxonomy): Bacteria > Cyanobacteriota > Cyanobacteriia > Phormidesmidales > Phormidesmidaceae > Leptothoe. Next base: position 1,577 of record JAHQVZ010000216.1, read on the forward strand.
ATAACTTACGCTTATTGTCAACAACGCTAACACAAGAGGGCTTTGATGTTCGCAGTGCCATCAACGGGTCCTTAGCCATTATGGGCATTGAATCAGATTCCCCTGATCTGATTTTGTTAGATATCGGCATGCCCGATATGGATGGGTTTGAAGTGTGTGATCGCCTCAAAAGTGATGCTAAAATCAGTGATATTCCAATTATTTTTATTAGTGCTTTAGATGATGTCCAAGATAAAGTCAAAGCCTTTGAGTTGGGCGGTGTAGACTATATCACCAAACCATTTATCATTGCCGAAGTGTTGGCCAGGATTTATCTGCAATTGGAGTTAAAGGATCTCAAACATCAACTTAAAACTCAAAACCAACAGCTTAAGGATACGCTTCAACAACAGAAACAGGTCGAAAGTCAAATTCGTCAACTCAATCAAGAGTTAGAACGGCGAGTGCTAGAGCGCACACAACAACTGCAAACTGCTAATGAGAAACTTAAGCAGGAGATGCAAGAGCGACAACAAGCTCAAGCCAAGCTGCTCCATATGGCGACTTACGATCCGCTGACGGGTTTAGCTAATCGTCCCTTGCTGTTGCAACATCTAGAAGAAACGGTACAAAAACTGGAAAGTTTACCGAACTTGAGGTGCTTATTGTTACGGTTGGATTGCGATCGCATTAAAACCATCAGCAACACCCTGGGGCATGATCAAGGGGATCGCATGCTCATAGAGATTGCTAATCACATCACAGCGACCGTACCCCAGGGCAGCTTTGTGGCTCAATTAGGCGGTGATGAATTTGCCATTGTCCTGACCCATCAAGAGCACGGCAATAGTATTGATATGCTGGTAGAGCTCCTTCATTATCGGTTATCAGCCCCAATACACCTAGATAACCTGGAAATTAGTATCAACCCCACCATTGGCATGGTGGTCGCAAAATCTAGTGCGGTCAAAGCTGAATACTTACTTCGGGACGCTGAGTTAGCCATGGTTCAAGCTAAACAAAATCAGCGGGGAAGTCGGCAGCTGTTTCAACCCGCCATGCATCAACAAGCATTACAAAACCTTGAGCTAGAAGGTCAATTACGCCAGGCAATAGAACAAAATCAGTTGAAGGTTTACTACCAGCCCATCGTCTTACTACGTCCCGATACTGCCAATGCATCTATCGTCGGGTACGAGGCCCTTGCTCGATGGCAACCAGACGCCACATCAAGATTTATTCCCCCAGGTATCTTTATTCCCTTAGCAGAAGAAACCGGACTTATTACCCAGCTAGGAGATTGGGTGTTTAAAACAGCCTGTCAGCAACTCAGGCAATGGAATCAACAACGACCCCCAGACCAGGTCCTTTGCTTGAGCGTGAACTTCTCGATACATCAGTTAAACTGCGAACAGTGTTTCCACAAAATTTGTAATATTTTGCAATTTACTCAGGTTCCCCCTGAGTGGATTAAATTAGAGATTACCGAAAGTGTCTTAATGAAGACGCCACAGCTGGTTTTAACTATGTTAGAGCAGCTCAGGGGACAGGGTATACAAATCAGTATTGACGATTTTGGCACAGGATACTCATCTCTAAACTACCTAAAGCAGCTGCCCATTGACACGCTAAAAGTTGATCGCACATTTATTCAGGATATGGAAATCAGTTCTGATAGCCTACAGATCTTGAAAGCTATTCTGAATCTGGCCCAGGCTTTAAAGCTAGACGTTATTGCTGAAGGCATTGAAACCGCGACCCAGGCACAAACGTTAGCTGACCTTGGCTGTCTTTATGGGCAGGGGTATTGGTTTTCTAAACCATTAGATAGCCAGGCCGCTGGTGCTCTGTTGGAATCTAAAATTTAGCCACCTTGGAATGACGTCCCTAAATAAGTGCTACCCCATACCCAGCACAAGTAAAGTGACACAAAGGGAATACTTGTATACCCATAGGCTAAGGGAGCAGAGTTTGAAGTGAACTATCAACAACGGTTAGTTAAGTCACGATGTCTTAGTCATTTCGCCATAAGAACGGCTCTTTTAGGTGTCAGTCTTCTTTTTATGGGTAGCTGTCAATCGTCCCAGCAACAACTCCAAACAGTTGACACAAATACGGTTAATACCGCATTGCCCTCTCCTCCCGGTCTGGACGATACGGCTACCGTCAATTTAGACAAGGTCGTCAAAGCCACTCGCCCCTGGAAAATTGTTTTTGTTAGCCAGGACGGACCTAAAGGTCATGAAAATATTACAGCACAAGATTGCCCAGAGATTGTCTGGTGTCACATGTGGCAAACTGCTACTGAAACAGGAAAAAATCTGGGTGTGGAAACTGAATTGGCCTATGTTAAAGATGATTGTAGTAACGAAGAGGAATGTATCCGTCAACAAATTCAGCTACTAAGTGACCTGATCACTCGGGATGATATCGATGGCATTATTATTGGCCCCAGGGATTCGAACCAGCTAGTGCCTGTGATTGAAAAAGCGATCGCAGCTAATGTTGCAGTTATTGCCGTTGGCACCCCCATTAACTCTCAACAGGTACTCACCCTGGTCAGCTTTAATGACTTTGAAGGGGGTAAAGCCATTGGGCAATGGGTATCAAAGCAGCTCAATGGTAAGGGCAATGTGTTGATTATAGAAGGCCCCAAGTATCAAAAAAATGCGCTTGATCGCCGTCATGGCTTTGTTGCCGGTCTGAAAGGCCTTACCATTCTGGATACAGAAACAGCACTGTGGACCTGTGAAAAAGCCCAGAGCATTAGCCAGCAATGGTTAGACAAATTTCCACAGATCGATGCCATTATTGCCGCTAGCGACCATATGGCCATGGGAGCCCTGATTGCCACCCAAACAGCCCAACGTGACGATATTTTGATCACTGGTTATGACGCTATCCCCTTAGCCAGAGCTGCCATTGCAGAAGGAGCCCTGTCCGCAACCGCAGCGCAATTCCCCACAACCACCACGTCAACGGCAATGCAGCTAATGGTCCGCCATCTCGAAACCGCTGAAACATTTCCCAACGTGGTCTATTTACCAACTCCCAAAATCCTCTCAAAGGATACAATGACTGCGAAGTCTGATGAGCCTCTGGTAGAGTTTGAACCTGGTAGTTTAAGCTGTAATTTTTAATGGCCATCTGACATTATTTTCCGATGCTGCCCAAACGCCCACAAGCTCTTAACCAACAAATCAACCGCCGAGTTTTATTACTTAGCCTGATTGCCTTTTTGGGGTTAGGAGGGACATTGGTGGAAGGGGTAAGACGCCAAATCAATCAGGTTCACCATCACCTGGAAAACTTAAACTACAGTGCCGTTGAGACCTTAGATCTATTTATTCTAGATTTAGAAAGCAGTTTATTGAACACTGGTGAAACCCTGCATACCAGCCAAAATCAACAGCTCAACCTGCGCTACTTTATTAGTCGATATCATTCCCTACAAGAACTCATCTATTTAAACAATCAAGGAGAGATTATTCATCAGGCCCAAGCATTTGGCCAGCCGAGTCGAAGTGCTAACTACGTTATCCCGTGGCTCTCCAAGCCTCCTGAAGTCAGACATATCAGTATTAGCGATCCGCAATATTCAGGCACCCAGCCCTATATCGAAGTTGTGGTTCCCGTCTTAGATGATATTGGCCTACCCATGGGTATCTTAGTTGCCCGTCTGAACTTGACAGAACTATGGGATACCACCCTTGATATTGAAGTTGGACGTACTGGTTATAGCTATTTAGCAACAGAAACGGGACAACTGATTGGATACCATGGTTCAGCCATATCAACAAATACTCTCAGCCTTAATCAACGAATTGGCAAAACACCCCAATCAATTCACCAAACTGAGTTATCTATCTATCGAGGATTAAGAGATCAATGGGTTTTAGCCAGTGCCCAACCGCTACGTCAGGTAGATTGGTACATCATTATTGAACAACCGCTCCAAGAAGCATTAGGGCAATTGGTATTGCCGCTTGTCATACTTTTATTGGTCACATTGACCATTCTACTGCTTGTATGGAATACCTTTAAATTTACCCAACAACGGTTAGTTACTCCCCTAAAGCAGCTAGAAATAGCCATTAAAGAAACCCGTCAGGGGCAGCCTATACCTCCATTGGCGCTACCCTATGACGATGAGCTTGCTCAGCTTGCCGCACTACTAACAGAAATTTCCCACGATAATGCAACACTCTATTCCTCGCTTGAAGACCAGGTGAATCAACGTACATTAGAACTGCAACGATCCCAGGAAAAATTCTCGAAGGCATTTTATTCCAATACAGATCCCATGGCGATTACCACATTCCCAGAGGGGTATTACGTTGAAGTCAACGATGCCATGGTTGACGTGTGTGATAAAGAGAGATCAAAAATCCTTGATAAGGAAGCTACAGAAATCTTTAAAATCAAAAGTTTAAATCAGCAGCTGTCTTTTTCACAGGTGCTTCAAGAACAAAGAGCCATTCGAGATTGGGAAGTTGAATATGCCACCGACAGTCAACCTAAACAGGTCTACTTATTATCAGCTGAACTGATGCTGCTTAACCAACGGCAATGTGCGCTGATTTGCGGAAAAAATATTACGGCTCGCAAACAAGTAGAAGAACGCCTAGCCCAGGCAAAAGAGGATGCAGAATTAGCTAATCGGACCAAAAGTCAGTTTTTGGCACACATGAGTCATGAATTAAGAACTCCCCTCAATGCCATTCTAGGCTTTAGTCAGCTGCTTGGCCGAGACCAGGAACTGACTGAAGAACAGCGTAATACCATCGTAATTATCAATCGCAGTGGAGAACATTTACTCACACTGATTAATAATATTTTAGAAATGTCAAAAATTGAGGCTGGCAAAAGCAGTTTACATACAACAGATTTTGATCTTCATTATTTGCTTCACTCATTAAAGGAGATGCTAGGCCCCAAAGCACATAAAAAGGGAATTCAGTTTCTGTTGGAATATTCCCAGACTTTACCCCAGTATATTTGCACCGATGACGGCAAACTACGACAGGTCCTGATTAATTTGATTAATAATGGTATTAAATTTACCCAAAAGGGTCACGTTATACTAAAAATTGGCTATGAAGTCCCCCATAATCATATTTCTTTTTCTGTTACTGATACGGGCCCTGGAATTGAAAAACAGGATATATCAACCCTTTTTGAACCGTTTACCCAAACACAGCTAGGAAAGCAAAGTAGTCAAGGGACAGGTCTGGGACTGCCCATTAGTCAAACATTTGTATCTCTCATGGGAGGGAAGTTGACGATCGAGAGCTATCCTGGACAGGGCAGTACCTTTGCCTTTTCCATTCCAGTAGAACGTCCTAAAAGTACCCTTGTTAACTCTCAACGTACTTATAGGGAGCGACATGTTATAGGGTTAGCGCCTGGGCAGATTATTCCTAAAGTTTTAGTGGTTGAAGATCATCTCGATACACAACAACTAATGATTAGGCTGTTATCTAGTATTGGTTTAAATGCCCGTGCCGTAAATAATGGTCAAGCCGCAGTTGATCTCTGTCAGCATTGGTCTCCCCATTTAGTCTTTATGGATATATGTCTGCCAGGGATGGATGGGATAACAGCGACCCGACTAATCAAAACCCAATCATCTAAACCAGTGGTGATTGCTTTAACCGCACAAACATTTGAGAATGAAAAACATCTGGCATTGTCAGCAGGCTGTGATGATTTTGTTCGTAAACCATTTTTGGAGCATGAGCTATGGCACAAAATTGCTCAGCATTTGGACTTAACATATATGTATAGCGACACAACCATTCAACCCAAAATATCGATTCCCAAAACAATACCTAATCATCAAGATCAGATTCAGCAACAGCTACAGGAAATGTCCAATACCTGGAAACAGGAATTAAACACTGCGGTCAAATGCCTTAATAGCACAATGATTTTGGAACTCATTGAGCAAGTACCTGCTGATAAATCAGCATTAGCAGAAGCTATTAAGTTATTTACCTATGATTTCCGATACGATTTTATTTTGAAAATGTTAAACCTTAAGGCATGAACTCACTTCAGGCTTTACCAGATACTTTTTTATTTGAGCAATTATAGAGTTCAAACCTTGATTAAAACTCTGGTATTGCATAAATAGGGCTTGCTGAAAAAAAAGCTACGTAAGCGTCATAAGGGTTACAGGCTGTGTATATTTTTCTGCTAGCGAAATGAACTATTGAGCATAGGGTCAGCTAAGCCTGATGCCGGTAGCACCATGCCAAAGATTTGTTGCGACGGCACACTGATAACAAAGTCGATTGCCCCGGTTAACAATGGAATAACGGCAATGACATAGATTATGACTTTGGACACGTTCATTTCATAGACCGCTCACTTAAGGCGTGGATAGCCCAAACTGAACCTTTAGCCCTGCCAGGAAAGTGGCATCATCGGTAGCCTTGCGCTGCTCAATAATGGCTTTAGCATCATCGCCAGTAATATAGCGCAGCTGAGATGTACCATCGGTGGCGGCCTCATAGATGGTTTCAGCCACAATTATTGGATCAGAGCCACTGGCTTCCATCGGTCCCATGGCAGCCATTATCTATCCCACAAGCGGCTGGTATTCAGCGAGGGATTCATCATTATTAAAATCGAATGAGCTACCACCAAAGTTGGTTTTGATCATGCCAGGTTCCACAATTTTGATCCGGATGCCAATGGCCTCTAGCTCAAAGTGCAACGCTTCTGGTAGACCTTCAACCGCAAACTTAGAGCCGTGGTACAGGGTGCCCAACGGAAACGTTACTTTGCCCCCCATCGAGGCAATATTAATGATGGTTCCCGTTCCCTTCTTTCGGAGATGGGGTAATACTGCTTTTGTCGTTTCTAGCAATCCAATTACATTGACATCAAACTGTCGCCGAATCTTTTCAATAGGGGTGGCTTCCAGAACACCGTAGGCCCCATAGTCCGCATTGTTTAACAACACATCAATGCTACCGAATTGGTTGATTCCAGCCTCCACTGCCGCAATAATACTGTCAGAGTCCTGCACATCCAGGCGAGTGACCAACACATTTTCAAGAGTTGTTAACTCGTCTTCTCGGTCAGGTTTACGCATGGTGGCAATGACATTCCAACCTTTCTTTATGAATAGCCTTAGTCTCTGGTCAATGATGAATGCGACTCTATGGGGGGCTTTGATATGACTGGACTACCTAATTGTCATTACCCTTGATTAGCTGCCTATGTAATTGTCACCCTATACCCGGTGGTGAGTTTCGTCGGAATGTCAATACCTAAGGTCTTTTGACGACGAGACAACGTGGTATGCACC
>JAHQVZ010000025.1 GCA_019634055.1 Leptolyngbyaceae cyanobacterium MAG.088
AAAGCTGGGTAGCAATACTATGGGGGCGACTTTTGCCACGGGCCAGCGAATCATGGGATAGGGCAGGTTCAAAAACCAGATGCTGCCTGCGATCGCACCCACACCCAAAACTAATTTTCCAAATCGGTCTAATTCGAGAAGCATCATTTATTGGCGACTTAACATGTGTGGCCTTGCAATGATTGACTTCACCCAATTCCATAGAACTTACGTGCCGAGACACACGGGGATAACCGAACCTCAGAAACCATAGAAATTACACACGGCTTCTAGAGCGCCCATGATCCAAAATACAGTTGGCCGAGCAGAATCGTTGGCTGAGCGGAGTCGAAGCCAACGACTTGACTCTAAACAATCCAGCCCTTAGCGCGCTCCACCGCCCGCTGCCAGGTGGCAAAATGTTCCTGGGCTGCGGCTTTTCCTGCGCCAGGTTCAAAGGTTTTATCAATCTTTCGGCTATTCACCAGTGTGGAATAGTCATCCCAGAAGCCCACCGCCAGACCCGCCGCAAAGGCAGACCCTTGGGCTGTTGCATCCAATACTGCCGGACGCTCTACTGGAATGCCAAGGACATCTGCCTGATACTGCATTAAAAAGTTGTTGTGGCAGGCACCGCCGTCTACTTTTAGCGTTTTAATCGGTGTGCCACTGTCATCATTAATGGCCGTCACCACTTCGCGGGCCTGGTTGGCAATAGCCTCTAACACCGCCCTGACCATATGGGCCTTGGTCGCTCCTCGGGTAATGCCCAAAAATGCACCGCGGGCTCCCATATCCCAGTGGGGAGCACCCAGCCCACTTAACGCGGGGACAAAATAAACACCACCATTATCGTCAACCGATGTGGCTAAGGGTTCACTATCTGCGGCACTGTCGATAATTTGTAACCCATCTCGTAACCACTGAATGCAGGCTCCGGCCGTAAACATGCTGCCTTCTAATCCATAGCCCAGATCGTAGCTGCCGTCTTCTTTTGCGGTGGTCCAACCGATGGTAGACAGTAGCTGATTGTTAGATCTGACGATGTCTCCCCCTGTGTGGGATACCAAAAAGGCTCCGGTGCCATAGGTGCATTTGAGCAAACCGGGGCGATCGCAACCATGGGCAAATAAGGCTGCTTGTTGGTCACCTAAAATTGCTGCAATGGGAATCTCTGCCCCCAAAATACTTGGGTCGGTATACCCAAAGATGCCCTGGCTAGGTTTGATCTCCGCCAGTAGCGATCGCGGCACGCCAAACGTATCCAGCAATGTATCATCCCACTGCTGGGTGGCTAAATTCATCAATAAGGTGCGGCTAGCATTGCTATGGTCTGTGGCATGGACCTTGCCATTGGTTAAATTCCATAAGGCCCAGGTGTCAATGGTGCCTGCCAGCACATTGTCTAAACTGGCGGGTTGAGTTTTATCTAACAACCATCGTAGTTTGGTGCCCGAGAAGTAGGCATCTAAAAATAGTCCGCTGCGCTCGTAGATATCCGCCTTCTTGTCTGCCAGCTGTGCACACATATCCGCTGTCCGTCGGTCTTGCCAGACAATCGCTTTATGCAACGGCTCACCGGTTGTTTTATTCCACAGTAGGCAGGTTTCTCTCTGTACCGTTAAACCAATGGCGGCAATATCACTGGCGCGACTATTTGCCTCAGCAATGGCCGTTTTCATGGCCCACTGAACGTCCTGCCAAATTTCTGTGGCATCATGTTCCACCCAGCCGGGTTGTGGATAATGCTGGGTTAGCTCCTTGTAGGCCTGACCCACAATGTCGCCTGCTTTGTTAAACAGGATGGCTCGGTTGCCAGTGGTGCCCAGGTCCAGGGCCATGACGTACTGTGGCATGGAAAAACCGATTTAAATAAAGGACTCCACCTATTGTGTCGCGAGTTTTCTTTTGTAGAAAAAAACAGGGGAAGTCTTAGGGGAAATTAATAAAAGTTGGGTTGAGTGGAGTCGCAGCCAAAAAAAAGAGGATGTGTTGCCACAATCCTCCATGATGAAGTTTTTGAGTATTGATTTCTTTCAGTTTACGTACTTAGTAGAGAGCCCGAGTGGCCTAGCATAAGCCAGTAGATTCCTGTTTGTGAAATGATTGCAGCGGTAAGGACCGCAACGCCATTACCTGACGCTCAATCGTCTTGATCTAAGAGTCTTGAGAGCTGTCCGCGGATGGCATCAAGCTTTTTATCAACTTTTGGTACAGTCAGTAGCCTTACTTCGACTTCTGCAATGTTGTCAATACGAGTGGTTTTTTCCCACAACTTGCGCTCAACGTCCGATTCAGACTCGTAACGGAATGTAATAGTCGTGTCGGTCACCTCTAAGATTTCCACATTTTTAAACCAGCCATTGCTGCTTTTGACGTAAAGCCATACGCTGCCTTGGCCAACAAGTTCTTTGAGCTTTTTTTCCATATGACAATTCCCCAGACACTGCACAGGTCTACAAGAGATAATGCTGTCTTTTCTTAAGATTGATTTTATATATCGTAGCACTTTGAAAAGTTATGTGTAGCCAAAAAAATAAATGTTCTATAATCCCTAAAATCCTTTTGGCAAAGTTAATAGAGAGGGTCTCATTAATTGTTGTCAGGGAAAAATTGGCGGCGCAGTCTGTTGTGGGGTTTCCGTAATTCCGGACGGTGTCTAGGTGCTTTTTTAAAGCTTAGTCTGGCTTTTTTGCTGTTCAAAAAGAACACCTTGGCCGTCTTTAAGAGTGAATTGGGCCAAGTTTGTGAGATCGGTGTCAATATTGATGTCAGGTGTCGCGATCGCAACTTGCCAGTGCTCAATCGTTATCCCTAACCAATCTATTAGTTTGATGGTCAGTGGTTTTCCCCCCATATGGGCCACCATCATAATTGGCGATGCCTCGGGGGCGTTGGGGTTATGTCTGAGACCATAAAATACCGTGCGCTGGTCATCGCTGATGCGATTAAACCGGTCGTGGCCAGTTAAATTATCTTGTAGCCAAGGATGACGACGGCGATACTGCCTCAGGGCTAAGTGAAACTTGGCAATATCCTTGTCAATCCGCTCATAGGATCGCGATACGTTACATAGATCATGGCCATCTTCCATAAAGGCCATAGCGAATTTTTTCAGCTTAGGAACATCTAAATTCTTTAAAAAGCCCGCTAAAGAAGATTCGTTGAGTTCTGTCAGGACAGGCAGTTCACAGCCGTCGGTGTTGGCACCCAGGCATTGACTACAAATGATCGCCACCTCTTGCAGGTTATAGTCCGTCGATACCATGGCTTCTTGCAGCGTTTGTGAAAAGTCTCTTAGCTGCTGAAAATCACGAAACCCCATTTGCTTGAGCTGGGGGTAAACCTCTGACAAATCATACATATCGGGTTCAACTTGCCAGTCTAAAAAGCTGATTTCCTCTGAAACGACCTTGACGCCATACTGATCATCCGTATTCCTGAAAAATCCCCAAGGAGCCCCCACATTGGCATTGATAAAGTCCATGGGCAGGCCGGGGCTAAAGCCACATACCCATAGTTGGGTCGCTGGGTTGTTATAGGCCTTGTGCAGAACATCTGGCAGCGTTTTACCCAGATTCCAGTTAATGGGTTGATCGGTTTTTACCTGGGTGCCACGCCTGACGGTGTCATGGTTGCCACAGCCTGTAATCCAGCGGTTGCCCTGGAAAATAACCTCCCCTACCCGTCGCCATTTACGGTCCCAAAAACCCTGCAGAGATGGGGTGTTGTGGGCAAAAATTAACGGCCCCCATTGGAATGACTCGGGCTTTTGCTCAATTAACTCTCGGTATCGGGAAATTTCCTCCCAGCCTTCCTGGGGCCAGGGACGACCATCTTCAAAAATAGTGAACATTAGTCGTCGATAGCCGTTGATATCCTGAACCACGTCACTCATGGCGAGGAGGTAGGCATCGTCCTGTTCTACTCGGTCAGTGAGCGGGTTAAAGAAACGAAAATCTTGACCGCCATCGACGCGAATACCGTCAGCTCCGGTATTAATTTTACGGCGCTGCATTTCTAGCAGGATTGCTCTCACCTGAGGCAGCTGGTGGTTAAGGTCTTGGCCATACATGTTTGGCCCCTTAAAGAACTGATGGGTCATGACCTCCAGGGCCTGGTTGTCGGCATGGCCATAGACCAGGTCATAGATCAGCTGAATCGGACCTTCAGAAAAATTGTGTAGGGTGGCGATAAAATCAATTACTTCATCAGGGCGCAGACTACCTAATACAGAAGGACTGGTGGTGCCAGAGCCCAAAATAGGCACGTCGTATCCCCAATTTTGAGTTTCAGGTTTACGTAGAACGGCTTGGGTAACTTTTGGGGACAGGTCAAGGAGCCGATTTTCCGTAGAAGATGGTTCGGCTATGTCCTGTTTATGTGGCTGAATTGTAAAAAATTCATAGTCCCCCTGGGAATCTTCGCGGCGATATTCAATGGTGGGAACGACCGGTAGTAATTGAATCGCATCGTAGCCCGCATAAACGGCTTCCTGTTCCGTTAGCTCACTGCCTGAGGCTAGCTTGTCAGAGATGCGCTGGTAAATTTCTGTGAGACCTTCAAAGGTGCCCTGGGGAGACGCCGTTTTGACATGGATTTGTAAAATATTAGTTGGTGCGCCCAGACGCGGAATCTCGGTATCGTTGTAGCTGCTGCCTGTGCGACGAAAATAGCTGCGATCGGCCCGCTGTCGCTGGACTAAGCGCATGTCGTAAAGTTCTGCTGGGGCAAAGATGCCGTAGGGCAGGGAATAGGCCAGCGGATCCCGGATGATATGGACCCGCCCGTCTTGATCGGTATAGCGTAACCAGTAAAAACACCCGGCGCGATCGCGCCGGCCTGGCCGCATACCTTCAATGACTCCCCAGACAAATTCCCCCTGTTTAACCAGGGGAAGTTGCACTCGGTTGAAGGTAACGGTTTGTTCTGTTGCGCGAAAGTCAATATTCTCTGTCGGTGTATAAATCTCCAGCAGAATACGATCTTCTGACTGAATAATGTCTCCCGTCAGATCAGGTGTCCAAAACCCGACTTCAGTGAGGCGATCAGCGCGATAGTGAGCGCCCAATCGGCGCGCAATTTTTTGGGCTTTTTCAAAGAAAGTCGCCTCTGATCGCTGAATGTTTTCAGCCCATATAAGCAGGCTCTGGGTTTCATCTTCAACCAGTTGAATTTGTTTAGGGGCAGTTGCAATCACCGGATGTCTCGCTATTGAGGGGAGTGCCGTTTCGACTTAGATATAGTTGAACGGCACTACATGAATTCAGAATGCCGAGCGTGCCTATAGTTCCCATCGATAAAAAATGGGACGAAAAGGTATCTATGATTTACCTCGTTAGACTGAGTGTAAGATCGATATTAAGTAAAAACATAGGTATGGCATCCGTTGTTAAATTCGTTTTTGAAAATGTTTTCTGTTGCTCAATCGAAGCTGCAAAGAGAATACCCATCTAATTGCTAAATCAGGCTTAATACGGTAATGTGACTCACTGTAAACCCTTTGAATTAAGCCTCGTTCACGTCCAGAATTGGGTTTTCTCTAGAGGAGTCTATGGGTTTTACATTGGACGTGGTTAGTAAAAATTGTCGGCGAATTTTAATTACTATTTCATGCATTTTTTAAGGCTCAGTAGTGGCAGCTTGGCAAAAGAGTTGTCACTGTTGAGTTTTATTTTGTTGGAATTCTGAGCTGAATTGACCACTGTTAATAACCTTGCAGGAGAACCTAACATGAAGTCTTCCCTGGTAATCCTATACCACCGTGAACCCTATGATGAGGTGAAGGAAAATGGCAAAATTTACTACCGTGAAAAGAAGAGTCCTAACGGCATTGTCCCTACATTAAAAAGCTTTTTTGCCAATGCCGATCAGAGCACTTGGGTCGCCTGGAAACAAATTACAGAGGCCGAAAACGAAGGCTTTATCGATCGCGTAACCATGGACGGTGGGAGCGATAGCTGTGTAGTCCGGCGAATTCCCCTCAATGCCGAGCAGGTGCGTAACTTTTATCACATCACCTCAAAAGAAGCCTTCTGGCCAATTTTGCACTCATTTCCTGAGCACTTTACCTATGACAGCTCAGATTGGGAAAATTTTCAGAATATTAATCGCCTCTTTGCTGAGGCCGCCTGTGAAGATGCGGCAGATGACGCCCTCATTTGGATCCATGATTACAATCTTTGGTTGACGCCCTATTACATTAGGCAGAAGATGCCCCATGTAAAGATTGCCTTCTTCCATCACACCCCTTTCCCAGCAGCAGATGTCTTCAATATTCTTCACTGGCGAGATGCCATTATTGACAGCCTATTGTGCTGCGATCTGTGCGGATTCCACATTCCCCGCTACGTTCAAAACTTTGTATCGGCGGCCCGCAGCTGTCGTGAGGTAGATATCGTTGAGCGCATTCCTGTCCCAGAGGCCTTTACTAAGACAGGGACTGCTTTGGCTGAGCCTGAAATGGTTACCAAGCTACGCTATAACGGTCGAATTGTGACTATTGACGCGTTTCCTGTCGGCACCAGCCCTCAAAAAATTCACGATGTGGTAATGCGGCCTTCCATTCAAGAGCGCGTCAAGGCTTTGCGAGCTGAAATTGGTGACAATAAGCTGATTATGTCTGCAGGGCGGGTGGACTATGTTAAGGGAGCCAAGGAAATGCTGGCCTGCTATGAACGGTTGCTGGCTAGACGCCCCGAACTGGTCGGTAAAGTCAACTTGATGATGACCGCCGTGAAAGCGGCTAAGGGAATGCGAGTGTATCGCATTGCTCAGGAGCAAATTGAACAGATGGTAGGTCAGATTAATGGTCGTTTTGGCACCCTCAACTGGACTCCGGTACAGCTGTTTACTGAACCGTTGCCCTATGACGATCTGATGGCACTGTATAAAGCGGCAGACATTGCCTGGATCTGTCCGCTTCGAGATGGCCTAAATCTGGTTGCTAAGGAATATGTAGCCGTCCACAAAGGTGAGAATGGTGTGTTGATTCTGTCAGAGTTTACTGGTTCAGCTGTAGAACTACCCGATGCTCTATTGACCAACCCCTATTCTTCTACCCGTATGGATGAGCGTATTGATGAGGCGCTAGCCATGTCGTCAGAGGAGCAAACCGAGCGCATGAAGAAGTTGCATAAGGCTATCTGCCGTTATGACGTGCAGCAATGGGCTAATCATTTGTTTAGAGAAGCCAAAGCGACGGTGGCGATTGAACCAGAGTCAAAAGAGGCTGTGGGCGTTTAAGTGAGTGGTGAGATGTGGGTGGTTTGAGGTCTTTATTAGATTCACGATTCACAACTCGCCTCTTTTTAAAGATCTGTGCCATCTTGAGACATAGGGGAACAATTGTTCGTTACCTAGTACATATTATTTGTCTGCAGATCGTTACTTTTGGTGGCAACTATGTCTGATTACGCGGCAGTAGAGGCAACGACCTACGATTTGATTGTGATTGGTGGCGGCATCAATGGGGTGGCTGTGGCCCGTGATGGTGCGCTACGTGGTTTAAAGACTATTTTGATTGAGAAGAGTGACTTTGGTAGTGGTACTACTAGTTGGTCAAGCCGTTTGGTTCACGGTGGTTTGCGCTATTTAGAGTATTTTGAATTTAATTTGGTGCGGGAGTCGTTACAAGAGCGAAAAATTTTGCTACAGACGGCTCCCCATCTGGTGCGACCCATTCAGATGACCATTCCTATCTATGCTCAAGGTTCCCGTAGCTATTGGGAAATTCAGGCGGGGATGGTGCTCTATGACTTGCTAAGTTATGGCAAAAGCTTGCCCAATCACCGCATGCTAGGGACGAAAAAGCTAAAGCAGTTATTTCGGGCGGTGGAGCCGGAAGGGTGTCGTGGTGCAGCTCAATATTATGATGCTCAGGTGGAATATGCTGAGCGGCTATGTTTAGAAATTGTGCTGTCAGCCCAGGAGGCTGGGGCGACTATGTTGAGCTATGTGACTGTAGCCCAGCTTCAGCGGAAAAATAAACGAATTTCGTCATTACTCTGTCGTGATAGTGAGACGGGTGAGGCGTTTACAGTGCATGGACATGAGCAAACCGTGGTGATCAATACCTCTGGCCCCTGGGTTGATCAGATCTGTGGGAGCGGTATTAAGGGGAATGCGCCTGCCCCTGTGGGTAAAACTCGTAAAATTGGGGGGACTAGAGGGAGCCACATTATTGTGGATAAGTTTCCGGGGGTGCCGAACGAAGCGCTTTATGTTGAGGCACTTACT
>JAHQVZ010000217.1 GCA_019634055.1 Leptolyngbyaceae cyanobacterium MAG.088
CGTTGCTGACTATGACATTGCCCTAGAGCAGTCCCCCAGTTTAGCGACCCAAGTTGGGGCAGCCCAGGTGTTTGCCTATGGCGGTCGCTCTGCTCAGTCCGTTGAATTATTTCAAGGCTATATCAACGCAGGCCAAACCCTAAAAGTCTATGAGGCCCAGGCCTATAGTTTTGCCCTACGGCAACAAGGAAACCCCAGTGCGGCGATTGAGGTATTACAGCCGTTTCTCAGCGCCAGTGATGCTGATCAAGCTCAAATTAAAGCCGAACTGGCCACCTCCTATGCCGCTAGTGGTGAGTACGAGCGTGGTTTGGCGTTACTAGACACCATTCAAGGACAACCTTTAGTCATTGCCCGTGCCCTCAGAAGCATGACGTTTTACACGGATGCACCTGCCGTTCAGACAAGAGCTATCGCGGCCTATGAGTCGGTACTGACCAGTTCAAGCCTAACGGTGGGCACTGCCCGCGAAGCCGCTGATGCCCTGGCAACTTACCCCAGCAGTCAACCGACCACCCTGGCCACCTATCGACAGCTAGCAGCCCAGTATCCCGATGACATCAGCCTGTATGTACAGACCACTATTTGGGAGCGTCAGCTGGCGCAAATTTCAGCCCAGGAGCTGCGGCAGCGTTTGTTGGCAGTTACCTTGCCCGAAAACCCCACACAGCTACAGTACATTGCCAGTAGTCTGGCTAAACTCGATCCCCCAGATGCTGGCCTGATTCCCTTCTATCAGGATGTATTGGCAGCCACATCAGCCGAACCCTTTCTCCACTATCGTCTCGGCCAAATTTATCTGCAGCAAAATCAGCTAGAGCTGGCCCAAGAGCAGCTGCGCTTGTACGCTGGCAACGATCCTGCTGTGCTGTTATTCCAAGCAGAAGAAGCCCGTCGCCTGGATGATATTGATACCAGCATTGCGATTTATCAGCAGCTGATTAACGATCCTACCAGTAACAATGAGGTGGTCACCGGTGCCCTACAAGGACTGGCTGGTATCTATCAAGGCCAGGGTCGCTATGCTGAAGCAATTGCACTTTATGACGAAGTGATTGCCCTGAATCCTGGCAATGATGCCAAAATTTTGGGGCAAACCAGTTTGGCCTACCAGGGGCAATTTATTTCAGTAGAAACAGCAGAGTCCGTTTTAGAGCAGTGGTTAGCCAGCCATCCGACCAATGAGAACCCGGCTGAACTCTTTAGTTTAGTTGGCTCGTTACCGCCCGACCCGTCCCGCAGTGAGCTCTATGAGTCTCTGTTAGTGGTCAACCCTGACTCCATTGCGCTCCGTCAACGGCAAATTCAGGTATTGGCCATGACCGATCCAGATGCTGCCAACGAAGCGGCCGCTCAACTGGTAGCGGAAAATCCTGATGCGCCTGAAGTCTATTTATTACAGGGGCAAATTGCTCAAGATACCGATAATCTATCCACTGCAGCCGATGCCTACAACACACTGCTAGACCGTAATCCTGAGCAGTTTGAAGCGATTGTCGGGTTAGCTGGTGTGCGGTTCCGCCAACTGCGCTATCAAGAAGCTCGTCGTCTCTACAATCAAGCCATTGAGCTGGCACCGGATGATATCAACCTGCGTCAGGCCTCCATCAGTTTGACCCTAGCCCAAGATCGTCCCCTGCAAGCCTTAGAAGAAATTAACGCCTTACAGAGCCAGTTGACCAATAGCGTTGCCCTAGAACGTCAGGAATTACTAATTAAAGAAGGGCTGCTGCTACACCGGGGTTTTCAACCTGTTTGGGAACGTTACTAACCGGTTTAGTTAAAATGTGTACTGACATCTGTGCCAGGCGATGGGATTAGTTTCATGGCCTGGCACACTGTTATACGCAATAGACGATAAGCAATAGACCATGGACTTGGCCTGCCTGTCAGGCTAACGATTAGAATTTAGATTTTTAGGAACAGTTACTGTCCTCATTAACCGATCACTGGTCTGACAGATAGAACAAGTGGCAACCACGCAAACACATAAACGTTTTAATTTGTTAAGACTAAATATAGTTTTACGGCCATAATTCACAGCATTAGTCATCACTAATCACTGTCGCTTTCAAAACCGATGGGCGGTGCAATCTACCACATGCAGACAAATTGCCACACCAGTCCAAATAAAAGGATGGGACAAACATGTTGTCTAGAGCGGTTTCTAAATGGATAAAGCGCTGGGGCTGTCTGGCGTTGTTTAGTCTTTTTATTAATATTTCGATTAGCAGCTGTGTGGTCCCGGTGCGATCTCAGGCAGCCTATGAGCTGCCCACCCAACTCCCTTCTAATATTTCAATTGCGACGGCAGCTTCGAGAGTTGACCGTTCTTTTTTTGAGACTACCTGGCAGCGCTATCGCGATCGCTTTATTCAAGCCGATGGTCGAGTTATTGATTGGGAAAATGACGATCAGCGCACCACCTCTGAAGGGCAGGCCTATGCCATGTTGCGTGCCCTATTGATTAACGATCAAGAGACCTTTGATCGAGTCCTGACCTGGGGGGAAGAGAACCTGGCAAGGCGCGATGATGATGGCGCACCAATCGACCATCTATGGGCCTGGAAATGGGGGCCGGATGCCGCACCAGGAGAGGCCAAAACCTGGGGGATTCTAGACTCTAACTTTGCCACCGATGCCGATATCGATACGGTAACCGCCTTGATCATGGCAGCTCGTCGCTGGAAAAAGACAACCTATTTAACCCTTGCCAGAACAAAGCTGTCTGATATTTGGGACTATTCTACAGCTGATATTTCCTTAAAGGATGATCTCTCTGGACGCTACTTACTCCCCGGCCCCATTGAGGCCTTTCATCCCTCCCCCGAAACCTGGTACCTGAATCCGTCCTATATAGCCCCCTATGCATTTCGCCTATTTGCTCAAATCGATCCACAGCGAAATTGGCTAGAGCTATTGGAAACCGGCTATCACATGCTAGAAGCCAGTGCTCAACTTTCAAACATAGGCTTACCCAGTGATTGGGTATTACTCCATAGCGATGCTCCCCATTATCGAGAACTGCCAGCTGACGCCCCGCTTAAAAGTCTCTATGGATTTGATGCCTACCGTGTTTGGTGGCGCGTGGCCTTAGATTTAATTTGGTTTAAGTCTGCACCAGCAGGGCACTACATCAGCAATCATCTCTCGCCCCTGTTAGACCGTTGGCAATCGTCTCAAATGTTACCGGCCCAGATTGATCTAGACGGTGAGGCCATGGTCGACTATGGAGCCACTTCCCAATACGCCATGATCTACCAGGCTGCCCGTCATCTCGACGCTGACGTAGCTGAGGCGATTCGAGTCAATAAGCTGACACTGTCAGACCCCAATGATTTTTGGGATGGAGACTCTGCCTATTACACTCAAAACCTGGCTTGGCTGGGCCTATATCCTCCAGAATGGGTGTCCCCAAGCTGGCTTAACTCTCTATCCTAAAACCTGGCTTAAGACGGCTTAAGCAACTCTACTGTATCTTTATTGTCTAATGGTATAAGTTGCACATTCACCAACTCTTCTCGTGCGGTGGGCAAAGATTTACCAATAAAGTCGGGGTGAATAGGAAGTTGTCTATGGCCTCTATCGATCAACACCGCCAGACGAATTAGATCGGGCCTACCATAGTCGAGCACAGCATTAAGAGCGGCTCGGATAGTTCGCCCACTAAAAAT
Organism: Leptolyngbyaceae cyanobacterium MAG.088; assembly: GCA_019634055.1. GTDB lineage: Bacteria > Cyanobacteriota > Cyanobacteriia > Phormidesmidales > Phormidesmidaceae > Leptothoe. Next base: position 3,675 of record JAHQVZ010000217.1, read on the forward strand.
CACATCGTCCACTAATACAACTTTTTTACCAGTCAAATCACAGGGAAGCTCACTTTTGGCAGGGGTACGAGTACTAATTTTATCGAGATCATCTCGATAAAACGTAATGTCAAGGGCCCCCACCGGTACGTTAATTCCCTCTAGTCGCTCCATTTGTTGAGCAATGGTCCGAGCCAATGGAACGCCGCGAGTATGAATGCCAACCAGGACTAGATCGGCTAAGTGGTCAGTACGTTCAATAATTTCAGAGGCCAAACGGTTTAAGGTGCGACGAATCGCCTCTGCAGAAAGAATTTCAACTACCTGATCGGCCATGGTTAAAGCTAGAAATAACAGGGTTTAATAACCATAACGAAGAGTCAACCTTTAACAAGATCTAAACCATAAAGTTTGTATTTTCACCTTGAGCAGCTTGCCAACTTCGAGCATCGTAATAAAGCTCTTCTAGGGAAATCTTGTAAAGGGTTTCCCGTAGATTTTCCTGAAGGCGTCGCCATAGGGTGAGGGTAACCCAATCCTCAGCTTTTTCAGGAGAGGCTAGTTCTAATGGTGTAATGGGTTCACCAACAGCATCCAAAATTTGACCTAGATAAATTTGCTTTGGAGCCTTAGCTAAGCGATAGCCTCCCCGCGATCCCCGAACAGATTCAACTAAGCCTGCGCGGCGTAACTGAATAAGCAATTTTTCCAGGTAAGGAGCAGGTAGATTTTGACGCTGAGCAATTAGTTTGACTGACGCTAAATTGGGTTGCAAACTCAGGTCAAGCATCGCTTTTACACTGTAGTGTCCGCGGGTTGTAAGTTTCATAGTTGAGGCGGATACTTAGCCGAGTTCACGGTTTAGAAAGGTGTGAATCTAACCTGAGGTCAACAGAATATGGGGAAGAGAATCGGAGAAAAACTAACATAAGAAGCCTTCATAATAGTTAGACTTCAAATAAATTACTTGTTAAATCAACTCTTAATACAATTATCAAAAAATAAATTCAAACAGTGTGCAAAAACCTATTTCAATCATGTATCATTCTGCTCGTTATATGTTTTCTAAACGTGTTCATGTTAGAGATGTGGGTGAATGGCTAAACCGTCAAATTCAAATCCATTAACTGGTAAGACATTACTTAAGAAAGTTAAAGACTTAGAGCATCTCTCTAGAGAGGAAAAGGCCAAAGCCTGTGGCTATTACACGGTGACAAAGAAGGACGTTGTCCGTGTGAACATGATGAAATTTATGAATGCGCTTATTGATGCCGAAGGTATTCAATTAGACAGTATTCAAACAGGTAATGGTCGGGGTGGACGTAGTGCAAGTTATCGAATTACTGTGCAATCTAACGGTAATTTATTGATTGGAGCTGCCTATACAAAGCAAATGGGTTTAAAGCCTGGAGATGAATTTGAAATTTCCTTAGGTCGTAAGCACATTCGCCTGAAGCAGCTTAATGTTAATGATGATGACGATACTGACGAATAATCGGCGGTATTCGCATCAGTCTTAGTCGCCTGAATTCTTAGCTTTAATTCAGAAAAATTATGGGGTTGCCAGTAGTTTTAGATGTCGCCCTGGGCTTAATATTCGTTTATATGGCCCTGGGATTGATTGCCAGTGAAGTGCAGGAAATTATTAGCACTATGCTGCAATGGAGGGCCGAACATCTTAAGTATTCAATTGAGCAGCTATTGGCTGGGGGGGACTCTGCCGATCGTCGTATTGCTAGTAAGCTAGCTGATCAGCTTTATAGCAGTCCCATGGTGCGTAACTTAAATTACGAAGCCCAAGGAGTCATTGCTCGCTCGGCCCGACAAATACTCCATGGTGTTGGCCGTGTTTATCGCATTTTGAGTCGTACCCGTAACGTATTTGGCAGCCAAACATCTGGGCCTTCTTATATTCCATCAGAGGCGTTTGCAACAACGCTAATGGAAACATTGCAGTTGGAAGGGGTGCAAAAAACAGTTGTAGAGGGGCGTCTTAAGCGGTTGTTACAGGAGCGGATTATGCTGCCGCTGGGTGACACGTTACACACGCTGCGGGCAGCCGTTGGTGATGGTGCATTACTTGACATAGAGCTACGTAATTTAGAGGCTGCCTTAGAAAAAATCTTTATAGATTATCGGGCAGGTCGCACGGGACTTGCTCAAATTGCCGATCGAGTACTGGCAGAACTCGATCACTTTTCTGATCAAGGGGCTCAGGTTTTACCCGAAAGCTATGGGGCCACCCAGGCGTTTCTGCGGCGAGTGGGCTATTTGCGATCGCAAATAGCCGGTGGTATGGACATCACTGAAGGTCTAGTACGGCAACTGCAGCCCACCTTAAAAGAACTACTTTCCCTATTAACTGACTCAAGTACCCAGAACGAATCTCGTACCAGTGACCTTGCCTATATTCGTAAAAACCTCGACGATAAGCTGCCCATAAGATTACGGGAAAGTCTTGGCATATTAGCAGAGCGGGTTAGTCATCGTACCGATGCTGCAGAAGACCAGCTCAAACTATTCCAGCAAGAAGTAGAACATTGGTACGACCGAGGCATGGATCGAGCGTCTGGGGTATATCGCCGTAATTCAAAAATAGTTGCCATTTTAATTGGCGTAGTGATCGCAATGGCCGTCAATGCGGATACGTTTTACATTGCTAATCGATTAACCGTAGATCAAGCTGTGCGCAGTAGTGTGATTCAAACAGTTAATCAGGCATCCTTAGAAACTCTGTCATCGCCCGCTGACGATACTGGAGCCCTTAGCGACGATCTTCAGTCCCTGGGGGATGCTGTACAAACCACCCTGTCAGACTATGCTCTTCCCATCGGTCGTTCTCCAAAATTGTTAGCGACCCAAGCTGTCCTAGAAGCCGATTGGCCCCTACCCCTACCCAGGCACTGGTTAGGATGGATTGTTACAGGGGTGGCAGTTTCCATGGGCTCTAATTTTTGGTTTGATGCGCTCCATCGCGTCACCTC
>JAHQVZ010000218.1 GCA_019634055.1 Leptolyngbyaceae cyanobacterium MAG.088
GAGTTTAATGTGAATGATGACCAGCGGGTGTATTTTTTCAACTCGATTGGCATAGAGTCTATTTTGGGTCGGGTAACGGGGGATAGTCCATCAGAAATTTTTGGCACGTTGGGGGTGGATGGGCCTGCCGATTTATTTTTGATTAATCCTAATGGTCTGGTTTTTGGTGAGACGGCGATTGTGGATGTGATGGGTTCGTTTTATGGAACAACGGCAGAGGCGGTTGCTATAGGTGATAGCCTCTTTAGCGCGGTTGCTCCAGACCAGAGTCAGTTGTTGTCGGTGAGTCCTGACATCTCGTTTTGGAATTATTTGACTGAGGCGTCAGGAGATGTTGTCAATCGTGGCGTGTTGGCTATTGGTGGTGATCTGATTTTGTCTGGGAATAGTTTAGATTTACAGGGTCAGGTAGCAGCACTCGGCGATGTGTCATTGTTAGCAACTGATACGGTACAGATTCGAGATACAGCTGAAGTTCCTTTTATCGGCTTTGCTGGCGGAAATCTGTTGGTGCAAGGCAATCAACAGGTAGATATTGTGGCCCTGAGTCATCCCGAGAGTGGATTGTTTGCCAATGGGGATATGGTTTTACGCTCAGCAGGTCCGGTGGGTGGAGACACCCATTATTTAAGCGGTGGAGATTTTCGAGTAGAGCAGTTAGATGGCACTGATGGCGAGTTGTTTAGTCCCATTGACCCAATTATTCGAGCATTAGGCGATGTCACAATTGGTACCTATGAGGGCTCATCGTTACATATTTTAGCTGGTGGTTCAGTGTCTATTGGTACTGCTGAGATTATTTCACTTGAGGGAACAGAGGTAGGTATTGATTTTCTACAGGAAACAATAATATTGTCGGATGGAACCATTGTTGAGATTGATGGCAATGCTCAACCTACATTAGATGTTCGAGCGGGTGTCCGGCCAGATGCCCTTGGTACTCCACCATTAGAGCTCTTAACGGGCTTTAATTCTTTGCTAGATGCTTTTTCGCTTGATTCTGATGCTACTCAAGTAGCAACCAGTGCTGATATTACAATTGGTGATGCATTGCTGAGAGTGGTCAATGGTGTGGTGCTGTTAACAAATCAATATGAGCCTAATCTGGAGTTATCTGGAGGCGATATTGTGGTTACGGGAGATGGAAACATAGGGGTCGGAATTGATGCAACTAATTCTTCTGGTCTTGGAGGAGCTGTTTATCTAGATGCTCGTAATAATGTTGAGGTGCTGAATAGTTCCATTGATACTACAGCGGTTGAAGATGTTAAGGATGTTGTTATAGTAGCTGATGAAACAGTCACTTTTGATGGATTAAATGGTACTCGTTTTGCGGGAGCTATTAGCTTTTTGGTTGATAATAGTGTTGATGAAAGTGGAAATGTTCGTATCACTGCTCGTAATCTTCAGGTACTTGGAGGTGCACAGTTAAATACCGGAGTTTTGGGCTCAGGTAATGCAGGTGATGTAATTCTTGTGATAGAAGAAACTGCTCAATTTGAGGGGAGTAATCCTATAGATGGATTCAGCAGTGGTGCTTTTAGTCTAATACCATCTGATACTACTGGTGAAGGTGGAGACGTGCGTATTATGGCGCGAAATCTCGAAGTGCTTGGGGGGGCTGAGCTGGGCACTAGCCTGCAGGGTAATGGCTCTGCAGGTAGTATTATTCTAGATGTAGAGGAAACGGTGCGGTTTGAAGGCATTGACCCTGTAGATGGTTTAGCTAGTGGAGCATTTAGTAGTGTTGACTCTGGTGCTATTGGTACAGCTGGTGATGTACGTATTACAGCACGCAATCTCGAAGTACTTGAGGGGGCACAACTATCTGCCAGCGTCTTTGGTGAGGGCAATGCAGGTAATGTCATTCTAGATGTAGAGGAAACGGTTCGATTTGAAAGCGTTAACCCTATTGATGGCAATCTCAATGGAGCATTCAGCACTGTTGGTCCTGGTAGTATTGGTACAGGTGGAGATGTGCGTATTACAGCGCGTAATCTTGAGGTGCTTGAGGGGGCGCAGCTGAGTTCCGGTACGTTTGGTGAGGGTAATGCGGGTAATGTCATTCTAGCTATCGAAGAAACTACTCGGTTTGAGGGAGGTAATCCTATTACCGGCACTCCCACTGGAGCCTTTAGTAGTGTTGAACCGACTGGTATTGGTACAGGAGGTGATGTTCGTATTACAACCCGTAACCTTGAGGTACTTGAAGGTGCTCAAATCGGTGCTAATACTTTTGGGCAAGGCAATGCAGGCAATGTCATTCTTGAGCTTGGAGAGACAGCTCGCTTTGACGGTGTGAGTTTAGTCACTGAAGCTTCCAGTGCTGTCGGAAGTAGCGTTCAGCCTGGAGCTGTAGGCCGTGGGGGGAACGTTGAAATCACTGCTAGGGATTTAGAGGTAACTAATGGAGCACAGTTGAATGCTGCTACGTTTGGTGAGGGTAATGCGGGTAATATCATTCTAGTCATAGAAGAGACAGCTAGAGTTGCTGGTATGAATGCGGTCAATGAGAGTGCCAGTATTGCCGGTAGTAGTGTTCAGCCTGGAGGTGTTGGCCAGGGAGGGGATGTTGAAGTAACGGCTAGAAATCTGGAAGTAGCTGATGGAGCACTCATTAGTGCAGAAACGTTTGGAGAAGGTGATGCGGGCAATGTGATTCTTAATGTAGAAGAAACCGTTCGTTTGGATGGGATGACGTCTATATTAGGGTCTATTCCTGCTGGTGTACGCAGCAGTGTGGCTCCGGGAGGTATCGGTCGTGGGGGAGATATTGAAATTAACACTCGAAATCTAGACGTGCTTAATGGCGCTCAAATTAGTGTGGAAACCTTTGGTGAAGGTGATGCAGGCACGATTCGTCTGAATGTAGAAGAAACTGCTCGTTTGGATGGAGAAAATCTAGATGGCTTTAATTCGACGGTAGCGAGTAGTGTCAGTTTGGATGCTATGGGTCGAGGTGGTGATATTGAAGTGACGGCTAGAAATCTGGAAGTGACTAATGGCTCAAGAATCGATGCGTCAACTTTAGGCGAAGGTGATGCAGGCGATATTCTTTTGAATGTTGAAGACACTATTCTTTTTGATGGCCTGAATGCGACAACAGGTTTAACTACAACTACTTTTGTAGGTAGTTTTGTAATTCCAGGTGCTATAGGGAATGGTGGAGATATTGAAGTGATGGCTACCAATCTTGAGCTTGTCAATAGGTCAGGATTTTTGACGGTGAGTGATGGTGAGGGGAATGCAGGCGATATAGCATTGACCATTCGAGATCGCATTCAACTCCAGGATGGCACCATTGCGACCAATGCAGAGTTTAATGCGGGTGGACAAATTCAAATCGAAGCAGACAGCATTGTTATGTTTGGTAATAGTGATATTCAAACCTTTGTCAATTCTGGTGACGATAATGGTGGCAACATTACCATCAACGCTAACGCTCTTGTTGCTTTTGACGATAGTGACATTCTTGCCTTTGCAGCTGACGGTCGTGGCGGTGACATAGATCTCGGTCAAACTGCTTTTTTGGGCCAAGATTTTTTCTTTGCACCCCCTGGGACTGACCCACGTACCCTAGAAGGTAATGACCGTGTTGATATTAATGCTACAGGTCGCCTCGCTTCGGGAACAATCTCTCTGGTCGATGTTAGTTTTATTCAAGATAGCTTGATCGAGCTGCCTGATAATTTAGTCAATTCTGAAGCACTGGTCGCCAATAGTTGTATTGCTCGCAGTCGTGATACAGATAGTAACTTAGTGATTACGGGCAGTGATGGTCTTCCTGTGCAACCCGAGCACCTGCAATCTTCTTATGAACTGGGTGAGATTCGTTCATTTACAGAGTCTAGTTTGATAGACAATGATGACTCGGTGACTGAACCACAAGATATTTATCGGTTAGCTGATGGTCGGATCGTGTTAGGTCGTGAGTGTGAGCTTGACCGTGAGTAAAGCTCATAAAGCCAGGCATGATGCCAGTAGGTCTGAGGTAATCTGACGTTATGAATTTAAGGAAAACCGGTTTTGGATAGTTTCAATTAGGTCATTTAAGTTGTTGATGAGTAGAATATTGTAGCGATCGCAAACCACTTCTACATTGCCTTTACGCCAAAATCCATCAGGACAACAGACCACTAGCTTCCCACTGCTGGCAAATAGCCCTAACTCTAGCAATGTAATCGGGGCCTTAGTTGCTGGTGCAAAATACATAGCGATCATCGCAGCTTTTTCTTGCGCTTCTAGCTCCCATTCCACCTGACCCCGAAACTGAGGATTGCTAATAGTTTGCTGCCAACTCGAATCCCAAACATCGCGACGTGGGTTGAGTAGATATAAATTGTCTATATCCAGAGAGTTTGTCACATAATCTTGCCAGTTCTCGGCGGTGCCCATATCAATGGAGCCTGCGAGAAAAACTGTACGGTGAAAATCTTCAACTGAGCCAATCGCTTGGGGTGGTTTGATCACATGAACCATTTTATTTTTGCTAAGACACATTACTGCAGGTGTCGGAATTCAATTTCATCTTTTAGAACACGCATATCAAACCGGCAGAGAAAGTTTTGACCTAATAAACCAACGTTGCCGGTGGGCGTAATCGAAACACTAATATTGTCGACTTTGGCTCGATCCACAGCAATGGATTGAATCCGACCAATGGGTTTTTCCACAACGCGCCCATCCGCCACCTCAAAATGTCCTGTTCTGGTGGGGATTACATTGAGCAAATGGGCCATCGTTTTGGTTAGGCAGGTCATGGATGCGCCTGTATCGAGAGTCATATCAAATCGGTTGCAGCCGTTGATGATCACTTCTACTGTTGGGGTGCCTCCAAACCAGTTTTTGATGGGTACTCGAATGATTTCGTTTTCGTCTTTCTCTTGTCCCTGTAGCTGCGCTTCCAGGCTTTGAATGTCGTATTGCAGTTCTTGAGCAGCGATGGAGTTACCTTGATTTAGATAGAGCATTGCCGCCTGGCGATAGTCACTGAGAGCATCGGTTAGCTGCCCCAAGGATTCATTGCTGCGTCCTCGTTGCTGATAGGCATCTGCATTGTGTGGATCCTGGGTCAGTACTTGAGAAAAGTCTTGATGGGCTAATTTGTACTGATGGGTTTTAGCATAGGTTTCTCCCCGTAAGCGATAGATGGCCAAAGAATCTACTGTATTCAGCGATAACAAGGCCGAAAAATCGGCTAGAGCATTGTCCATATTGCCTAGCAGTAAGTGCATTTCTCCGCGCTGTAAGCGCAGATTGGCATTATTCGGCTCTACCTGTATGGCGTAGGCAAAATCTTTTAAGGCCGCACTATGATTGTGGCAGCGGGCATGGAGTAAGCCGCGCTGGGCCAAAATATTAATGTCATTAGGGTCTAGTTGTAACAGCCAGTCTAGATCTTGCAGAGCCTGGCGATACTGTCCCCGTTCAATTTTGGCAGTGGTCTCAGCTAGAAATGTCTGAGATGAGACTAATTCTGTTGGTTTTGGCTGTAGCTGTTCGATTTGATTCAAACAGATTTGGGCATTGGCTTTGTCTTGCTGGTCTAGGTAAAGTCGTGCCGCTCGTTTGTAGGCCTCGATCGCACGTTGTGTATCATCTAATTGTCGGTGTGCTTTGCCTGCAAGTCTTTGGGCAATCGCCATCTGAGGATTGAGCCGTAATGCCTGATCAATAGCAATGATAGCGGCCTCGGGTTGTCCTAAACTTAAATAGGCGACGGCTTTGGTATACCAGAGTTTGGGTTGGTCTGGCTCGGTTTGCAGGTGCTGATCAAGAATTGCGATCGCCCCTGTATAATCCCCTGCTTGCATCGCCTGTTGATAGCTCATAGCTGGTTCTAGTTATGATGAAAAAAGTGCTCCGATCACTTCGGCTAAAACTTCGGTCATCCCCCCAGCGACTTCGCCTGTACCCTCAAGCATAACGGTAGCGACTTCGGGTATAGACTCTAGGGCCGCCCCCGTTACTTCTGCCAGAGATTCCACGATACCCCCAGCAATCTCAGGGGTATTGGTGACGACGTTAACACCGCGTTGAGCGGCATTGCTAGCAGTTTCTGCAATCAGCTGTGCCCCTGGCTCTAGGATATCAGCGCCGTAAAATATACCGTCTACGGCTCCCTGGGTGACCGCTTCTCCCACAGCTTGAGTGACAACATTTTCAGTATGGTGCTGAGTCGGCTGTGTTGGTGTTGTTGGACTCTCAGAAGAGTGAGTAATTCCTAAACATGGGCCATTCCATAAAGCTAATAGCTCTACTTGGTCAAACCAAACACCTTGACAGCTATGGCAAATGTCGAGGATGAGATGTTTGTGATGTTTTCTTTCCAGAGATTTTTCACACACAGGGCAACTGACTTGATTAGTCCAACCGCAGGTGTCGCAGCTCTTTAAATTACGATCTATCAGAGCATTGCATTGATGACAATGACTCTTCCATCGCCGAGGTTTTTGCGTAATACGTTGACGGATTTTGGGCGATATAATTTGTTGTGATAGTTTGACCTCGTCTTTGTCAAACCACACACCTCCGCAGCGTTGACAGCAGTCTAGTGTCATCAAGAGACCGCCATTTTTCTGGGTAATTTTTAACTTTTGCATCGGTAGCCCTGAACAAACAGGGCAGTTATAGCGGGGTTCAAAAGCTTTAGCCTCAGGCATCGAGAAGTCCTCTTGAGGTATGTTTATGAGGTAGCTGCTGGATGTCTGGGAAAGAATATACTAGAAGTCCGGAGTCGGTCATTTCGATTTCGGCCAGGTCTTGATGACATAGATCTGTCAGTACTTCATTGACTACAGCTTGCTCAATACCTAATTCGGAAATCACTTCAATTTCAGTTACTTTTCCTTGGCTTGCCTGGGCGATCTTCAAAATTTCTGAGCGGAGGGTGATCAATCGGGAGTTGCTAATACGACTGATTAAGAGTTTGCGATCGCGTCGATGACCTTGGACTAGTCCTATACCAATGGCCATAGGCAACACCACTCCGACTCCGAAGGTTGCGCCTTTTACCATGCCCGACTGATTGTTTAAATCTGCTTTGCTAAAACCCAACAACATGAATGCTGAAAGACTTAAAAGACCAATGCCAAAGACGAGTTTATTCATAAGAGCATACTTAATAGCTAGGGAGCCTTGGTGCCATCCTAGCCAAGATATCCTCAAGGATGCCAGTCTTCTTGGAGTCACACTTTTAACGTCAGAATTAAGACAATCTTCTATTTAAACACCTTTAAAGCCACCAGCTTCATTCATATCGTTCATGCTGGGTCGTGGAAAAGAGCGAGTTCTATTTAACTTTTGTACCCCAATCTGATTTAAGAAAATGCCACCCAAAATAACAATGCCACCAAGATATTGGCCTAGGGTAGGGATTTCCCCCAACAACAAAAAGGCAGACAGAATACCGACAATTGGGTTAAATGCAGTAGCAAATGAGACTTCACTAGCCGTACTTCGCTTTAAACCGTTAAACCAAAACGCTTGTCCTGCGACAACGATAATTGCAGCATAGCCCAACATCCACTGCCATAAAAATTGAGAGCCTACATCCATAAAGTGTTCAGGGCCATAGAGCACCACAGTGGCTCCGAAAAAGAAAACAGTGCCCACCAACATTCTGAAAACACTGAAGATTCCCAGCGGAATCTCTCGCAAACTAATTTTACTAATCAGGTTTGCTATGGCTTTGATCACTGCGGCGATGACAGTAAAAAGAGCACCGCGACCAATTGCCATACCCATGCCTGTGGAGATCATGTCACTGCCAGGTGGCTGAATTAACACTGTCAGCGCTACCCCAATAAACGAAACAACAGCTCCAGCGACGACCCATTTATTAACACGATCTCCCAAGATCCACACTGATAAAGCCAGCACTAACGGTGTGTCAATTTGACTAATAAGGATGACATTGTTGACCGGCGTTATAGCTAGTGCCGTAAAGATCAACGTCGGGACAATGGCCGCCCCTAAAAGGGCCACTAACGTCATAGAGAGCCAATCTTGCCATTTAATTTGTTGCAACGCTGGTTTACGCCACTCCCGACCATAGGCAATCGCTAACAGAATGAGGGCACATAAATTGCCAACAAATAAGACATTGCAAAATGAAATGGGGTTACGCCCATCGATTAAGTTTAGTGCCCCCAGTTCAGTCAGTTTGCGAGTGACCGCATTAGCTGCACCAAAGATGACAATAGCCATCAGAAGGTAGACCCTACCCGAGGGTTGAAAGCCTAATTTACTCGTGGTCTGCATGGGATAGGCTCCTAGTCCTATTAAGTCAGCAATGCTGTAAATTGAATCCTGACTAGTTCGCCTGTGGGCTGACATTAAGGCAGTTCTCTAATGTATGTGGCCTAGAACTGCAAGCGGTTTCGTGATGATGTTCATTTTATAAGACTTGAGCTATTTATCAAGCTCTTATCCAGTCATAATCGACCATAGTCTGCAATTTTAATCACTGGCCGGTTATCTAATTCATTGATTGCGTCCTCTGAGAATGGTAAAACTAGCACCCATGGGCCGCATTTGTACCATGTTCTATAAGTAGTCATGGTGCGGACTAACTGCTGCGGTTCACTAGCGTATCGGAGATCCTCTATGTCGGTTCAGTTCTTGGGTAGGCGTGGTTGGCCAAAACGACTGCGTTCACTGGGTTACTACATCAGTCTTTTTAGCCTTTGTTTGGTCTTTGCAGTTGCCTGTGGTGGCGGTGGTAACGGTGATGGCGATCAGGGATCTGTGCCCCCCGATGGCCGTGTGTCCATGGGGACCACCCTCAGTGCTCGTACTCTAGACCCTGCTGATGCCTATGAAATTTTTCCAGGTATTTTGCTCTATAACCTGGGGGATCGCCTGTATACCTATGCACCGGGCTCAACTACGTTAGAACCTCAATTGGCTACAGAGATGCCCACGGTTAGTGAAGATGCTCTGACCTATACGATTCCTCTACGAGAAGGGGTGACGTTGCATGATGGTTCAGCCTTTAACGCCGAAGTCATGGCGTTTTCCATTCAGCGGTTTATGGACAATGGTGGTCGCCCGGCATTTTTGCTGTCAGAAAAAATTGACACCGTTGAAGCGACCGGTGAATATGAGCTGACCATTACGCTGAAACAGCCGTTTGCTGCATTTACGTCCCTGCTTACTTTCTGGGGCGTTACACCAGTCCCCCCTGATGCTTATACCATCGGTGAAGCTCAGTTTAAGCCTGAAGAGTTTCTCGGGTCTGGTCCTTATAAGCTGTCATCGTTTAGTAGCGATGTGATCAAGCTCGATGCGAATCCAGATTATTGGGGTGACGCACCCGGTAATGATGGCATTGATATTCAGATTTTTACGAGTGCGGCAAACCTTTACAACACGTTTCGCTCTGGTGGTTTAGATGTGGCCTATCAAACCCTGGACCCCGATCAAATTGCAGCTCTAGAGCGTGAGGCGGACACTGGTGGTTGGAATGTGATTGAAGCAGGTTCCATAGTTGTTAATTACATGTCACTCAATCAGAAGATTGCGCCTTTTGATGATTTGAATGTGCGCAAAGCAGTAGCGGCGATGATTGACCGTAACTTAATTAGCGATCGCGCATTTCAAGGACAAGCAGAACCTTTGTATAGTCTGATCCCCAAGAGTTTTGATGTGCATGATCCAGTATTTGAAACGGTTTATGGGGATGGCGACTATGAAAAAGCTAAGGGGTTTTTAAAAGACGCTGGCATTACCGAGGCTAACCCTCTGGAGTTTGAAATTTGGTATCCCACATCGTCTACCACACGCAGCGTTGTAGCCAATACGTTAAAAGAATCCATCGAGTCTAATTTGCCTGGTTTAGTCAACGTTCAAGTGAGTACAGCTGAAGCCGCTACCTTATGGGACAACGTCGAACAGGGAACTTACCCTAGTGTTTTAGCGAACTGGTATCCTGACTACTTTGACCCCGATAACTTTGTGCAGCCTTTCCTTAGCTGTAATCAGGGGTCAGCGGAAACCCTTTGTGAGAAAGGGGCTACCCAGGGAAATGGCTCGTTCTACTACAGCGCTAAGGCCAATGATTTGTTGGCTAAGCAAAGTGCGGAGCTAGATGAGGCCAAACGTAATAGTTTGTTTAAAGACTTACAGCAGACTATGGTTGATGATGTGCCCTATATTCCGCTATGGCAAGCGAAAGACTATGTGTTTGCTGCATCGGGTGTCAATGGTGTGGCTATTGAGCCAAACCAGCAATTTTTGCTATGGCAAATAAACAAATAAGCGGTTTGGTTGTATTCCCTGTCTGAGCATGGTAAGCCATGCTCAGACAGCATTAGTGTGAGTATATATGGGGAAAAATCATGGCATCTCGGGCTAATGCGTTACGTTACTACGTACTGTCGCGGTTGATGCTGGCACCGTTAATGATCTGGACGATCACGACGGTTGTGTTTTTGTTGATGCGGGCAACGCCAGGGGACCCTGTAGATGCATTGCTGGGTCCACGGGCACCAATTGAGGCTAAGGAGGCATTGCGATCGCAGCTAGGCCTCGATAAACCCCTATTTTTTCAATACATAGACTATTTAGGGCATCTCCTCCGATTTGACCTGGGTAGTTCTATCGCCAGCCAGGGCCAAACCGTTTGGCAAATCATTGGGGATCATTTCCCTGCCACGGTAGAACTAACCTTCTGTGGTTTGACAGTTGCCGCCATTGTTGGCATCACCGTTGGATCGATTGCTGCATCACGTCCCAATACCCCCATTGATGCAGGGGGACGACTGTTTGGCATTCTCACCTATGCCACCCCCATGTACTGGTTTGGCATGATTTTACAGCTAGTGTTTGCCGTGCAACTACGCTGGTTTCCCATTGGTACCCGCTTTCCCCTAATCGAGACACCGCCTGATGGCCCTACAGGTCTTTATCTGCTCGATAGCTTGCTCCATGGCAATCTAGCCCAGTTTGGTACATCCCTTTATCATCTAGCGTTGCCCAGCCTGACCCTGGGAATTTTGATCAGTGGTGTGTTTGAACGCATGGTTAGAGTAAACCTCAAGCAAACTTTACGGGCTGACTATGTAGAGGCCGCTCGTGCTCGAGGTATTCCTGAGTTTCGAATTATTACCGTTCACGCTTTAAAGAACGCTCTGATTCCTGTGATTACTATTCTTGGCCTAACTTTTGCATCCTTATTAGGCGGTACTGTCCTGACGGAAGTGACTTTTTCTTGGCCAGGCTTGGCGAATCGTTTTTTTGAAGCCATTTCTCAGCGAGACTATGAAGTTGTCCAGGGGCTGATGACCTTTTTTGGCACGATCGTTGCCCTCGTGAGTATTGCCATTGATATTTTGAATGCCTACGTTGATCCAAGAATTCGATACTGATTTAGGCGTAATAGATTTAGGCAAATAAATGATTCAAAATATTGCTTTTTGTAATAATCTTATGAATATGCTGCAGTTTTGGCAGCTTCTTTTTGAAAAGTACGATTTTTGAGCACTTTAATAAATTTATGTCACCGTTTACCCATAAAGTGTCTGTCTCCGCTTTTATCCGACGTTTATGGACGGATAAGTGGGTTCAACCTTTAGTAATGGGCATGATGGTTCTGGTTATTACTACTAATATCAGCAATGTCCTTACCCAGGTAATGCCAGAGTCAAAGGCTAAAGCTAATCAACATTTGGCTAGCCATCAGAACCCGGTCCTTACTAGACTATCGCCACATCTTCAGCAAGCGAGGACTAAGGTTAATCATCGATGGATGACTGAGGCGTCAATGACCAATCATAGTTTAACTGCCGCTCAGTTTTTAGGGCGTCGAGCGGATAAGAAGTTATCTGCAGAAACCAAGAAGCTGACTGAACAAGGATAGCTTATACTACAGCTGGTGTATTGAGATCGATGTTAACCAGCGTTTTTGCTGACTATGGCTCTATGGTTGATCACTATATGGTAGTTGTTTAGATGTTCTTTAATCGTGGTAGTGCAGGCTTCCTTAACATTCGCCTGGTTCTGGGATTTTTAACCACCTTTATCACCTTTTGGGTGTTGCCAAGTAGTCATGTCTCAGCTCAGGTGGAGTCATCTGAAGAATGTAGTTTTTTAACCTCTCCTCAGGAATTTAATACGTTTGATAGGGATGAAAAAATTGTTATTGGACGCATAAAAAGTCGTCCCTATATCGTACTGTCAACTCGCCATCTTCAGGAAAGTTTGTCCGTTCTTCGTACCTGTGTCCCGGATGCATTTTTGACCTCCTCACGGCGAGGCAGTTATATTCACATTGCGTCTTTCACGAGTTATGCCGACGCTCGGGCACTAGCTGAGATGATTGCTGAGTCCATGGATCATATTGACGTTCGAGTGATTCACCGTAATCGATTAAGATCATAGCTCCACAATGCTTGAACCGCGATTACCTTGTATTGGCTTAATTGTTTTCATGACAGGGCGTGTCGGCAAAATCACCTGAATTGCCAGGCAATTTTAAGGAGCCTTGATGTTTTGATGAGAAAGGCATGTCATGATTGATTTGGTGATCTATATGTAATGGATATTTATCAAGGCCTAAGAGTATGATTCGGCTGAATCGAAATATGCTGTCAAATTCTTTTCGTCAACATCGTTTTATTGTGTTGTTGATTTTGACTGTTGTTATAGTAAGCGCTTCTTTAGGGGTGAGTGCGCGTCCTTTATCTGTGCGTATTGATCGGTGGCTAGAAATACGTAATCTTAGTGGGTCAGTCGCGGCTGTTCAAAATGGCCAGGTGCTGCAGGCTCAGGTAGGCCAAAGGATTAGCTCTATAGGTGATGGTATTCGTACAGGACCAGCTTCTTTGGCACGACTTGCCGTAGATACACAAATTGGTTTTGTCAGCGTTTCGGAAAATACAGACCTTCGCATTATAGATATATATACAACTCAGCGGGGCGGTAAAGTCACCAAACTCGATGTAGAACGTGGTCAGGCACGATTATTTGTGAGGCCATTCACACATCCTGAATCTAGTTTTGAAATGCGTACACCGTCTGGAATTAATGGCGTGCGAGGTACAGACTTTGGGGTAGCCATTCAACCTAGCGGTCGATCTGCTGTGGCTGTTCTAGAAGGTGGGGTGTCCTCCGAAGCTGAAGGCGCAGCTGTGCTTGTGGAAACAGGTTTTCAGAGTCTTACTAATCCTGGAGAACCTCCTTCTCCCCCGGTGCCTGCTACAGATGAGACTGATTTGGATGTGGAAAGATTAGAACGACGTGATCGGACGAATGAAGAAAGTATGGTGATGTTGCAGGGCCATCTTTCTCCCTATAACTTATTAATTGTCGAAGGAGAAACTCAGGATACTAGTCGTGAGGGAGACTTTGACTTATTATTGCCCCTGCCTGCTAATGAGCGGTTTCACGTCAAGGTAGTGACTCCTTTAGGCACAAAACAAGTTTATGAATTGGTTGTTCCCTGATTGGCGACGAAAATTTTTGCGCAGAGTTGAGCCTCTGTTACCAGGCTTGTTAGTTAGTAGTGTTTTTGTTGCCTTATCGTCGCTGGGTGCATTCGATTATCTCGAAGCTCTTTCGTCTGACGTTATCACGCGTTCTAGAGGTCATCAAGCTTGGAGTGAAGAGCTGCTGGTAATTGGTATTGACGATGCTACCTTAGCAAAGCTTGGACAGTACCCTATACCGAGACAATACTATGCTGATCTTTTACAGATACTGATTGATAGTGGTAATAGCATAGTTGCGTTTGATATTCTGATGTCAGAATCTAATCAGGATGATGAAGGTGTCGCGAATGTCATCTTAGCGAATGCTATCTCGGAGCATGGTGGAGTTATTTTGGGAGCTACCATTGGTGCAGATGGGCAGCCATTAAATCCGAATACTCTGCTCAAAAATGCGGCAAAAATTGGCCAACTTGATGAATCTAGTGATTTTGATGGCGTCACTCGTAGCCATAAACTGTATCTGGGGCAAAGAGCGTCATTAGCGGCAGCTACTGCCGCGTTATATGGTTTAACCACTGATGTCATTGCTTTGCCCATCTTGCCAGAGAATGAGCTGTTCTTGAATTGGCCTGGCCCTGTAGATACGGTTAATTTTGCAAGCTTAATCGATGTTCTCGAGGGTAAAGTTACTGCTAAAAGATTAAACAATAAAATTATTCTTGTCGGTGCTACTGGTACAGGTATCGATCAAGGTCTGCGAACCCCTTTTGATAATTCTCGAGTTGGGGGTGTATATGTCTATGCGGCTGTCTTGCATAATCTGGTACAAGAGAATTGGTTACGCCGTCCGAACCAACTGCTGGTTTATGGCTTGTTGTTATTGATA
>JAHQVZ010000219.1 GCA_019634055.1 Leptolyngbyaceae cyanobacterium MAG.088
GCCATACCAATACTTGGGCACAGAGCAGTGAGGGCAAAATCCACATCGGTAGCTTGCCCTTGCGGGTCTGCCGTCGCCAGAGCCAGCGGCGTATGTTGTAGAGCAAGGCCCAGATGATGAGCGAGATCGCAACTACCCCCAAACTCACCCAGATCATCTGACGTCGATAACCAGGCTGCCGCTCTTGCTGCGCCTTATTTAGTGCTATTTGCAGACTATCGGCCCATAGGTCCGCTCGTTCTTGCGCAGGTACCCCAGCCATCAAATCGCCGTTGGTTACCGTCAACAAATGCCGTCCGTTGGCCCTCAGCGTTACCAGTCCATCTTGCTCTTTTGTTCGTACACGAATGGTGGATGGCGGAGATTGGCGTTGAGCATTTTCCAGTACCTGCCACAAGGCTTGGCTGGCAAACGTAGCTCGTTCCTCGGCACTAATATTCTCAATGGTGCCAAGCTGGAACAGCACCCGACCATCAACCACCACATTAGCTTTTTCAGGTTGAGTTTGGGCTGTCGCTGGTAAGGGTAGACCGATTCCCAAGCACAGCCAAATAATGAGAGCGATGCGGATAAAATTTTTTATGCCCCAGGAACCGGTGGCCCGTGTTTGGGGGCAAAAAGGTTGGTCGGCTATGCCCGCCCATTGTCCATTACCCATTATCAATTACCTGCCCATTGCCCATTGCCCATTGCCCGGTAGGTTATGCCCTCCCTCCCTGATCCAACATCAAGAAACCTAAACAGTCAGGCGATGTCGTAAAAAATAACCTTTTTCTAAGGATCACAAGGTTGTGCCATGAATCTGAAACAGAAGCCTCGTTGTACTTGAGTTTTACCTATTTAAGTAAGTTTTAAGTAAGTGATTGCTCAAGGAAAAATCAACGTTCTGCCAAAAGTGTTGGTCAGAAGATGACGAACAGTCCAGCCCGCATGTGTCAGAATGTACTCGGTTTTTGCCAACTCAGCGTGTAGGGCAGGCACCAAAAATATTATGGAATCCTTGGAATCTCTCTATTCTTATGCATGGCTCATCCCATTGCTGCCACTCATCGGTGCGGCAATTGTGGGTGTGGGCCTGATCAGTTACAGCGACGCTACAAGTAAATTACGTACGCCTAGTTCGGTTTTTATCGTCAGCCTGCTTGGCATGGCGATGATGATGTCATTTGGCATCTTTTGGAGTCAGTGGAATGGTCACGAACCCTACTCATTTATGTTTGAGTGGGCGTCAGCCGGTAGCTTTAAGTTGCAGATGGGGTATACCATCGACCACTTAGCTGCGCTGATGTTAGTGATTGTGACCACGGTAGCCTTTTTGGTGATGGTATACACCGATGGCTACATGGCTCATGATCCGGGCTATGTAAGGTTTTATGCCTATCTAAGTCTATTTAGCTTCTCGATGTTGGGTCTGGTGCTCAGCCCCAATTTGCTTCAGGTTTATGTGTTTTGGGAACTGGTGGGCATGTGTTCCTACCTGCTCATCGGTTTTTGGTATAACCGCAAACCGGCAGCCGATGCTTGCCAAAAGGCCTTTGTTACCAACCGCGTCGGTGACTTTGGTTTGCTGTTAGGCATGCTGGGCATCTTTTGGGCCACTGGCAGCTTCGACTTTGACATCATGGGCGAGCGGTTGACCCATATGGTGGAAATTGGCAGTCTGCCTGGTGCGATCGCAGCCCTATTTGCGATTTTGGTCTTTATGGGACCCATGGCGAAGTCGGCCCAGTTTCCTCTCCATGTGTGGCTACCCGATGCCATGGAAGGTCCGACGCCCATTTCTGCCCTAATCCATGCGGCAACCATGGTGGCAGCCGGTGTTTTCCTAATTGGCCGCATGTATCCGGTGTTTGAAGAAATCCCCGTAGCGATGACCACCATCGCCTACGTGGGAGCATTCACCGCCATGATGGGTGCCACCATCGCCATGACCCAAAACGACATTAAAAAAGGCTTGGCCTATTCCACCATGTCCCAGCTGGGCTACATGGTCATGGCCATGGGGGTAGGGGCCTACAGTGCCGGTCTCTTCCACCTGATGACCCACGCTTACTTCAAGGCTATGCTGTTCCTTGGCTCCGGGTCTGTTATTCACGGCATGGAAGGCGTGGTGGGCCATAACCCCACCTATGCTCAAGACATGCGCCTGATGGGCGGCCTGCGCAAGTATATGCCGTTCACGGCGATTACGTTCTTGATTGGTACCCTGGCAATTTCAGGTATTCCCCCATTTGCTGGCTTTTGGTCTAAAGATGAAATCCTGGGGTCTACATTCCAGGTGAGTCCTTTACTTTGGGCGATTGGTTGGGTCACCGCTGGAATCACGGCGTTCTATATGTTCCGCATGTATTTCTCCACCTTTGAAGGAGAGTTTCGCGGTACCAACGATGACATTAAGGAAAGTCTGCGCATTGAGCAGCTACAGCGCATGGGCGCGTCCCTTGGCCCCGGTGCCATGAGCACTCATGAAATGCCCCAAGCGACAGCCGACGACGATCATCATGATGACGATCATCACCATGCGTCTGAGCCCCATGAATCGCCTATCACCATGACGCTGCCCCTGGTGGCGCTAGCGGTTCCTTCGATGCTGATTGGTTTAGTGGGCACTCCCTTTGGTAATTACTTTGAGGCCTTTATCTCGCCTCCTGGTGAAGTGGTCACTGTGGCTGAGCTGGCTAAAGAGGTTGACCTTCATGAGTTTTATGTGATGGCAGGGAGTTCTGTCGCCATCTCGGTGGTTGGTATTACCCTGGCCGTGCTGATGTATGTGACCAAGACCATCGATGCGGGTGCGATCGCAGCCAAGATCAAGCCCCTTTACAACTTCTCCCTCAACAAGTGGTATGTCGATGACATCTACGAGGTGGTCTTTGTTCAGGGCAGTCGCAAGATTGCCAAAGTTGCCCTCACCATGGACATCAAGCTGGTAGACGGTCTGGTCAACCTGACGGGCTTCGTCACCCTGATTACGGGTGAAGGTCTGAAATACCTGGAAACTGGTCGTGCCCAGTTCTATGCTCTGATTGTGTTTGGAGCTGTCTTGGGATTAGTGCTGCTATCAGGTTTGACCTAAGTTGAATGTTGAATCTTAAGGGCGCATGGCAATGCGCCCCCACCAAACGCTGGTGGCTATATGGTTTAACCCTTGGTCTGGTGTTGGTTTTTGCCTTTACTACCTTGGCCCAGCCCGAGGGTAAAGTTCCTGTTGCTTATGGTTCCGGTGGGGCAGTGGCCTCGGTGGATGCAGATGCCAGCCGGATTGGCATTGAAGTGCTACGTCAGGGGGGCAATGCGGTGGATGCGGCGGTGGCGACTGCTGCTGCCCTGGGGGTAACCGATCCGTTTTCCGCAGGGATTGGCGGCGGTGGGTTTATGGTGATTTATCGCCATGATCTCGACCGCGTCATTACCTTAGATGGCCGTGAAACAGCGCCAATGGCCGTTACCCCCGATCTATTTCGCGATCCAGACAATCTAGCTGGAGAAAGCCTGCCGTTTTTCCCCAATCGCATTAGCAGTGGTTTAGCGGTGGGCGTGCCCGGCACGCCTTTAAATTGGCAAACAGCCCTGTCTAGGTACGGTACCCTTTCCCTGGCAGAGGCCCTGGCTCCAGCCATTGAGCTGGCAGAGGCTGGGTTTACAGTGGATGATACCTTTGCCCAGCAGGTGACCCGTAACCAGTTACGATTTGCGGCGTTTACATCTACCCAGCAGCTATATTTGCCCAACGGTGCGCCGCCAGCGGTGGGGACCCTGTTTAAAAACCCAGATATGGCCAATACCTACCGGCTGCTGGCAAACCAGGGGGTAAACAGTTTTTACCGGGGGGAGATAGCCCAGGCAATTGTCGATACGGTGCAGTCACCCCCCACCGTAGAGCAGCCCTCGTTTAAGGTTTATCCTGGGGCAATCTCCCTGGCAGATTTAGATCGTTATCAGGTGAGGGTGCGACCACCCGTGGTCAGTGACTACCGTGGCTATCGCTTGTATGGCATGGGGTTGCCCAGCAGCGGTGGCATTACCGTAGCCCAAACCCTGGACTTATTGGCCTCTAGTGACCTGGGGAGTCTGGAGCGGGCTCAGGCCCTACATCAGATAATTGAGGCGGAGCGACTAGCGTTTTGCGATCGCAATGCTTACCTGGGTGACCCTGACTATGTGGATGTTCCTGTCATGGGGTTGCTCAACCCTAACTACCTTGCCAGTCGACCGCTGCCGACCCAAGCCGCAGCACCGTGTACGACACCAGGTAATCCCCTCCCCTATCAAACAGACCCAAGCCCAAGTCTTACCCAAGCCCCTGCTGCTGTGGCTGCCAATGGCCAAGAAGGCCTATCCACCACTCACTTAGTCACTGCCGATCAATGGGGCAATGTGGTGTCCTACACCTTAACCATTGAGTCCACTGGCGGGTCTGGCATGGTCGTGCCTGGATACGGATTCATCCTCAACAATGAGCTCACGGATTTTAATACGACTGTGCCCCATCCAAACGTTCCAGAATCTGGTAAACGTCCGCGCAGTAGTATGTCACCCACCATTGCGTTTGCACCCGATGGCCGTGTTCTTGCCTTTGGCAGTCCTGGGGGGGCCACGATTATCACCACCGTTATTGGTATCGCCACGAATTTGATTGACTTTCGCCTGCCATTGTCAGAAGCCATTAGCGCTCCTCGGTTTTCCCAACGGAATGGAAGTACTACAACTGTTGAGCAGGCCTGGGTTGAGCAGGCTGGGAACAATGACTTAAATAATCTTAGTCAGTTAGGACATCAGTTCCGAATGACCGAAGAAATAGGTGCCGTTACTGGCTTAGAGCAATGGCCCAACGGTGTGATACAGGTCGCTGCAGAGCCGATTAGACGAGGTGGAGGGGCAGCTATGGTTGTCAACCCCAGGGTGGAATGAGCTACCCTGTAGAGTGCTTAATCGCGTAATAGCGTCTCTAAGGTGCCATATGCTCTAGCTAACGTTGCAGAGGTTAGACCTTCCCAATTAACCTTTTTGCAAAAACAATTCGCAAAAACACCATGTAGACAGTCTCATAATTGCATCTGCTTGATACTCGTAACTACTTCGACACATTATGCTTGTTTATTGGGGATACTAAAAAAGTCAAATGGATTCAGGGATGTCAAATAGTAAAAAACAAAGTAACAGGGATGTGTTCTGCTAACAGTGCTCCAAGATTTTGACATATCAATTACAGCCGTCGGCAATGACCGATATCTGGTGCGTACGGAACAAGTTGCACCCGGTGTTCCCTTGGCACAAGAACAATTTCATTGGCCTATAGACGAATGGCTAAATGAATCATCTACGCTGATGCATGCTCCGTTACTTGGCATTCTTAAGGGGGAGTCGAGTCAGCGTTGGGCGTCAAGATCAAATTTTCGCTCTGGTGGTAGTCAAGATGACGCCGCCAATAACCCGTTACCTACCCTGGTTACTTTAGGGCAGGCTCTCTACAATAGCCTGTTTGATAAAGCCCTGCGTGATAGCTGGCTGACGGCCCAGGGAGTGGCCCAAAACCGACGTTCTCCACTGCGGTTACGGTTGGGGCTAAAGGGAGAAAAACTACAAAAACTCCCTTGGGAAGTGCTGCATGCTGGCGATCGCCCCCTGGGTACTGGTACCGATGTTACGTTTTCTCGCTACCACCTGGATCGACGTCAGGGATACGATCGCCCTGTGGAGACGGTGCCAGACTTTGATCGGCCGCTGCGAGTTTTAATGGTCATTGCCGCACCAAACGATCAAGATCGTCTGGAACTTGCCCGTGAGGCTAAGCATCTCCAAGAGGAACTCCATCCCGTATCGATGCGGTCTGGGGGTAGTTTCGAAATCTTGCCTAAGAAGCAACTTGATGTTCAGTTGACGGTTTTAGAACAGCCAGGGCGATCTGAATTGACCCAGGCTCTAGAGCAAGGCCATTACCAGGTGTTGCACTATGCCGGGCATAGTAACTTAGGCAATGCCGGTGGTGACTTATATCTAGTTAGCCGCCAAACAGGATTAACCGAGCGCATTAGTGGCGAGGACCTGGCAGGGCTCCTATCGAATAATGGCGTTAAATTAGCCGTCTTAAATTCCTGTCGTGGAGCCTATGCCCAAAATGCAGGCTCTGAAGTGGGTTGGCACGAGCAAAATCTGGCGCATGCTTTGGTGAATCGAGGCATTCCTGGGGTAATTGCCATGGCGGAGCGAATTCCTGATAACGTAGCCATTACCTTTACTCAGCTGCTATATCGCAACTTAAAGCAGGGTAACCCGATTGATCTGTGTCTCAACCGTACCCGTCAAGGTCTGATTTCGGCCCATGGTTCTCACTATAGCTATTGGGCGCTGCCTATTTTATATATGCAGCCTGGGTTTGATGGCTATCTTGCCAGTAAACCGGGCAATCACAATAGCGCCCTTGATAAGCTGTTGAGTGAGTCTGAAACGGCTCTGGCCTCCTTAGAAAAGCCTGTTGCGATCGCTGAAACTGACGAGTCAGTAGTGAGGCCGACGAGGGCAGAGGTCGATTTAGACAATGTGGATTTAGAAAACGTAGATCTAGACAACGTTGTTGAAACCGTAGAGCTAGAAGAAATTCTGAGCTACAACGAAGAAGATGCGTCAGCTATGACGGAACTCGTGGAGCAATTATCGCAACCATCCGTGTCCGATGAGGTTATGTTGGCGGATGTGGATGAGTCTTTGCTCCCTGAAACCTTAGAGACCCCTGGTTTAGATCTCTACGATCAGCTGCCTAAAAAGCCAATAGATCCCCCGTCTGTAGAGACAGGTGCAGAGGTAGAGATGGATGCCTCTGAAGCTAGTATTTATAGCGAAGGGCACAGTGATACTCCAGTAACGGTTTCTCAATCAGCAGAGACTGTTCTTAACAAGGAAACTGTCCCTAAAAAGACAGGATTGCGAAAACAACAACTAGTTTTAGGTGCTGGGGTTTTAGCCCTTGTTGCCCTGACTGGCGTTGGCATTAGTGACCCGCTTAAGCTTTTTTCTCAGTCATCTCAAACGACTAAAGAGACTAAGGTCGTGTCGCCAGAGATTGTTGAATTTAGCGGCATTCCTAGCGGTAACCCTGAAAGTGCGGTTGTTGCCATCAATCAAATGGTAGTGGCTGGTGACCAAAATGAAGCCCTGGACCAAATTGTGGCCATGGGCAACATTGAAGATCCAACCCTGTTATTTTCAAAGGGCCAGCTACAGTGGAGCTTGATTTATAAGAACGAGGCGGCAAGTGATGATATTGGTCCCGCAGAGGCGGCCCGATCATGGAAAAATGCCCTGGATTCACAGCCCAACTGGTTAGAGGCCCAGGTTGCCTTGGGGTTTGCCTATTATGAGGGTGGTTTCTGGGAAGAAGCTATGGAAGTTTGGAAAAGTGCCATTGAGCAAGGTCAAAAATATGACACGCCCATTGTGACGCTAGAGCAAATTCCTCAGGATGCTGACATTCAGAATTCACCTACCAAGTTGCATGCCCAGCTTGGTTTGGCGATGATATATCATCAGCAATCTAAGCAGGGGGTAACCGATGCCGATAGCCAACCCCTCTTAGCAACGGCTGCCAGTCATTGGCAATCTGCCTTGAAGGCTGCCAATAACAAAGATATAACCGACGACTTATCATTTCATTGGCTTTGGTCTGAACAGGCATTGGCAGATTGGCTAGAAGCTCGTCAGGCAATTGCTAATTATGTTAGTCAGGCAAATTAAAGGTGTCTCTGATTAAAACTGCAAGTTTATTAACAAAAGAGGTTTCTAAAACTAGTTTAGAAACCTCTTTTGTTAATAAAACTTTTTTGTTAGAACTTCTTGACAATCAACCAGTGGGAAATCTTAGAAATTAAACAATTATTCCTATATTTCCCTAACATTCGATGTCTGTTTTAATCGGCCTGACATTTATTAAAAATGTTCACATTTAAAACAGAGGTTTGTTCTGACGAAGAAGAACCGAATTTAACTTGACTGTGGGTATCAGTTAAGCTTTCCATGTTGACGATATTCCTTCTCCCAGCAACGCTCTAAGTGTCGAACGGTGTGTTTTTGCCAAAATCTAAATGGGCTGAAGATTGTTTTACGGTGAGGATTGAATACCGGTTGTTGAAGATATTGCCAGAGAGGAAAATTCATTATTATTGTGTAACTCAGCAAGACAAACGAGAGCGGTGACTAAAGACTAGATATAGGTTAAAAAAATAGTGTTTGAAATTACACACCCCACACAGGAGCTAGGCTATTTCCTAGCCACCCAAAAAACTGTTGATAAATCCTACATCTAAACTGAAAATTTCAGGCTTTCTTATCTCTATGATCTGTGACCTGAAAGCTTTTCTACTTCAGTATAAACACCTTAGTTTTTGACAATGAAACTTGTTCCAAAGTTGGAAAAATACTTCACTCAGCTTAAAGAAAAAAAATAGGAGAAACTTGTAACTATGACAAATTGGGTAAATAAATTAGTCAATGGTGTGGGTGTGCCAACAACTCAATTCACATTTATAAAGAAAAATAATATATGTATGTAATTAATGTACGCGCATGCATATGTAGACTCCGGAGCATTTATTCGGAGTCTGCCTATGGCGAATAATTAAATATACCCACTCAAGATGATTGACTGAACATAGGTATAACTATTCAAAAAAACTATTCAAAAAAATGGAGCTGACGGGAGTCGAACCCGTGTCCGCCCTGAGTAATAACGCGCCAATCATTCACAGGTTTAGCCTATCTAATCCTCTAGGCGGGAACTGTCCATTATCCCGGACAATGGGATGCTCTGATAAAGGTCTTTGTCAGGTTTCTTACCAGAGAAATTAACCTGACGCATCCGTTGAGGTTAGCTCGTTATCTTTAACGGAGTCAGATAATGAGCGCTCGAACCTGTAAGAGGTTTTTAGGCAGCAGCTACAGCTACTTGCTTACGAGCAAAAGGTACGATGTTGTTTGCATCTGTATTTAGTTGAGTCTTGATTTTCGAGAGTGGACTCGCTCTCGACCTGCATCACAACGCGACTTTCGTCAAAACGTCGAAACCGTTACAGCCCCTTGTGAATGATCCAAACTATAGTTAGTTTGAACTATTTCTTAGAGCACATATCATTCTAGCTTGTGATTTATTCGTTTGGCGACTGACGGTCATAAAAGTTTCAAAACCTTACGAGCCTTCAATGGGAAGGACTTTATGGGACTGATTAGCTTTAATAAACTAAACCGGTTGTTTTTTAATTTATAATTAATTATTGAGATATACGTATCGCCTAAGCTTCGAAATGCCTTGATGTTTCGTGGGTTCGTTCCCAGTAATTTAAAGGCCGCAGACGAGTGTCACAGGCATTACTTCAAATTAGTACTAGGGGTTATGAGGTCATGAGCAGCGACGCAGCGGAAACCACTAAAGCGACGACTGAGAAATCCAGTTCTTCGGGTCGTACTCAAAAGAAAGCTACAACATCGTCTGCATCTAAGAGCAGCGGTATTGTTAAGGCTGAAAAGTCAGACATCATTGTGCTTGAAGATAATACTCGCGTTGTTGAGACAAATACATTGCCTAACAACCGCCCAATTACCGTGAGTGATGTCGAGGTGGTGCATAATCTTTCATCTGCGGGTGTTCGCCCAGTAATGGCAGACAACTTTGAAGTGGCTAGTACCGACCATCTACCTGGCCATCGCCCTGTAGCTGTAAGTACGCTGGTGGTTTCTGATTTAGATACGCTGCCTGGTCATCGTCCTATTGCGTCTAATGACATTGACGAAGATAGCTCCATTTTGATGGGCTATCTAGACTAACTGATGGCGTAAGGGCAGTCCATGCAATGACCCTACGCAACGGATGATTTTTGAGGGATGGCCATAGGGCTATCCCTTTTTTCATGTGCAGTGGTAATTAATCTAGGTTATGACCCGTCAGTTCAACGAAGATATCCTCCAGGTTGGAGGAACGAGTCATCATACCGGTTTTATCGGGTTGCTGGTCTAGATATTGGTTCGCATCTTGGAGTGTGGGGAAAAAGGTATAGTTCCATCGATCATCGTTTTTTTGGATGACGATGCCTTCGCCATGTTGCGATCGCAACTCTGCCAGTGTCCCCATTTCAATCAACCGCCCCTGATCCATAATGCCGATGCGATCGCACAAATATTCCACTTCTTCCATGTAGTGGGTGGTCAGCAGCATAGTCATACCTTGCTGCTTCTTCAAGTCTAAAATGATTTCCCACAGGCGACGGCGGGTTTGGGGGTCTAGGCCTACTGTGGGTTCATCGAGGAAAAGAATTTTGGGTTTATGTAGCAGAGCCCGCGCAATCTGCAGACGGCGCTTCATTCCTCCAGACAGGGTTTTAACCTTGTCATCTCGACGATCTGATAGTTCCACATAGGCCAGCCATTGATCAATGTCGCGCTGCCGCTGGGGATTAGGCAGATGGTGCATTCTGCCATGGAATTCCATATTTTCCCAGACCGATAGATCTCCATCGACGCTGGTTTGCTGGAGCACCACACCAATCTGACGCCGCACTTCGGCCTTTTGCCGGTGAACATCATAGCCAGAGACCACAATGTCACCCTGGGTGGCCCGTGTCAGTGTGGTCACCATCCGAATCGTAGTGGACTTACCTGCACCATTGGGGCCAAGCAGGCCAAAGATTTCACCCGGTTGAATCGTCAACGAAAGATCGTTGACGACGCAGGTGTTGTTATAGACTTTGTGAACGTTACGCAGGCAAACAGCCGCCACCATGGGATGTTTTGAAAAATTTAAGCTATGGATATAGTTGTAAAGCATTGAACCCCATGAGAGCAAAGATCGCTAATCAGGTTTTATTTATTCACCAGGAGGATGTGCCACCTTACAAAAAGAACGGTTCGGTGGTGCGTAATAGCTATTTTTGGGCGCTGAAGTCCATTGCCGACCGAGCGGGCTTTAGTAAAGATTGGGAATTTGATGAAACGGTGTGGATTGCCCTGACCCGCATGTTGATGTCATTTACAGAGTCAGGTTACTTGGGATATCGGGAAACAGTTTTAGAATTTCACCCCGACGATCAAATTCCGCTTGAGCTTAAGTCTGTGGCGACTTGGGCAGAGTTTGAACCAGAGGCGTAATCCTAATCCTAATTCTTCAGCTAAGCAAAAAAAAGGACAAGCCGACGCTTGCCCCCTAGTCTCTGACTGCATAGAAAAAAGATTGATACTGGAGAATCTCTCAATGAACCTGTCTAATCTCAGGTCTTACATCAAGCCAATCTGGGACAGGATGCCCTGACCAGTCATGAGCTCAGTCGCTAGACCGATAATGAAACCTAGCATAGCCAGACGGCCATTCCAGTTTTCAGCAATCTGAGTAAAACCAAACTTTGCGTTCTCTTCAGCCATGATCAATGAGTCCTTTAAACGAAACGTTAAGATGGGTAACACCTTGTAACTAAATGTTAATCACTATTTTTTGAATCGGCAATGGCGGTTTGCCAAAACTTGTATATCCCTTGAATAAAAGATTTTAGCCATGTTTATGGTGAACCTTTTTCGGGTGAATGGACGGTTATCCGTTGGCTGCCAGGATAATAATTATAAGGAGGAAAATTGCGAGTGCGATCGCCACTGCCACCTTCCAGGCTGCTACCGGTCGTTCACCTATGACCTCTCCGGTTTGGGCATTAATCATCACCTGATATGTTTTGCTGCCATAGCGATAGGTGGCCATCCATACTGGCAGCAAAACATGTTTAAACGTTTCCTGGGTGTGCTGCGTTGATACCGAGTGAATGCGCTGTGCATCACCGCCAATGTCGGAACGGACATCGCCGCGGACCATATCTGCCATCATGTCTTTGGCTTTGGCGTGACCTTCCTTGACCATGATTTCGTAGCGTTGAGCCTGAAACCCAGCTAAATATTCAGCGCTGTAAGGTTTCAGTTGAGAAACCGGCAGGCTGGGCCATAGCTGCTGTAACTTTTTAGGGTCAATGGCCCTGGTCGCTGGCACCAAGATATCGTCAAAGAACCGTGAAACATTTCCTGAAACACGCTTCCAGCGAGTTTTTCGAACCCGTCTTGAACCATCTTTTGTGCGTTTAGTGACGTAATAGTGGGTGCCACGTTCGCCCTGATAGTGGCTTTCGGTTTGGGCGTCGTAGGTCCAAAAGGGTAGGTACACGCCGGTAAGTGCCTTTTTCTGGGCTAGCTGCTTAAGCTTTCCAGGTAAAAAGATTGCCTTTAAGTCTTTCCAGTCCCAACGAAAGGCTAACCACTGGCGTAAATTGGTGAGTGCTGTTTTGCGACCCACTTTAAACGGTACGAGCCCTGAGGGGGCCAGGGTGGGGTCAGCTGGTCGGCTTTTTTGGGTGACAATATTGGTGGCGCAAAATGGACACTGACCAGCGACATCAGGGGGTTCAAACGTGATAGTGGCCCGACAGCCAGGGCAGTTGACCTCCTGTGCTGTGGTTGCCAGTTGGGCGATTTGCGTACGATTTGTGTTGATAAACGCCATCAGGTCGTGTTCCTGTAGCGTCGCCCTGAGTTTAGTGGCTGTAACTTCTGGTGTGGCTTCAATGCGTCCACAGTAGGGACACTTTAGTTGACCCGCATCGGGGTCAAAAGCCATGTCGGCTTTACAGCCGGGGCATTGAGACTGATTAACGGAGATGGTTGGCTCCATTTGAGAATAGGGAATAGGACGTGGGCTTTGACGGTGAGTTCAGCCGAACGTGAATAGAGAAATGCTTTCCAATGCGCTATAGACATGTTTCCTGACGAACTCTTTGCCTGGGAAGGGCAGGGAGGCACTGTCAGCTAGGCTATAGGCGGCGGCGGTACGCTGTTTAGCAATGCCTGCAATTCAGGAACTGTATTTGCGGGTTGCCAGCTAGCCATGCCCTGCTTCCAAACATTGGACTGAGCCGTTAAACCATTAGCCAGTAGCTGATTTTGGGAGTAAGGACCAAAGTTTTGGCCGTCTCGGGTAATGTACCAGGTCGCCGCAGGCATTGGCGGTGGCGGTGCCGCAGGTGCCGCAGGGGGGGCAGCAGGTGCCGCAGAGGCAGTAGGGGGGGCGACCACATTTGGGTTCATCGCATTGGCAATTTGCTGGCCCATGGCGATGCCCACACCAAGGTCGAGTCCAGGACTTGCCCCAGCCGGATTTTTAGCCGATTGCTCGATGGCATTGGCGGCCTGGTATTGGGTGTATTGCTGCATATTGCCCAGGATGCCAATGGAAGCGCGCTTATCGAGGGCGGCTTCGACTTCAGGGGGTAAGGAAATATTTTCAATTAACAGCTGCCGTAGTTCCAGGCCAAATGGTTCCATAGTCGGCTGCATGGCTTCGCGTATGCGCTCGCCCATGGTCTGGTAGTTAGCCGCTAAATCAAACAGAGGGGTTTGATCTTGTCCTACGCTGCTGGCAAACGCAGACACGATCATGTTGCGCAGATGATCGCTGATTTCATCGGTTTGGAAAAGACCATCGGTGCTGATTAGCTGCTCTAGCAGAGTACGAGCGTCACTGACTCGCATCGTGTAGGTGCCGTAGGCACGCAGGCGCACAGGCCCCAACTCGGGGTCACGAATGGTAATGGGGTTAGCTGTGCCCCATTTGAGGTTTGTAAAAATTTTGGTATTAAAAAAATAAACCTCGGCCTTAAATGGAGAGTTGAAGCCATATTTCCAGCCCATGAGTGTGGTGAGGACCGGCATATTTTGGGTTTCTAGGCGATAGCGACCGGGTTCAAACACATCGGCCACCTGACCCTCGCCGACTAGAATCGCTACTTGACCAGGGCGAACGGTTAGCTGCGCTCCCATTTTAATTTCGTTTTGGAATCGTTCAAAGCGATAGGCAATGGTGTCTTGTGATGGATCGAGCCACTCGATAATGTCAATGAATTCGGCCCGAACTTTCTCAAATAAGCCCACTGTGCGCTCTCCGTAACGAGATGTATTTTTCTAAGAGTTACCTAGTTTTCCCAGGAGTATGGGGAATTTTGTTTAACTGTTATAGAAATCAATACACGTTAATTTGTTCCGGTTTCGCAGGAAATCAGCTCTTCGAGGAACGCCTATACCCCATTCGCATTACGCTAGGTAACCTTTTGCTCCACACCGAAACCCACTAGTCCCAATTTTTCTAAAGGTTGTCCTGCCGGAGGGCGTAAGTAGTTAAGAATACGACGAATACGGGTTTGAGGGTTGATTAAAGTAATGGAATCGACAGAGACCACGCGAGTATAGTTGGTGGTCATTAGTAACTCATTGGTATGGGTATCAAACCGAAATCGAGAAATGATAGGGCGGGCTTCTTCGTAGGCGCGATCGCGAAGATAGTCTCCTTCTAAGGTATGGTTTATTTCCGTATGGGTAACAAACAGAAGATTTAATGATTGAGAAACCTTTTCGCCTTTTTCGGATACGGTGTTAAAGGCCAGACGAAAGCCAGGTAGCGATGCTAAATCTGTAACCTCGTCATAGGAATTATCAGACAGAACTTTAGCTTTTAGATCCGAAGTCAACGGCGATACTTGAAAGTCCGTATGAGAACGCTCTACTTCGTTTTGAGTGAGATAGTGGTAAGTACGCTCGGTAGACCAGCTGCCAACGCAGTGATCAAAAAACGTATGAAAAACTGAGCGAGACTCCATAAGGTTGCTCTTGGGAGGATTCTATCTTTTCATAATAAATGGCGAAGCCGTAACAATGCCTCAGATGTCTCACCCAACTGATATTTCTACCTTGCTTAAGTGGATGGCTGCTGACTTTAGCAATCAGGCCCAGGCGATTGAAAATCCTCCCTTTTTTGCCCATATTCGAGTGTGTATGAGACCTTTGCCGTCAGGGTTTTTAACGGGAGGTAGCTTATATCTAGAGCAAGCGTACGACTTTATGTTGAACCAGCCCTATCGAATACGGGTGCTGCATTTTTTGCCCCAGGCCGATCATATTTTGCTAGAAAACTATACTTTTAAGGATCAAGACGCTGTGATTGGTGCAGCTCGTGATTCTGAGAAGTTGGCTAACATTTCTGCAGACCAGCTGGAGAAAATGCCTGGCTGTGATATGACCGTACGTTGGACGGGTCAAAGCTTTATTGGCAAGGTTGTGCCCGGCAAAGCCTGCATCGTAGTCCGCAATGACAAGACTAGCTATTTAGATAATGAGTTTGAGATTACTGATCATAAGCTCGTCAGCTATGACCGAGGTCGCGATCCTGAGACCGACGAATTGTTATGGGGCTCTATAGCCGGACCGTTTGAATTTGAAAAGCGTCAGCGCTTTGATCATGAAGTGGTGACGTGAGAGATTGCTCTAACCCATGGCAGTTGGATGCTTAGCCAAGATAAATTCTAAAAAAGCATAGGTAGTGGCTGTATCGAAACGATACGTTTTTCCGTCATAGTCCACCAGGTATTCGCCTGTGACTTCTCCACAGGCTGTGCAAGTAAATGCCCTGGAATTCAGAGCATTGATGCTGAGTTCGCGGATACGTTTGGTAAGCCAATTTTCTAGCTGAGCAAACTCGGGAGATTCCAGACTAGCCTGGCGTTGTGTTTCGTATGCCATAGTTCAAGCTCTCTGTGAGGGGCACTATTATTATGCCTGGCGAATTTTGATGAGAGCTTAGAAGGCGTTTTGAACTCCCTGAGGCTTTTTTCAGATCAGATTAATCGTCGTTGAAGCTTTTTTTAGGACCATGGCCTGCAACGCCTGGAAAGATGAACTCACGATAGATGCAGATTAATGCATGGCATCGACAAAATCAGCATGTTTATCACGGGGAATGGGCCAGTTTTCGTTTTCACCGCCGATGTAGACTCGTTTGATGACGATGTAGTCTTTGCAGAACTGTTTTAGGGTGTTGAGCAGTACATCTAAGGCAACGGCGTCTGTCGTACCCAGGTCAAACCAGCAGCGAGCCCAGGTGCCTTGAAATTGAACTTCAGACATATTGTGCATAACTGCCATCAGGCTATTGTCAGCATCATCATGGTTGTAATCCATGTAGCTGATTTCGTGACCACCCTCTTGAACCTGAAGGTTTTCGGCGTTAAAGCCGCCCAATTTTCCTAGGAAAAACCAGGAGTCAAAAATTTCTTCTAGGTACTGTTGTTCCATGGTAGACGGCGCATTTTCTAGCTCTAGCCAAATCCATAGGTTAAAGAAGTCGCACTCGCGAAAGCGAATTTCCATAGTTTAAATTGCGTGATGTCGGTTAAAACACGCCCAACGTTGACCCTATAGTTGCATCTATAAAAATGCTTTCGGTTATGGACGTGAATAAGGCTTACATAGCATAGCAAGTCCCTCGCTGTACAAAACATTGGCTATAGTGTGAGATGGCCTTTCTTGTTGCCCTAATGCTCACCCTTGATAATGTTTCGTACCACCCGGCGGCTAGTGTAACGCCTATTCTCAAGCAGATTTCGTTTACCCTGGAGCCCAAAAAGATGGGGTTGATTGTAGGGCCGAGTGGTTCAGGGAAAAGCACATTATTGGAAATTTTAGCTGGGCTGGTGTCGCCATCTCAGGGGACTATGCACTGGCGTAATCAGGAACTGCAGCCAGAAATGTTACAACAGCTGGCGGGTTTGGTATTTCAGTTTCCAGAACGCCATTTTTGTGGGCATACGGTGCTTGAAGAGTTACGCATTGGTCACCCTGAATTGGGCTCGGAGCAAGTGTCTCAGACGCTGAAGTCTGTTGGCTTGGGGGCAATTGGGTTGCAGACGCCACCGCATGCCATGAGCGGTGGTCAGCAACGTCGTCTGGCGTTGGCGGTACAGCTGATTCGTCAGCCCTATTTGCTATTGCTAGATGAACCGACGGCTGGACTGGATTGGTCTATGAAGCAGCAGCTGATTAGTTTATTGGCAGAGCTAAAAAAAGACTGGAGTTTGCTGATCGTTTCCCACGATGCCAGGGATTTGGCTCATTTAGCTGATTATTGTTGGACATTGCAAAATGGTGAGCTGGTGACGCAACCGTTAGAATCAGCCCCGGTAGCGTAGGCTGAGGGCTAAGCCCAAGCTTAGTTTGGAAAAAAGATCAGGGGAATCAGGGGATATGACAGAGACTATCACCGAACAATTGCCTGTTAACGGCGATCTATGGCAAGCAACGTTGCAATGGCAGCCGTCTGATCAGCAGCAGGCATTATTTGACCGACTTTATAACGGGATTGTTGAGGGAAATCGTCAGGTTAATTTGACGCGCATTACAGAGCCAGATAGCTTTTGGGAAAAGCATTTGTGGGATTCTCTGAGTGGTCTTGTTCCATGGTATGAACCGGAGAAACCGCAGTGGCTACCGACGGTAAAGCGGGTGATTGATATTGGTACAGGGGGTGGTTTTCCAGGATTGCCGGTTGCGATCGCACGCCCTAACTGGCAAGTTACTCTGCTTGATTCTACCCGCAAAAAAATCGCATTTTTACAAACCCTTTGCCAAAACTTGGGTTTAACCAATACGGCATTCCTGGCAGAACGGGCAGAAACCGTAGGCCATGATAAAAAGCATCGTGCCCAGTACGATCTCGCTCTGGTACGCGCCGTTGGCCCTGCTTCTACCTGTGCGGAGTATGCCTTACCCTTACTTAAAAAAAGCGGGTTCGCCGTGCTATTTCGCGGGCAATGGACCGATGAAGAGGAAGAACTCTTTATGGGAGCACTGGATACCTTAGGAGGGGAACTGGTGGCCATTTGCCCCTGGGAAACGCCACTCACTCAAGGTATACGGCATTGTCTATACGTGAAAAAGGTGGAAAAGACAGACAAGGAATTTCCTAGACAGGTGGGGATGCCTGCGAAGCATCCGCTCTAAGTGAGAGGTGTGGTGGCGGAGGGATAATGATATGCCCCTTAACGGCCAATGGCTTTAACCATAAAGATGCCGCCAAAGTAGAGGAATAAAACTGCTCCTGCGAGCAAGCTTTGAGTAATAGGATCAGTAGACGGGGTTAAGACTGCTCCCAAAATTACGGCTCCCAATAAAACGATGCGCCAACTTTTGAGCATGGTCTTTGAATTGGTAATGCCCAGGAGCCCTAAAAGTAATTGGATCACCGGGATCTGAAATGCCAGGCCTGTACTAAACAGCAGCAGCAGCACAAACTCAAAGTAGCGGTCAATGGACCAAAGCTGCTCAACGACGCCCTCACCATAGTTAATAAAGAAGTTTAGGGCGGCAGGAATCAGAGCGATATAGGCAAAAAAGATACCCGCTACAAATAGGACGCTAGAACCTAAAACGATAGGGCCTAGTAATTTTCGCTCTCGCCGTGTGAGTCCGGGCATTACAAACAGAGCGATTTGATAAATGATAAAGGGGCTAGCGACCAAAATGCCGCTGTAGCCAGCCACCTTAATCGATACAAAGAAATACTCCCCTGGAGACAGCTGCAGAAACTTTGCCCCCTGGGCCGGAATTTCTAGGAGTTCAACAATGCGATTGACGACGAAAAAGCAGCCGATAACTCCGACCAAAACGCTAATCAACGAATAGAAAATGCGCGTCCGTAATTCTTCAAGGTGGTCGAAGAGGGACATTTCTACCTCATCAGGGAGTTCGTTGAGGTAGTCATTCTGCTCAGTAGACTCTACCGTCTCTAGATTGGACGTCATGGGCTGCAGTGCCAGATGTATAGATATGTTTACTTATTGTATCGCTGTGTTTGTAGTGTGGCCGCGCCAATCCCATAGTCTAAGGAAAGGTTTATTGCCCCGCTGCTTCGGCGCTAAAGGTTAGAAACTCGGCCGCACCGGGATTACCAGCAGGCACAGGGTCTTGCCCATTGGCTGAGATGATTGCTGCTCCAGCATTACCCACATTCATGGTGATAGATGTCTGGCCTTCCCATAGTTCAGTAGTACCGGGGTTCATCAGGCCTTCAAAGGCAAGTTCCCCATCAACGACAATGCTCATCCATGAGGGACCGGCATCTGTGATTTCTACCTTGAGATTGACGGGGGCCGCACTAGCGGCAGGCTCAGGTGTGGGTTCAGGTTCAGGTGCGGGTTCAGGCTCAGGCGCGGGAGCTTCTGTTTGGGCAACTTCTGTTTGCGGTGCCGCAGACTCTACAGGATTAGTCTCTTGGTTAGAACCGCCACCGATAATTCTGGGACCAATGAGTGCGATCGCACCCACAAGCACGGCGGCACCGATACCCCAGGGTAACCAATTGAAACTTGACGAAGAACTGGTCGAGAAGCCTGTATCTAGAGGGACAGCTGGTTGAACTGGCAGAGCACCTACTACGGGGGGGAGATCGGCTGTTGTCTCTGGTTGTGCTGCCTTAGCGAAGGGATCACTTTGATGGCTATGGGGGCTTTGTCCATTAATGCCATCGCCCAGGCCACCTAAGCCAAGCTGAGTTAATTCCCTATCACTCATGGGAGTTGGGTCTAAGGCGAATGACTGGGGAGACTTTGTTTCTGTTTTGTTAGAAATTGATGTTTCAGCCGTAAGTTTTTCGGTCACAGAAAGTTCGGGCGCACCTACACTTTCCATAGCTGGGTGCAGCGTAGGTTTTGGCGGTTGCATGGGCAACGCACCTACTTCGGCTCCGTTGGCTGCCAGTGGTTGGTCCGCCAGTGGCTGGTTTGGCTGACTAAGTGGAGGCTTTTTGGGCGCAGCCATTGGGTAGGGCGTATCCACAGGAGTTGCCGGACGAGGCTTGGGTCGGGGGGTATTAGGAATAGAGTGGACGGGAAACTGCTTAGCAAAATTTGGGCCGTCTAACCCTAAAGCATCCGCATAGCGACGGATAAACCCTTGTACAAAGATAGGCTGAGGTAAATCAGTGGTATCACCAGTTTCCAATGCTTTTAGCAACTGAGCACGTATATAGGTTTGCAGAGAGATATCTTCTAAAGATTTCCCCTGTTCCTCGCGCTTTTCTTGTAGGTAAGCGCCGAGTTGACTCAGTTGTTGCTTTTGAACGATGCTATAGCTAGTCACGTTACTCTGTTAATTGTGGTGAACAGTGATTGACGGTTCAGGCATTTGCCCCATTTGTTTGCCCTATTGTAGGGTCAACCGTTCGAATAGCATAGGGCTGTGGCTACGAATATAGGATTGATTATGAACTGGATTACTGTATTGAGTATTGAGCCATTTGGCGGCTAATGGTTGGATTGTAGAGCCTGAGGTAGTTCCAGTAACCGCCAAATACTGCTTCCACATAGCCCTTAGTTTCAGCAAAGGGTATATTTTTGGCAAATACGTCCGGGTCATCATATCCTCTGGCAATCCAGTCAGCAACAGCGCCAGGTCCAGCATTGTAGCTGGCAACGGCAAACATAGAATTATCGTTATATTCTCGATGGGTGTAATCCAGATACCAGGTGCCCAGCTTGATGTTTTCACTGGGGGTTTCTAGCTTGGCGTCTAGGTCGTTCTTGCTTTCTCCGATTTGGCCTAAAACCCAGTCAGCTGTACTGGGGATAAGCTGCATCAGGCCAATGGCGTTAGCACTGGAGCGAATTTTTGGCTCAAATCTTGATTCTTGACGCATGAGGGCAGTCACCAGCAGTGGGTTTAGCTGGCGTTGCTGTGACCAGGCTTGAATCAGATCGGAAAATGGAAATGGGTAAACGGTTTGCCAGTAATTTGGGGTAGTTTTAAGCTGCTGATATTCGGCTTGCTCGGCCGCATCATTTCGCCAGGCCAAGCTGGTGAGCATAAAGATGCCGTCGAGATTATCACCAACGCCCACTCGCATGACGCCATCGGTGAATTGCTCTGCCACCGTTGGGTCTTGAATATTCTTAAATTCAGTTTGCCAGAGGCTCCAGGCATCAGCGTTCTGGCCTAGACGATAGAGCAATTGCAGGGTTTCGGAACCAGCGGGCAATGGGGTTCGCTGTTGGGGAAGGCTGACTTCTGGAGCCAGATAACGCACGCTGCCAAAGTCCCCTACATCCCAACCCAGCATTACGGCTGAACGCCAGGCAAAATATGATTCGGGATAGTTTGTCAGGGTTCGTACATAGGCTGATTGACTATCCTGTCCTAGCTTCTGCGACCATTTCCCAGCCCAAAAGCTGGCTTCGGCGGCCAGTTCACTCTGGGGGTTAGCCTGGATTAACTCTTCTGCTAGTTG
The DNA here is from genome assembly GCA_019634055.1 of Leptolyngbyaceae cyanobacterium MAG.088. Lineage (GTDB taxonomy): Bacteria > Cyanobacteriota > Cyanobacteriia > Phormidesmidales > Phormidesmidaceae > Leptothoe. The sequence continues at coordinate 21,119 of JAHQVZ010000219.1, forward strand.
GCGAGCGGTGGATAAATCATTTGTTTTTGCCGCCTTATGGGCTCGGCTCAGGCGCAGTTCTGCAGCGGCTTCAGAGTCGCTGTACTGGTTGAGGATGGACGTGCGGGCGTTTGTAGCGGAGGTAGCGCTATTCAGCTTCTCTAAAATATTGGCTTTTTTGAGTAAGGCTTCCCCGGCCCTATCTGGAAAGGCTTTGATGACTTGATCTAGGGGGGCAAGGCCAGCTTTGGACGGTAAAGAGTCTACGAGTTTGATCAGCCCCAGACCAGTTTCAGGGGCATTGGGATAGGTGTTGGCTAGTTTTTGATAGGCTGAGATCGCAACCACCTTTTTCTTCGCAATCTGAGCCCCCCTAGCCGTGCGATATAAAGTAGTAGGAGACGCAGGAGCCTTGGCATAGGCCTCAGACGCTTTCTCGTAACGAAGATTTTCCCAATACCCAAACCCGACGGTTTCCCATTGTTCAGGCGTCAGCTCATTACCATACTCTTTGGTCAGCCGATCGAGACTGGCCTCATATTCATCACGATAGAGGCCGTGGGTAGCCACCAACAATAGCTTGTCCTTTGACGTCCCTGTCTTTAACTGCTGTAGGGCAATTTCGACCGCCCGTGGATGGCTAGGATGTTTTTCCAGCAAGGCTTCCCACTGAGCCGGATCCTGTTTACCCAACTCATAGCGTGCCTCGGCCGTAGCCCCATGGGTGTCATAGTTAGCCAAAAGCTGATTCCAACTCGTCGGTGACTGCCCTGCCAGAAGTTCTGCCTGGCCTTGTTTCAGTAACATATAGGGCGCAAGGGCATGCGGCTGATCATGCCGATTCTCAAAGACCGTCAGTGCGTCAGCAGCCTGGCCCTGATTCAATAGATCATTTGCCAGCAAATATCTGGCCAGGTAAGCGTCGTTATCCGTTCCCGCATCAATTAGCTGTAGCAGCATGTCACGACGTACTTCCGCTGGCTGTAATGCCAGTTGAAACGCTTTCGATGTTTCTGACAGTGGCGTAGTGGACTCTACCGTTTGCTCATCAGGTAGTAACCGGTTAGCCGCTAGCCCAAAAAATACAATTAGAGCTAAACTTGCCAGGCTGACTCCCCCTAAAAGCAATAGTGGTAATCGCTCTTTACCTAGGTCTATGAGACGTTTTCCCATGGTGAATCAGCTGAATGAGAAGTACAAAAAAGCAATACAACCTGCGTCTGGAGTCAACGTTGTTTGTTTTTTAAGGGGACGCTGCAGGTAGATGTTGTTTACAAAGTGTGACCATGCGCTACCGTGCTGTCAAAGCAAGCGAAGATTAATTCGCAATGTTCCACCTAAACAACTATGAACATGATAGAGAGCCATATATGATATTCAGTCAATAAATACGCCGAAATCATTAGATACTAAGACGGAAATTAGCACTGAGATGGGAATGAAGTTTGTAGCAGCAGATAAGTCTTGTTTAACTTGGTCAGGCGATTGCCTTGTGGTTGGTTTATCCGAAGAGTCGCTGCCCCTTACGGGGCTGCTGTCCAATTTAAATGAGAGAGCGTCGGGGCTGCTTCAAGAACTGATCGACGAAACAGACTTTAAAGCAAAGGCAGGTAGTTCTGCTGTGATCCGAGTCGGTGGTGAGATTCGTAAGCTGGCTATCGTTGGCTTAGGTGCTTCCGAAGACCTTAATCTAGAAAGCCTACGTCGTGCTGCTGCCGTTGCTGCTAAGTTAGCAAAGCGCGAAAAGTGTGCATCCCTTGGTATTAGTTTCCCAATTTGGAATAACAGTCCGGAGCGAACTACGCAAACTATTGCTGAGGGTGTCACCCTGGCAATGCATGAAGATAAGCGGTTTAAGTCGGACACAGAGTCTTCGACTGCGGGGCTTAGTGACATCTCTCTATTAGATTTGCCAGGCTATGAAGCTGATTTGGCAAAGGCAGCCCATGTTTGCGACGGCGTCATCTTAGCGCGTGAACTAGTAGCCGCTCCACCTAATGTAGTCACCCCGGTTACCCTGGCAGAGACAGCGGCCGATATTGCCAAAGACCATGGCCTGACACTTAAAGTCCTGGAACAAGCCGAGTGTGAAGCGTTGGGCATGGGCGCTTATTTAGGTGTGGCTATGGCGTCGGATATGCCACCTAAATTTATTCACCTGACCTATACTCCCCAAGGCACACCCAAGCGTAAGTTAGCCCTAATTGGCAAAGGACTTACCTTTGACTCGGGTGGTCTCAATATCAAAGCCGGTGCAGGCAGCATGATCGAGTTAATGAAAATGGACATGGGTGGAGCTGCCGCTGTGCTTGGGGCGGCTAAGGCAATTGCCCAAATTAAGCCCGATGTGGAAGTGCATTTTATTAGTGCAGCCACTGAAAATATGATCAGTGGCCATGCCATGCATCCCGGTGACATTTTGACCGCATCCAACGGCAAAACCATTGAGGTCAACAATACCGATGCCGAAGGTCGTTTAACTTTAGCGGATGCACTAGTTTATGCCGATAAGCTCGGTGTAGATGCCATGGTGGACTTGGCCACGTTGACCGGTGCCTGCATTGTGGCTTTGGGGAATGATGTAGCAGGTTTATTTAGCCCTAATGACGAGTTGGCCGAGGCATTGGCTCAGGCTGCCGATAAAGCCGGTGAAAAACTCTGGCGCATGCCCATGGAGGACAAATACTTTGACGGCCTCAAGTCGATTGTGGCAGACATGAAAAATACGGGACCTCGTCCGGGGGGCTCAATTACAGCCGCGCTCTTCCTGAAGCAATTTGTAAAAGACACGACATGGGCCCATATGGATATTGCTGGACCCGTATGGAGTGAAAAAGATAATGCGTACAACAATCCTGGTGCAACAGGATATGGTGTACGCACTTTAGTCCAGTGGATTTTGGAGAGTCACTAAATTCCGAAAAGTTCTATCGTAGGCAGTGCCTGTATCAAGGACTACATAGACCTAATGCCTACTGGCTGGCTGTAATCGGCTACTTTTTTGGCCGGTTGACGATGTTGGCTTAGTTGCTCCTCAAGCGAAGAGGAAATAGTTGGTGTAGCTGCTGAATTTTGCCTTTCACAAACCATCTCTTGGCGGCAGCTAGGGCAATACCAAAACACTCTACTTTGCCTGATATGACGTAAGAGCTTGTCCTGGCAAAGGCTACATTGAGCGCCGATGCTTGCTTGAGGGATATTAAAGGAGTTTTTCATAGGTCGTCGTATCGTATAGATACGTCACTGACTATCCCTACGATGCCCAGCCTGCGAAAAAATTGCTGTAACTTTGCATATATTTGTACAAAATTTAAAGAGTTTGCGTTTCATAACATTTTTGCTTGTTGCCTGCATAAGGCAATCATGGGGGTAGCTATGAGTGATTTTGGACCCATGATTTGGCTGAAAACACCTGGATAGTCTGGCTTGAACGAATAGTTGACGACCCAGACTTACTTGGCGGATACATTGGTGTGTGACTATTGCAGTGATATGAACCATGTTTTAGGCGTGATGTTTCTCACGCATTTCTCAGATGGTTTTAAGCTGACTCATACTCTGTGTAGACATCCTTTGCTTAGGGAGCGGCTTATAACTGGGATTCGGGCAGATGAAACAACTTGCAAAAATTGCTACCGGAGCTTTGGCGGCAACAATAGCGGTCAGCGTGGCGGCCATTGTTCAGGCAGGTGGATGGGCCAATCTAAAGTTGCAGACCTATGCGTTGACCCAGGTGTTTCATGATCAAAGTCGTGAGCTGGGGGATTTGCAAAAGCAAACTATTAACCCTGAGCAGTTTACTCGCATTGAGTTAGAGCAGTTGTTGAACGGCGGGCCACCGAAGGATGGGATTCCTAGTATTGATGCGCCAGAGTTTGATACAGCCGAAACCACACCATTTGCACCAGACGATATTGTGGTGGGGATGGTGGTTAATGGTGAAGCTAAAGCGTATCCGTACAACATTTTGAACTGGCATGAGATTGTTAATGATGAGATCGGCGGCGTGAATGTGTCGGTGACCTACTGTCCGTTGTGTGACACGATTGTTGCGTTTGACCGGGGTGAGACTACGTTTGGGGTGTCGGGCAAGTTGTATCAGAGTTGTTTGGTGATGTATGACCGGGCAGATGATACGCTGTATGCTCAGCCTTGGGGTACTGGTGTTGTGGGTCCTAATGTGAATAAACAGGTGGATATGTTGCCTGCGATGAAGACGACTTTAGGGCAGTGGTTAGAGCA
>JAHQVZ010000220.1 GCA_019634055.1 Leptolyngbyaceae cyanobacterium MAG.088
TATCCTCCGCTTTCATAGTTGCCAATAGTAGACTCCAGACAACCCTGATAATGTTCTTTTGCCTTACCCATAAATGATGGCAATAACCTACTAGTTGCCAATGATCTAGCCGATAACTTTCAAGTCGTTGCCGGATTTCTCGGCATCCCTGAGCTGATTCGCATGGTAACGGACGACAATCTCAATACCCAGTGAGACTCTTCACTATTCGTTAGTGTTATGCTACAAAGTCTTAGTATTTAAAGTGCTCTAACAGTAGTTGTCCTGTAGGTGATGACTCTTAGTATGAGTGTGTCTGACTGATTTGAAGCATCATCACAGGGTAGTTTCTATGTTTTCTGATATTACTAATCACTGGGCTAGTGAATGCATTACTCTTTTGGCTAATCGTGACATTATTGGTGGTTATCCCAATGGTACATTTCGACCCCAAAGGATATTAACTCGGGCCGAATTTGCCGCCTTGATGACCCGTGCATTTGCCCAGTTGCCTATCTTAAGGGAAGCCACCCTCTTTCGCGATGTATCGCCAACATATTGGGCCAGTCAAGCCATTGATTGGGCCACTCAGAGAGGACTCTTTAGTGGCTATGGAGATGGATCTTTTCGTCCGAAGTTAGAAATTTCCAGGCTTCAGGCTTTACTGGTACTTGTGGCGGGAATGCGCCCAGAGAAAGATGGCAGCCCATCTGCTGATCCTACTTTGTTAACACAACAGCTGAGTGATGCCGCCGAGATTCCAGCATGGGCGCAAGCAACGGTCACCACTGCCCTAGACTGGCAGCTGTTAGAGCAGTTTAGTAGCCCTCGGTCCTTACTACCCAATCAACCGATTACCCGAGGCGAAGCGGCTGCCCTGCTCTGCCGTGCCTTATCGATTCCAACAGAAAATCTGATCCGTGATTATCCAGCCCTAACTCAGGCAGAGAATCGTCAGGCTGTATTTGATCAGTTTCTTCGGCAGGAAGCGGGCTTTAATGCTGCAAAACTAGCATTTTTGGACAAAGGAATTGCTAAGTCGCCCTATATAGGAGATCTGCCTCAATATGCTTCTCGACTAAAAACAGGGGGTCAGCGGCCTGGCGTTATCCCTGGGTCGGTGCCTAAGGCGGTTCCCTATCCCAATAGGGGAAGCCTCCCCCCCATAGACGCTAACGGGTTAGATTTTCTCTCAGCGGATACGATAGCTGGCTGTGTCTGCTTGTCGACTATTGAAGACCAACAAGTTTATGCGCGCTGGTTGGGTCGCCTTGCCCTCAACAATCGTCAGATGTGGAGTGCTACTAAGTTTGTCCCATTACTGAATGTGATAGACCAGGCCAATGCCATCTCCCCCAATACCCCCATTGACAACTGTCGAGTGCGCAAATCTAGCGCAGATTTGGGTTACGCCTTTTCTAGTCTGGCAACAGGCGTTGTCAATTATGACAATCGCATCGCAACGTCGAATGCCCTGGCGGTTATGTTCAAAAATTTTGCCACACCGACCGGGCTAGAAGGCTGGATGCGTAAGCTTACGGGAAATACTAAACTTTCCTTTAGAGGCCGCTACGGTGAACTTCCGTTTATTCAATTTCCAGAGCTATGGGATACAAAAAACAAACAGGTATTGCTTAAAGCCGCTGGCGTAGACCATCGGGGTGATAATCTTGTTTCTCCCTACGATCTGACTCGACTAATCACTATGGCCGCTTGGCATTATCAACTGTCTAACCAAGCAGATTTACCCGCTGCCATGGGGCACAGTTTAAAGCCGTTTATACTCGCCATGGGGAACGATACTGCTCGCTATGTTGATGCAGCCATAGATACCCTGGGCCTAAGACCCTATCTTCAGTCACCGGTAATTATTTCTAAAAGTGGGTTTGGCCGAAGCGATCAGCGCGATCGCACTGAACTTACTTACTCTGCCTTGGTGCACTTGAGTCTTCCCCGCCAGGGGGCTGCCGATCCGACCGCTGCCTATCAACAATACGCCTTAAGTTTCACCCTCATTGTCACAAAACAAACCGGTGATGGCAACGAAGAAGCTCGGTATGTTGATGCCCGGATGGCAGCGGATGTTACCGAGATTCTTCGTCGAGCGGTAACAAACGCTCTATAGAATTTATCTTAATGGTTGAGTGAGGCTACAATGCCGAATTTATGGGTAATGCAGAAGCAGACGATGTATCAATAGACTCCTAATAAAAAGACAATACTGGCGTCTTGTAAACTAATGTAAACATTTTGACGTCATGATGGTAAAGCGGCTTGACGTCACCAACTAAGCTCGGTATGTTAACTCCATGGGTAAACGCCCCATGACATAGGTAAATGCTCCATGACATGACATGGGTAAATGCCCCACGACATGGGATAAATGCCCCATGAATTTAACTTCTATTTATTAAGGTTGATATGCACGGTAAGCAGAAGGTCACTCTTTATATGCACGATGACCTGCACCGCCAGCTTAAGATTCGCGCTGCGGTAGACGGAGAGCCCATGTCTACCTTAGCCGAGCGGGCAATTGGGTTTTATCTTAATCATTCTGATGTTGTTGATGGAGTACAGGGCACGGCGCATCTTGTGTACGAATGTCCTTCCTGTACAACGTCTGTGGTGTTGAGAGATGGTGACCTGATGACGGTTGAAGCTCATGGAGACATGCATGCAGAGTCTCTAACTGAAGTGCCTGACCTTGTTCCTAGTGAAGTGCCTGATCTTGTTCCTAACACAGTGCACTCTGATGAAGGAGAGTTGGTTCCCTGTTAGGAGAGCGTTATAGCCCTTGGGTTACACATTTTGTTGTGCTTGTAGGGTTATTGAATTTAGTTGGTCTGTTGGTATCGGTCGGCGTTGAGAGGATAAAACTATGAAAGACGAGCTCCAGGTTCTAGTTAAGGCTCAATATCCTCTGATTTATTTGCTTACGTTCGAGGAAGAGCGAGCAGAGCGGACAATTGCTGCGATCACTAAACAGCATCCTCAGCGGCGTCTATTTACTTGGACGGTTACCCACGGGGTTGTGGAATATGGCCAGGCTCGCGGTTCGCAAAATAGTAATACGGTTTCTCCTGAGGCTGCCATAGACTGGGCTATTCGTCAGAAAGATCCAGGCATTTATGTGTTTAAGGACTTGCATCCATTTATGGATTCGCCAGCGGTAACGCGGTGTTTGCGGGATGCGATCGCAAGTTTCAAGGGCACCAACAAAACCATTGTTCTCATGTCCCCGGTGCAAGAGATTCCGGTAGAGCTAGAGAAGGAAGTCGTGGTTTTAGACTTCTCTATGCCGAATATGAGTGAATTAAACAAAGTGCTCACGGCAGAATTAGGCAAGGCTCAAGGGGCTAACATCACCACGGATGTGCGTGAAAAGTTGCTCAAAGCGGCCCTTGGCCTTACTGAAGATGAAGCCGAAAAAGTATTTCGTAAATCCAGGGTTGTCTCTGGTAAGCTGACAGAATCTGAGGTAGATATTGTCTTATCTGAGAAAAAGCAACTCATTCGTCGTAATGGCATTTTAGAATATATAGAAGAGGATGAAACCCTTGACTCAGTGGGTGGTTTAGAGGAACTAAAACACTGGTTGAGACAGCGCTCTAATGCCTTTACTGAGCGTGCCCGAGAGTATGGTTTGCCCCAGCCAAAGGGAATGCTAATCTTGGGTGTGCCGGGGTGTGGTAAGTCTTTGATTGCCAAGACAACCGCTCGTCTGTGGGGGCTACCCCTGTTGCGGTTAGACATTGGCCGAGTCTATGATGGTTCTATGGTGGGCCGTTCTGAGGCTAATTTGCGTAGTGCTTTACGCACAGCAGAGTCAATTTCGCCAGCGATTCTCTTTATTGATGAAATTGATAAAGCGTTTGCGGGCGGTGCTGGTTCTGCTGATTCTGACGGGGGTACATCTAGTCGTATCTTTGGTAGCTTTCTTACCTGGATGCAGGAAAAGAACTCACCGGTATTTGTAATGGCGACAGCTAACCGAGTAGAGCGATTGCCTAGTGAGTTTTTGCGTAAAGGACGATTCGATGAAATCTTCTTTGTGGATCTTCCCAATCAAGAAGAACGTAAAGAGATATTTAGAATTCACCTAAGTAAGCGTCGCCGCGATATCGAACGCTTTGATTTCGATCAGCTTACTAAGGTATGTGAAGGGTTTTCGGGGGCGGAGATTGAACAAGGTTTAATCTCGGCAATGTATGAAGCGTTTGCCCAGGGTCGTGAGTTTAATCAACTCGATATTATTGCCGCGATTCGGGCTACTTTACCATTATCTAAGACGATGAATGAACAGGTAACGGCGCTTCGAGATTGGGCACGGCAGCGTGCTCGCCCGGCTGCTTCATCCGTGGCTGAATATCAGCGGATGGAGTTTTAAAAGGCTTTTGTTAGGGGCTTGCCCCTGGCAGAGGGCTAACCTTAGGGTTAGCAGTTTATTAGGCAATGGCTTAGCAAATAACCACTCTCAATTTGTTAATTCATTGGCTTTGCGTTTCTAGTTTTGTATCTCTCATTTCCTACTGGAGGAAACACCAATGTCTCATTTTAGTACTTTACGCACTAAAATCACTGAAGCTGAAATTCTCACTTCTTCTCTAAAGGACCTCGGTATCTCAGTTAAGACTGAGGCTGATGTTCGTGGTTACAACGGACAGCGTGTACGTGCTGACATCGTAGCTGTTCTAGAAGGTGAATATGATCTAGGTTGGTCTCGCAACGCAGATGGATCCTTTGATCTAATTGCTGACCTTTGGGGTGTTGCTAAAAAGCACAACCAAACTGAGCTAATCAACTCCATTAACCAGAAGTATGCGGTTAACCGGACTCTAGCTGAGGTTAAGCGCCCTGGGTTGCAGAATGCGAACGTGAAATTGGTTCTTCAGTAGAAAAGATTACTGCTGCTTCCTATACGCGTTCCCGCGCAGTGTTCGAGCTGGCTCATTATGAGCCAGCTTTTTTGTCGATAACCTGCTAAATGTATTTAGTAGAGCTATGATCTTAAGTAGATATACAAGGGATCATGAAAACGACTGCTTCGACTGATGTGTTGCCTATCTTTCAGGCATTTTCAGAGCCTTATCGGTTGCAGGTGATTGAGTTATTGCGCGATCGCGAACTATGCGCCTGTGACATAGCTAATCACCTAGGCATTAGTGCGTCCAAGCTTTCCTTTCACCTAAAAACCTTGAAAGAGGCAGGATTGATCCAGGGACGTCAGGAAGGTCGCTGGATTTACTATCGACTGAATTTACCTCAGTTTGTGGTGTTAGAGCAGTACCTGTCTGAGTTTCGACGTTTAAGCCCGATTTTACCTGCGAGAAGTTGTCCAGATTAATCTTTTTCCTATAGATAAACCTATCGTTCTAGGGGTAACCAAGGTTTATATAAGGGGGGAGCAGATGTCAATAACGCTTAAAATTGTCGATGCTATCCTGTCTGGATTGGATGGATGCTGGTCAATTGCGATCCAAGGAGATCGCATTACTGAGGTTGCTCCATACATAAACGATACTGCCCAGCAAACGTTGAATGCTGCGGGCAAGCTTGTTATTCCAGGTTTGGTCGATGGACATGTTCATCTAGATAAGGCGCTGTTGCTTAATCAGCATCCTGCTCAAACTGGCACCTTTCAAGAAGCGCTAATAGAAACGAGCAAACTTAAACATGGTTTTACCATTGAAGATATTCAAGCCCGTGCGCGCCAGCTGATCGAACGCGAGATTACCTTTGGGACAACGTTAATGCGCAGCCATGTGGAAGTTGACCCGATGTTACAGTTAACGGCGATGGACGCATTGCTGCCGTTGAAACAGGAGTATGCTTGGGGATTAACAATACAGCTGGCTGTATTTGCTCAAGAAGGAATTACGAATCAGCCAGGTACGGTGGATTGGCTGCGACGGGCCATGATCATGGGGGGAGATGTCATTGGTTCGGCCCCCTATGTTGATCCAGACCCTGAACAAAATATTCGCATCATTTTTGAGCTGGCCAAGGAGTTTGACTGTGATGTTGATTTTCACTTAGATTTTTTGGATGATGATTCACCGTTGTTATTGCCCATAGTTGTTGAGGAAACTCTAAAGCGAGGTTGGCAGGGGCGTGTTTGTCTGGGCCATATGACCAAATTAGCTGGATTGGCTCCTGATGTTTTACAGGCCATGGCTGCCAGGTTACGGGACACGAGTATCTCAGTTTTGGCATTGCCTGCGACAGATCTATACATGATGGCGCGCAAAGACATCCATAATGTGCGACGAGGGGTAGCTCCTATTCACCAGCTTATGAACGATGGGGTAACGGTTGGTGTTGCTACCAATAATGTGCAAAATCTGTTTACTCCTTTTGGTGATGGCGATGTGTTGAAAATGTGCACGTTGCTTGCTCAAACGCTACAGTTGGGAACGACCCAGAGCCATATCGATTGTTTAGAGATGGCAACAACGTCTGCTGCTAGAGCCATTGGTGTGAGTAACTATGGTATTGCCCCTGGTAATGTTGCAGATCTGATGATAATCAATGCCAAATCTGTTTCCGATATAATTGGTGCTGCGGCTATGGATCGCACTGTGATTAAAGCTGGAAAGATTGTTGCTGAGACCCATGTTCAGCAAGTATTATTGCCCCCTGAGGTGAGCAGTTCGGTATAACGCCGCTGCCTCAGGAGAGACGGTTGGTATCAGAAAGCGACTGACTTCTGAGTAAGTTTGACTAAGCCATTTGGCTACGTGTTTGACCCAGTTTATCGAGGTCTCACGTTGAAGCCTGACCTTTGAGGATCTAACTTATCAAGATTGTTAAGCTTATGCCTTGCCCACGGTCTGCTGGTTGAATTTAGCTAGAGGCAATGGCAGTATGGGGGCATACTAACTCGGTTACCCGTGTTATAAACGGATAGTTATCGGTTTAGCAGGTCTATGCCTGAATTTTGGTGTAGATGCTTGCAATCTTTACTAGGGTTAGAGGACGGCAAAGATGAACCAGATATACATTTCCTATGCATGGAAAGATAATAAGACTGAATTAGGACGTCAGCGCGAGGCGTTAGTGGATCGGATTTGTGGTGTGCTTTTGGCTAAGCGATATAATTTGATTCGCGATCGCAACCACCTTACCCTGGGCCAAAGCATCGAAAAATTTATGCGGGAAATTGGTCGTGGCAACTATGTGATCTTAGTTATTAGCGATAAGTATCTGCGATCTGAGTATTGCATGTTTGAAGCGCTTGAAGTGATGAAGCGCAAGGGCTATCAGCAGAGAATTTTTCCAGTTGTTTTATCCGATGCTAACGTCTATAGCCATGAAGGGCAGGTTAAATACATTGACTATTGGCAAAAGAAAAAAGAACAGTTTTCTGCATTGATTGGCCCAAACTCGGCTGATGAATATTCTGCCATGGTAGATGTGGCGCATAAGATTGCAGAGATTGCTGCTAATGTGGATGACTTTATTGCTTTTATCAAAGATAAACTAAGTATTGATCCGGCTAAGGACTTTGATAGATTTATTGAGAATCTTACGGAAACTATACGAGAAGATTCTAGACAGTTGAGACATAGAAAGACTATTTTAGTGGCGGGAACTGGCAAGTATCATATTCCGGCTGAAATTAATTGGTGTGCTCAAAAGCTGGGCAAGAAAATTGCTGAACGTACCTATAACCTAATGACAGGGGGATGGGAGGGAGTAGACTATGTTGTTGCCGATGCATTTTCCCAGCAACTATCCCAGGATAATACTCGTTTAACGGATAAACTGACGCAAATTGTGCCCCAGGGAAAACAGCCTGCGTTTAAGGGCGGTACAGTGGAGTATACCGAAGCTGGTGTGAATGAATGGCTAGATTGCCTGAAACGGGCAGATTTAGTAATTCTTTTAGGTGGTGTGGGCGGTACCTATGAGACCTATCAATATGCCAGACAAGAGCGTATTCCAGTGATTCCAATTGTATGTACCGATGGGGATGCCAAGCGAGTATTTGATGAGATGCTAAGGGATTGGGATAGGCTGCTGATGGGAAGCGTATCGCCTGAGCAGTTTAAGTCGTTGAATCAGTATATTAATAATGCTGAGACAGCGGAAGATGTGATTGAAGATGTGGTTGAGATGGTAGATGAGATTATTTTCTCGAAGACTATGTTAAAGAAGTAAGGGCAAACTCATCCCAAGATCTTCCTTGGTAATGGAGAGGTTTTGGTTGTGTATTAGTTTCTATTTTCTCAGATAAAGGCACTTTCCGTAGCAAGTTCCAATCTACTGATAATAATGGCTGTTTCTCTTGTAATAAAAGAATAAAGAGGGATGTGTCTAGTTATACCCAATCCTTATTCCTAAAAATTCCTAAAACCCTTTAATGATGAACTATTTTATGGTGTAATTCCTTGGTCGGTTTAACTGATAGGGCAACTGAGGGGATGAGTGAGCTTATCGTTAAAACCTTAGCCTTGAGGACTGCCCTCCGATATTGGATGCCATCAGTTAGATTTATGTATTATATCCGGAATATCATCAGTGATATCAGAAAATGTGTTCAGATAAATGAGCGCTGTTTTATCCTAGGTGTATTGCTTGATATAGAAAATAGGGAGATTCTTAACTTTTAGTTGACCATTTGCTTGAGCCGCTCTCTAATTGGGAACTTTTAAGGCATCTATTTTCACGCTAGTTAGAGTAATAAACTCAATGTCTAGCAATCTGGAACTAGATATTAAAAAATAGATATTCAGATGTGTCCGTTCGATGGTGAGTATCAACTTCAAAAAGTTAGTTCTGCGGCAGGAATGCTCCCTCATTAAGGGAGTGATTGATGCTACCTCCTCGGATATCAGTATTGAAACAGTTGATGGACTTCTTTTGATGGGGAGTTTGATAGCGGGCAGTCGACGCTATCCAATTATGCTTGATGAGCAGATTCTGGGTTGGGTAAATGGCGATGAAAACGCTGAAGTCATTGCTACCCTGATTTCTCGACTGGCCTATCGGGAAGCTGAAAAACGGTCCCTATCTACAGAACTACTAGGGAAGTATAAGGAAATTTCTCTGCTATTTAATCTGTCTGAAAAGATTATTGATTGCCCAGATATTCAAGAAGTGGCATCTCTGGTGTTGGAAGAGGCTTGTCAGGTACTGAAATCTAGCCATGGTGTTTTGCTACTGCTGCAAGATATCAATCATTCGTTTGAGACTATTGCTAGTTTTGGTGACGATAGTCTATGTCAAGAGTCGTACTTTCTTGGCGATGGCATCATTGGCAATATTGTTAAAACTGGGCGTGGCGAAATTGTTAACGATGTTTGTATTGATGGGCGAGGTCAATCGGAGCAACCTATGGCTCTGATGTGTGTGCCGCTGAAAAGTAAGGCATCGACGATTGGTGCGATCGCACTCAGCCGATCCATTGCAACCCCCTATAATGCTGCGGATTTGAAACTGTTGAATACGATGGCATTTCAAGTGGCCGGGGTAATTAACGCCTTGCTTCACGAACGTCAACTCAAAGAAAGCCGTCAGAACGATCTGATTTTTCGGTTATCTAGTCAGATTCGAGAATCCTTAGAACTCAATATTATTTTGACCGCAGCGGTTAGTGAAATTTATCACACCCTCAATGTGGATCGATGCTGTTTTCTTTGGGCAAAAACTGAATCTACCCTGGAAAACACACTGGATGATGTTTGCTCTGTCTTTCCCTCTATTGACAGGTTAGAAATTGTCACCGAAGCCAGGCGAAGTAACCTATCGCCGCTGGTGGGAGACTACGACGTAGCTATGGTTGGTAGCTTGGCCCAGTGGTTTTGCCAGCAAACCTTAGTGCGACTTAATAATGTCGATAGCTTGACAGATGAAGCAACCCAGTCTTTTTTGAAAACCTATGACTTTGCTGCATTATTAGCAATTCCTATACAGACGCGCTCTGGTCGCATCGGTGCTATTTGTTGTGGCACTAGTCAGGCCGCTAGAACCTGGAATGATAGTGAAGTTAACCTGTTGCAGGCGGTGACCACTCAGCTAGCGATTGCTCTGGATCAGGCAGAACTTTATGAACAGAGTCGTTATGCCGCTCTGCTAGCTCAGGAAAAAGCGCAACAACTAGCCACCACCTTAAAAAGGTTACAGCATACTCAGCTACAGCTGATCCAGAGTGAAAAGATGTCGGGGATTGGTCAAATGATAGCGGGAGTGGCCCATGAAATTAATAATCCGGTTACATTTATCTATGGCAACCTGGAGTTCGTACGAGAATACGTCCAAGATTTATTGAATCTGGTAAAGCTTTATCAGACAGAATGTGTCTCTCCGTCTGAAACCTTGCAAGAAGCCATTGAAACTATAGAACTTCCCTATTTATTAGAAGACCTACCGGAAACCCTGAATAGCATGGCGGTGGGTACCGAGCGGATTCGCGATATTGTGTTGTCTTTGAAAAATTTTGCTCGTTCCGATCAAGCAGAGATTAAGGTGACTGATATCCATGAAGGTATAGATAGTACATTGCTGATTTTACGACATCGTCTGAAATCGTACGATAATTTTCCGGGTATTGAAGTTGTTAAAAATTATGGTGACTTGTCTCCTATCAAGTGCTATCCCAGTCAGCTAAATCAGGTATTTATGAATCTGTTGGCAAATGCTATTGATGTGCTAGAAGTTCCTCCTTTTTCCCGCAAACCTAAAATTACGATCAACACCCAACAGATTGATGCCGACCGAATCCAAATTCGTATATCGGATAACGGCCCTGGCATTGTTGCCAAAATTCGAAACAAGTTGTTTGACCCTTTCTTTACCACCAAGGATGTCGGTAAAGGTACTGGGTTAGGACTGTCCATTAGCTATCAGATTATTACCGAGCGCCATAATGGTAGCCTAACGTGTTTGTCTCAGATCGGTCAGGGGAGTACGTTTGTGATTGAAATTCCTATTCATCAGGACAATCTTGAGATATATCAGTCGAGGAATCAATCTGAAATAGCTAACTAGTCTTGGTTCAGGCTAAATAGTTTCAGGGCTATCTACTCCCCATTGCTCAGGTCACAATTATGGATAATGGCTCGCAGTTATCTCAGAACTTAGCTGATAAATCAGCTAAATCTCCTCGTAAACAACAACGCCTACAGCATAAGGTAACGGCATTAGCGATCGCACTGGGTACCTTGCCGGTGCTACTGACAGGGACTGCGGCCTATTTATTTTCTAGACATTCCATCGGCCAGCAAATTATCCAAGAAAAACTGCAAGGAACCGAAATTATTGGTGAAAAATTAGATCAGTTTTTGATTAGTCGCCGACGTGAGGTCGAAGCATTAGCCAGTAATCCGTTGTTGACTGATCCGTTGCTGCGTAAGAACTTGTCTGCTAATCAGCAGCAATTACTTTTGACAGAATTTGCGGCGGCGCTTAGCTACTTCGACAGTATTATTCTTTTTGATCCAGAGGGCAATCCTATTGCCCAGGTAACGGAGGGTAAACCGTTTACAGGTAACTATGGCGATCGCCTTTATTTTCAAGAGTCGTTGAACACTGGCCAAACAACCATGAATGGGCCGGGACTTTCTCCTAGTTCAGGAGTGCTACGGGTTGAATTTGCTGTGCCCGTTAAGGATGCCACCACAGGAGACACTATTTATATGATCAGAGCCCGTGTACCAGGGCATTATATGAATCAACTATTTGAAATTTTTGAAGAGCGTGACCGGGCATGGCATTTGCTCAATGCAGATGGCACTATTTTTGCTGGAGCAAATCAAACTTACCTGTCACAACCCATCAATAGCTACTATCCTGGGTTGATGGAGTTAATCTCCTCCAGACGTTCAGGGGTTAAGGTGCTGGCTAATCTCCAAGAAGATAATAAAAAACAGCTAGTTTCCTATGTTCCAGTTACTCTCACCGATGATTTAACGTCTCAGTCTATTGGGGCGCTGATCACGGCTGATGTAGCTGTTGCCCTGACTTCCCAATATCAGTTACTGCGTATCTTTGCTGTTGGTACAGGGTTGGCTATTATTGTTGTGGGTGCGATAGCGGCCTATATTGCCAATCGTGCTATTCGACCGATTCAGCATTTAATCCAGGTGGCCCAACGTGTTACCCAAGAGGGTGATTTTGCTATTAAGGCTGAAGTCAGCAACAACGATGAAATTGGTTTACTAGCCAGTTCTCTTAATCAGTTAATTAGTTGGACGGGGCAATACACCGATGCCCTAGAACAAAATCAAGAAACCCTGGAACAACGAGTTAAGGAACGGACAGAACAGCTGGATGCCATTATTGATAATTTGGGTGACGGCTTGTTAGTGATTGATTCGACTGGCATCATTATTCGCAGCAATCCTGTGTTAACTCATATGTTTGGCCTGCACGCCAAAACGATTGAAGGACTTCCCTTTCAGGAGGTTTTTAACGCAGATTTAGCTCAGTTAATTGCTCAAAATCAGACTGACCCTACCCAGCTAATGATTACAAATGTGCAATTGCCTAACCAGGGTGTTGGTCAGGCCTTAGTCACTGCAGTGACTAAGAATGATAATGATGATGTTCCTGGTGGCAACGTTGATTCTATTGTTTTGATTCGTGATATCACCGCAGAGAAAGCAGTAGATCAGATGAAAACTGATTTTATTTCTACGGTTTCCCATGAGTTACGTACGCCCTTAACTTCAGTCCTTGGGTTTGCCAAACTGATCAAGAAAAAGTTTGAGGATACGGTGTTACCGGCTGTAACCGCAGAGACACAAAAAACTGAACGAGCGGTGCGACAGGTGAAAGAAAACCTCAATATTATTATCTCGGAGGGCGAGCGTCTGACCTTCTTGATCAATGACGTGCTAGATATTTCTAAAATTGAAGCAGGTAAAATAGAGTGGGATATGCAGCCCACATCTGTTTTAGACATTGTTGAGCGAGCAATGTCAGCTATATCTGTGTTAGCTGACAGTAATGGGTTAGAGACGATTTATGATGTTGAGCCCGGGTTGCCAGCGGTGATGTGCGATCGCGATCGTCTCATTCAAGTACTCATTAACCTATTATCTAACGCCATTAAATTTACCCTCAAAGGAACTATTACCTGTTTAGCCCGCCGTCAAGGTGCCGAGATATTGATCAGTGTGATTGATACAGGAATTGGCCTATCTGTAGACGATTATGAAAAAGTATTTGACAAGTTTATCCAGGTGGGTAAGGTGCTGACTGATAAGCCTAGGGGCACAGGACTGGGATTATCTATCTGTAAACAAATTATTGAACACCATGGTGGACGTATCTGGGTTGAAAGCTCACCTGGGCAGGGCAGCAAGTTTACCTGCACCCTACCGTTAAGTGACTATTCTGGGATGCAGAAAGAAAACGAGAACCTGCAGACCCTGGTACGACAGCTCAAGAAAAATGTACAACAAACCGTTACCTCAACTACGTCTGCAGGTGAATCACAAAAGACTATTTTAGTGGTCGATGATGAACCCTATATTTGTCAGTTGTTAAGTCAAGAATTAGAGGGGGCTGGTTATCGAGTTCAGAGTGCCCAAGACGGTATGGATGCGCTTAATCAGATTAAAGCAACACCGCCTGATCTGATTGTTTTAGATATAATGATGCCTCATCTCAATGGCTTTGACCTGACGGCTGTACTCAAAAATAACCCAGCTACCATGGGGATTCCTATTATTGTGATTTCTATGGTGCCTGACCAAGAACGAGGCTATCAGTTGGGGGTAGACCGATATCTCAGTAAACCCATTGATGCAGAAGCGCTGCTGCATGATGTTAAAACCCTATTGAGTCAGGGAGCATCTAACCGCCAGGTGCTTGTGGTCGATATTGATATGTCTACAATGAAAACCCTGAAGGAGGTATTACTTTCAAAGGGGTATACTGTCACCGAATCTACAACAGGGCCAGATAGCCTTGAGAAAGCCCTTGTTCTTAAGCCCGATATGATTATCGTTGATTCAGCCATTTCTATGGAGCATGATGTGGTGGAGACTCTACGATTTGAAAATGGTTTAGAGAATATCTTTATTATTATGGTGAAACAGGCCCAACATGAATCCTTGCTGGCTAACCCCCTTGAAAATTCTGAATAGTTGTGCCTGAACGGTAAGTGCTTTTTTTATTTTAATTTTCTGAAACTATAGGAGAGATTTAATGAATAAGAGTATTTTAATTGTCGATGACGAAGTGCATATTCGGGTGCTGATGGAACAAACCCTTGAAGAGCTAGAAGATGAAGGGGTTGAATTGCTTACGGCAACCAATGGTGCAGCGGCGTTAGAAATAATTCGGTCTGAAAAACCTGATCTGGTTTTTCTCGATGTGATGATGCCCAAAATGAATGGATTTGAAGTTTGTCAGTCCGTTAAAGAAGATGTAGCCATACAAAATACCTACATCATTATGCTGACGGCTAAAGGGCAAGAATTTGACCAGCAAAAGGGGCTTAAGGCTGGCGCTAATTTGTATATGACAAAGCCCTTTGACCCCGATGAAATATTAGAAAAAGCAACAGAAGTCCTAGACATCGAACTATAGTCCGCACTGCCTAATTGTTCACATTTCCTATGAACTCAAAATTGTCACCACCTACTGAATCTACAGATAATGACTTTTTTCCTATAGGGGTTAAGGGTTGGCTACGTCGCCTAAAGGTGATGCAGAAAATTGGTTTAGGATATGCGTTAGTCATTGGTGTTGTTGTTGCGGGCACGGGCACAGGGGTTAGCATTGCCCAGCGTTATGGCAAGAGTGCCTATGAAGGTAATGCGGATGCTATTGAGGAAATGCTTAGCATTGGCAATTTGGAGAATTCAATTAATCGATTTATTGCCCACGAACGTCGACTCGTTATCTGGTTTGAAAATCCAGAACAATTTTTGCGTAACTATGATCTCTATCGAGCCAGTGGTCAAGACTTTCAAGAACAATGGGATGAGTTGATTGATCAATATAACGAGGATATTGAAGAAGGGGTAGAAGAAACAGAGGATGAACTCGCCCTATTAGATGACCTGATTGATAACTACAGCGATGTTGTCGAGACTAATTTGCAAGATGTTGAAAATTTCTTAGACGGTATAGAGCTAGAGGAGTTGCAGGGTAGAAAACTACTTGAGGCTCGCCAGGCCTTTATTGATTTAAATCGTCGCCCTAATGCTCTGAGGCTAGAAGAATTTGAAGACAAGCTATCAAGTATGGCTACCTTTATTGAAGAGGACGAGATAGAAGAAGCTCAAGAGATTATACAAAGGTCGGCACAACTTCAAATTCAGGCTGTTGTCATTAGTGTTTTCCTCTCACTCATCCTGGCTAGTTGGTTAGCTTACCTAATTAGCCGTAATATTAGCCGTCCACTGCGGGCTGTGGAAGAGACTGCAGTGCGGGTCACTAAGGAAGAAAACTTTGATATACAGGCTGCTGTCGTTTATGACGATGAAATTGGGAGTTTAGCTCGATCCCTAAATCAGTTGATTCAATGGGTGGGTGGTTACACCAATGCGCTGAAAATTACCCAACGAAATTTAGAAGATCAAGCCCAAGAGCTAAATGCGATTATCGATAATTTGGGAGATGGCCTACTGGTTGTTGACGCTCAAGGATATATTACCCGTGCTAATCCGGCATTAATAAAAATGTTTAGTCTGACTGAGCCCCCCCCGATTGGTCAGCCTATGCAATCTTTTTTTGATCCGTCGCTTACGGAGCTGATTATGCAAAATCAGATGATGCCTGCGATGAATCTAAGTATGGAGATTAACTTGTTGGAAGATCGAGTTGGGCAAGCTCTGGTTACATCAATTACTCCCGACATAAAAGCACTATCTGAGACAGAACCAAGGCAATTAAATGGAGCGGTGATTTTAGTTCGGGATATTACAACGGAAAAAGAAATCGACCGAATGAAGACCGATTTTCTGTCTACGGTTTCCCATGAGTTGCGGACTCCTCTGACGTCGGTGTTAGGGTTTGCCAAACTGATTCAGAAAAAGTTAGAAGATACGGTTTTACCGGCTGTAACTGTTGAGACGAAAAAAACAGGGCGAGCTGTACGACAGGTCCGTGACAATCTGGATATTATTTTGATTGAGGGTGAGCGCCTAACATCATTGATCAACGATGTATTAGATATTTCTAAAATCGAGGCCGGTAAAATCGAATGGCATATGCAGGCGACTGATATCACTGAGATTATCAACCAGGCAATTGCGACGACGTCTGTGCTAATGCGAAACAGTGATTTAGACATGCTTTGTGAGTTTGAGCCAGGGTTGCCAGCGGTGATGTGCGATCGCAATCGTATAATTCAAGTGTTGATAAACCTGTTGGCCAATGCTATTAAGTTTACGGAGAGTGGTTCTGTGACCTGTCGTGCTTATCAACAAGGTGACTCAATTACTGTTAGCATTGTTGATACGGGTGTGGGGCTCTCTGAGAAAGAACTTGAGAAAGTGTTTGAAAAGTTCACCCAGGTGGGTGAAGTCATGACCGACAAACCTAAGGGCACAGGACTGGGTTTACCCATTTGCAAACAAATTATTGAGCATCATAAGGGCCGCATTTGGGTTGAAAGTGAACCAGGGAAAGGAAGTGTGTTTTCCTTTACGCTGCCAGTTCAAGCAGTGCAAGTGAGTAGACGTTCTAACGTTAACTTGCAGTCTTTGGTAGAGACATTAAAAGAGAATATAGATCGAGCGGTTACCCCAGAAGAGAAATCTCAGAAAACAATTTTAGTTGTTGATGATGAACTCCACATTCGCCAGTTGCTACGTCAAGAGTTAGAATCTGTTGGCTACCAGGTAAAAACCGCTAAGGATGGTATAGACGGTCTTAATCAGGTTAAGGCAGACCCACCAGATCTGATCATTCTTGATGTGATGATGCCTACTATTAATGGCTTTGACCTGACTGCCGTGCTTAAGAATAACCCGGCTACTATGGGTATTCCCACTATTATTCTTTCTATTATTCAAGATCAAGAGCGCGGGTATCGTCTAGGGGTAGATCGTTATCTAACCAAGCCCATTGACACAGAGTTATTGCTCCGTGATATCAGAGCCTTGTTAGATCAGGGGGCGTCAAATCGTAAGGTACTGGTGGTGGATATGGATGTTTCCGCGACCCAAAACTTGAAAGACTTATTGTTATCAAGGGGGTATGCCGTTACTCAAGCAACTACGGGTAAAGAAGGCATTGAAAAGGCCCTAGCCCTAGAGCCCGATATGATTATTGTTGATGCAGCGATTTCCATGGAGCACAATCTGATGAATACGCTGCGTTTCTCGAATGGTTTAGAGACTATTTTTGTAATTATGGTGGAACAATCAGAGGCTGACGCCTTTGAGGCATGAAAAGAAAACTTGTGAGATGTTGATGCGGACGTTTTAAGCAAAGTCACTTACTGGAATAGATCGTGGCATCTGGAAAAACGGCTCTCCAGTATTTTTGCTTAAGCGTTAAAAACGTTCAAATGGGCTGTATACATGGGCCTATTCAGAGAAAACCCTTAAAGCAAAACAATAAAGCAAACCTGTTCTTTACGAAGCATTTTTAAAGATCCCCGTTGGCATCAAAATAAAAAACAAACTTTTTACACAGTCTCAGTGTTTACCGATGGCGAATCAGGGGTGTGGAGTATTAAATTTGACATATGGCTTAAGTGATCCAATCGGCTCGGCAGATATTAACAGACAACTACAGGGGAACCCATATGATTCTCGACAGACGGCATGTAAAACGACTGTTTACAGCAGCAAGTGCGACACTTGCGACATTTGGCCTATTTAGTTCATCTGCTGAAGCTGCAACCTATCACTTAGATTTCGATTCCATCTCCATCAATGGTGATATTCAATCTGGTTCAACTTACTTTGCTAACGAGGCTAGAGACATTGACGACGAATGGTCTGACTGGGGGGTCAATATCTCTGGTATAAATTATCGAGGAAATGGCCAATATGATACAAATGATCCTGACGCTACGCTCAGGTTGTACGATACGCGTACCCGCGATGGGAAAGACTCTGATTTAGAGACAGGGACTGACTATGGCACACAAGATCATGGCAATGCACTGATTATTCAGAAGCACAGTGAGAGAGATAGTCTCAACCCTAATGATGATGCCAATGGAGGTGAAATCTTAATGGATTTTACCCATCAGAGCGGTGGTGCAAAACTGGTTGATTTCCAACAGTTTACCCTAATAGATGTTGAGCTTGAAGAAGATGGAAATAAAGGCATCAATGTCTTTGGATACAATGATCAGGGTGACAAAATCCTGGATATTGATGTTGATGCGCTGGTAAGCGGCTTTTATGACAAGTATAGTGGCCAATATAATTCTGGTAATATTGGCAAAAACAATAAAAAAGAAGATGGTGTTTCTTACGATCTGGCGGCTGGTCTAGAACCTAGTTTTAGTCTTGATGGTGTCACGTTATATCAAGAAGGGCAGCAACTGGGCAATAATACTGTCTTCCGTTTTGAGATTGACGAGAGCAATGTGACAGCCCAGGGCTTAAGTCAAGTTAAGTTTCAGTATGCTGACGTCAGTGGCGCTATCTCAGGTGTTAAATGGAGTGATGTTGATCCTGATTCACCAGACTCTCCAGAATCAGTTCCAGAGTCTTCTATGTTGGTAGGTCTGTTTATGCTAGGAGCTTTTGGTATTTATAAGCAACGTCTACGTAAGGTTGTTCTAGCAAAATAGGATAGCTTTTTCCTAAACATGGCCACAGACAATTGCTTTGTCTGTGGGGAATCTCTGTTCTAGATGTTCCTGGCGTTGAGGTGATTTATCCCTCAACGCCTTTTTGCCAGGAACCACCA
>JAHQVZ010000221.1 GCA_019634055.1 Leptolyngbyaceae cyanobacterium MAG.088
CCTGCCCCCTCCCCGATTCCCATAACGTGATAGCAGTGTATCCCGGTAGCTTTGATCCCGTCACCCTGGGTCATCTCGACATCATTACCCGCAGCAGCGGTCTGTATGAGCATGTGATTGTGGTGGTGTCACGTAACCCCATGAAAAACCCCATGTTTTCCGTGGAGGAGCGCCTGGGTCAAATCCGTCAGGCGACGGCACATCTAACCAATGTAGAAATCGATAGCTTCAATGGGCTAACGGTTAACTATGCCCATAAACGCCAGGCCAAAGTCTTGATTCGTGGTTTACGTGTACTATCAGACTTTGAGAAGGAACTCCAGATGGCCCATACTAATAAGACCCTTGCGGACGATCTGGAAACCGTTTTTTTAGCGACGTCTACTGAATACGGTTTTTTAAGCAGTAGTCTAGTAAAGGAGATTGCACGGTTTGGCGGAGCGATCGGTCATCTTGTTCCTGTTCATGTTGCCCAAGATATTCAAAAATGGTACGGCAAGAACCTCCAGTAAATGATCCTAGATTAATCAACGATCCTAGGTTAAATGGCCAGGGCGATGACGTCATTGCTCAGCCGCCGATTGGCAAGGCAGCGCCTGCAGCAGGATTTGATATTCAAGATGCCCTCAATCAGATTGAGGAATCTGTATTAGATAGTCCTCGTCTACCGGTGATGGGCCGCACAATGATCAATGAGGATGACCTGCTTGATCAGCTGGATGCCGTGCGGTTAAATTTGCCCAGTGCGTTTCAGGAAGCTCAGCAGATGCTAGAGCAGCGCACTGACATCTTGAGTGAAGCGGAGCGATACGCTCAAGAGATTGTGGCAACTGCTGAAAAGCAGGCAGCTGTGATTCTTAACGAGACATCGATTTTACGACAGGCAGAGCAGCAAGCCCAGCAGTTGAGGCTGCAAGTGGAGCAGGAATGTGCGGCGTTGCGATCGCAAACCATAATGGAAATCGAGCAGCTGCGTGGACAAACCCAGCAGGAATGTGAAGAGCTTCGCAAAAACGCGATTGCTGAATGTCATGCGATTCAAACTGATGCAGATACCTATGCAGATCAGGTACTGCAGCGTATGGAATCCCAATTTGGAGAAATGCTAGAAGTCATTAGTAATGGTCGTCAGCAACTCTATGAGCGTCAGCAGCGGGCTCGACAGACAGCTCCACCGCCCTCCCCAGAGCCCGGCGGCGGCATTCCTGGTGCTGCTGGCCGTCGGCCATTGAATCAACAGCAGCGGCCACCGGGCCAGCAGCTATCACCGTACGGCACTCAACCATCTCCCCAGTCATCCCAGCCACCCAGGCCGCAACAGCAGCAACGACCCCCGCGTAAGTTTTAACCTATGATTGGCTATCTCAAAGGGATGTTAGCCGACATTCAGCGGCTGACCAATGGTCGTGTGATCATTACGGTTGATGTCAATGGTGTGGGGTATGAATTACAGGTTACCGCTCGGGTAATGGGCAATTTGCCACCTATCGGTGATCCGGTGCAAATTTTTAGTCATCTGCAAAATCGAGATGATCAGCCAGTTTTATTTGGGTTTGGCTCACGGGCTGAGCGGGATGTTTTTCGTTTGGCCATTAGTGTTAGCGGCATTGGCCCCCAAATGGGTATGGCCCTGCTGGATACCCTGAGCCTTAATGATTTAGTGCAGGCAGTGGTATCTGGCAATGCGCGTCTTTTGTCCCAAACGCCTGGCGTGGGCAAAAAAACGGCTGAACGCATTATTTTGGAACTTAAAACGAAGTTGGCTGAATGGCGTCAGCAGGTAGGGCTAATCACGACTCCTGCAGCGGGTCCGGTCTCTGTCGTTCAAGAGGATGTAGAAATGACCCTGCTAGCCTTGGGGTATGCCAACAGCGAAATTACCAAGGCACTTCAGGCGGTGGGTCAACGTAAATCGTTGAGTAAAACAGCAGATACCGAGGCCTGGATTCGTGAAGCGATTGCCTGGCTGAGCCAATAGATATGAAGATCGCAATGCTTTCTGCATCAAAGGTTGTAACGAAAATAGAAGGCCAGTAACGATACCTGATAAGTTTATTGAGCGCTCTTTTGTATCAAAATACACTGTTTGATGAGTGCTGACGTAGGGCATCCTGCGAGTAGTACCAATAGCTTCAGAATCATTAGCCATAGGAATTTATGAAACAGGTTATTGCTGTTGTTCGAGCGAATCAGCTAGATAAAGTTAAAGAGGCCTTAGTCAATGCGGGCATCGTTGGGATGACCGTATCGAATGCTCGTGGTTTCGGTCGTCAAAAGGGCCAAACTCAGAAATATAGAGGTCAAACCTATAAGGTCGACTTTCTTCAAAAGATCCGCTTAGAGGTGTCTGTTGCTGATGACACAGTAGATCTGGTGGTTAAAACGATTACCGATGCTGCCTATACCGGTGAAATTGGTGATGGCAAAATTTTTGTTCTGCCTGTGGAAGCCGTTTATCGCATTCGTACTGGTGAACGGGATGATGTCGCCTTATCTAGCGCTGAAAGCTAACCGCTGCTAATTCTCTACTCCCACTTTTCTCAACGCTACCTGGGCAGCTTGCTTTTCGGCATCCTGCTTCCGTCGACCTTTGCCCCGACCATAGAGCAGTCCTTTAACTCTGACTTCAGCGGTGAATTGCTTCGCATGATCTGGACCAATGGCATCAATAATGTTGTAAGTGGGGACTTCCCCTAGTTGATCTAAAGACCAGATTTGAAAACGGCTTTTGTAGTTAATTTGGATGGCGGTTTTACTGACAGCGTCGACTACGCTATCAAACATAGGGATAATGTAGTCACGTATCGTTTCAATATTTTGGTCACTGTCTAGAAAGTAAGCGCCAATTAACGCTTCAAAGGTACTGCAGAGAACACGTTGGCTATTGCGACTATCACTATTTTCTGCACCACGGCTAAGCCGCAAATAGGTTTGTAGGTGTAGCTGGCGAGCAAAGTGACTGAGCTGTTTTTCGTCTACAAGGGCTGCTCTGAATGGCGTTAACTCACCTTCAGGGCGGTCAGGATAGCGCTGGTACAGGTACTCACCGCTGAGGAATGTCAGAATCGCATCACCTAAAAATTCCAGCCGTTCATTGTCTTCGCAGTTATGTTCCTTCGCGTAAGACTTGTGGGTAACTGCTAATTCCCAAAGGGGTTGGTCAGTAAACGTAGGTAGGTAAAAGGGATCCATAGTCTGACCATAGCGTTTTGATATTAAACCTCCAAGCGTAAGCACACAAAAATAAACCTGACATCCTGGCTTGCTTGGTAAGAACTACGAATCAAGATGCTGCATCGCCCTCTTTCCTACAGAAAAAACGCTAGTCCTCTGTAGGAAAAAGGCGTTCGAGGGGGATAGTTGTCGTACGTGCTATTGCAATTACATATTTTGATGAGATAACTCTCGTGGTCGCTGAAATAAAGCCGTTATCAGAGTCGAAATATAACGTGTTTTCAGTGACTGGATGGCGTAATTTTTCTGATTTCTGAACGGATCGAAAATTTTGGTAGTTGGGAATTGGGTAGTCGGGGATGTTATTAACCATGGGGCCTTACCGTGAAGCTCATGGTTGCATCTTAGGCAGAGCGCTATGGAAGAAGGTTCTGAGGCAGGGGGACTCCCTTTCCCATAGGGCTTTAGACCTAGACTAGACAGAATCGATGAAATGATTTGTGGTATGAGTTTTTTACAGCAATTGATTAGGGTTTTCCCATGCCTTTCTTAGGTGCTTCTCATTTTGAATACGAGGGTGAATTTAGTGTTAAGACTATGTGCTCAATTTGTCACTCAACTGAGCTAAGGAGGACCTAATTAATGAGCCCTACTGTGGCGCTTACTGAGCCCGTTCGGGTACTGCTGGTCGATGATGAAGATCTGGTGCGGTATGCCCTAAGGTCAATTTGTGAGGCCCATGAATTTATTACGGTGGTGGGTGAAGCGGCTGATGGTGAGGCTGCGATCGCACAGGCCCAGAGGCTGCAACCAGATGTTGTTCTTATGGACATTGGTATGCCAGTGCTAGATGGGGTCAACGCGATGGTGCAGATTCATCAGATGCGGCCCCAAACTAAGGTCTTAATTTTGACTGTCTATGGGAATGATGAGCATTTGATCGGCGCAATACAGCATGGAGCGGCGGGCTATCTGTTGAAGAATACGCCTCCAGAAGATGTGGGACCGATTATTTGTGCAACCCATAAGGGCTATCTCCAAATTGGCCCTACGCTTGGGCAAAAACTGTGCCAACAGTTGAAAGCGACTGCATCGCCAAAGCCATTAACTCAGACTATTGACATAACCCTAGGCATTACTCCGCGCGAGCGAGAAGTTTTAGCGCTAATTGCTGAGGGAGCTAATAACCGAGAGATTGCCCAGATTCTTCATATTGCCGAGAAAACGGTTAAAAACCATGTCAGTAGTTTGCTGAGTCGTGTAGGTGTGCGAGATCGCACTCAGCTTGCCCTTTGGCAAACCCAGGTTGGGGCTTAATGCCTCTCAGCTATTGTCTAGCGAGACGGTAGATCTAATCAAGCAAAAATCAGCAGATTATATAGGTTGTAGTACGGATATTGTTGAGCTGTCTGTAACAGATAAAATGCTTAGGAGATATGGGATCAAAAAGCTTAGGGATCAAATTTAGCTTGTTGTTAGCCCTAGTTTGGTTACTAGGTGGTGTAGCTACCCTAGGGACGTTGGCAAACCATCTCAACACCCAGGCTGAGCAAACTGTTCGGGAACGGGCAGAGATTGTTTTGACAGCCATGCAAGCGGCCCGCAACTATACTCAGAATAATATTCAACCACTGGTGGAAAGAAAATTAGGTGCTCAATCTACGGCTGATGAAAGGTTCAATCAAGAGATTATTCCTAATTTTGCAGCTCGTAGCATCTTTGCTGGGTTTCGGGAACAAGATCCCAGTTTTCAAGATTATCTCTATAAAGAAGCTGCGGTTAATCCCACGAATCCTACGGATCAGGCTGATGCGTTTGAATCTGAGATTTTTCCACAGTTACAACCCCTAGATGACGCCCCACTAGAGTCGCGATCTGGCTATCGCATGGTCAATGGTCAAAAATTTTTTTATTTGGCACAGCCGTTGGTGATGAACGATGTCAGTTGTTTGGGCTGTCACAGTACACCGGAACGCGCGCCTCAGCCTTTGATTGCCACCTATGGTAATCAGACTGGCTTTGGTTGGAATCTGAATGAGATCGTTGCCACTCAGATGGTTTATGTCCCTGCGGATATGATATTTGCGCGGGGCAGACAGAATTTATTTACAGTTGCTAAAACATTTTTAAGTATTTTTGTTGCGCTATTTGTTGCTATTAATTTATTGTTGTGGCGTAATGTGATTCGGCCCCTTAATGTGCTAACAAGAACGGCTAATCGCATTAGTGGTGGTCCGATTAATCCTGGGGAAAATGAGTCATCAGAGGATGGTGCCTTAGTTCAGTTAACCCATCGTCAGGATGAGCCAGGACAGCTAGCCAGAGCGGTTCAGTACATGCTGCATGTATTGGGGCAGCGAGAAGAGGATTTACAACAGGCTGTTGATGAACGGACAGCCTCGTTAGCCCAAGAGATGCGCGATCGCAAAACGGTCCAAGATGCTCTACAAGCCTATGCCCATGCTATGAACCATGACCTGCGCAACCTGGTCATGGGCATCTCTACTCTGGTGCAGGGGCTGTTATTTCGCTCATCCAGACAGGTAGCTGAGTTTGCTGAGCAGCCGTTGGTGACGATAGAACCAAAAGCCCTGACCATGATTCAGCAGAGTTGCGATCGCCAACTAAAGCTCATGAGTTCACTGATGGATGTTCAATCTGTCGATATTTGGCGGATTTCGCTACGAAAAGATAGTGTGAACCTGAGACACTTAACTGAGGAACTTCAGCTTTTCTATGGTCAGAAGCAACCATACTCAGCAGTTACCATCCAGAACCAAGTACCGTCAGGACTGCCTTTAATTGAGGGGGATTTTGATCAGCTGAGACGGGTATTTGAGAATTTGATTGACAATGCCCTGAAATATAACCCTGATGGCATTGTCATAACGATGACTGCAGATGCCTGGGATCATGACCCAGTAATGGTTCGATGCGCAGTCAGGGACAATGGAGTTGGGATTGATGCTGCCGCAAGTCAGGATCTGTTTCAACTCTATGCCCGTGGAAATACTCAGTGTTCAGTATCGGGGTATGGTCTTGGACTTTACATATGCCGCAAAATTATTGAAGCCCATGGTGGCCATATCGGGGTAGAGACTACCGCTGCTGCTGGCGCTGAAATTTGGTTTACGCTACCCACTGTGGCGTAAACCTCGGCTGGAAAAAATCCTGTAATCCGTCTCTGAACTAGCCTCAAAATGTCAGGGGATCAGGACGTCCTACGGAAAGTCTTTAGATTCTGTAGCTTGCAATACGTTTTAACACGTTGTACAACTTAGAGGCTAGGTAAAACGAATAAATCCCTACCTGAGGTTTCACTCTACAAGTCAAGACATTTCTAGATCCCACGTTATCCTACGTTTGAGAGATTATCTTGATGAACTAAAAGCGCTTCAGTTCTTGAATTTGCCGTCTTCATAAAAAAACGCAGCCATTGCGTTTTGATTGTTGAAACAAAGCTAGGCGTCGTCTCGATTTTTGATAATTTACGCTAGCTTAATGGCTAGCATCATTGCCCATGACGCATTTGCTTGATGCGCGTTTAATCGCGCTACATAGTCAACATTCTCTCCAAAGTCAAGACTTACTGAAATTAGTTAATCTTGCACAATCTGACGGTATGATTGACGATATTGAGGCTGATAGCTTTGAAAAAAATCTTGGGTTAGCTGTTCATTTGTTTGTTTCTACTCAACGGGCAGATACCCTTGAACAACTTGCAGTTTTACTCCCTAAGTTTGGTAGTGAAGTTGTTTTGCCCCTGATTAAGATTTTATGCCGTGTCCCAAGGCAGGAACCTGTTTCTGTGCTGGCGCAACAGGCGCTTAAGAGCCTAGGCTTATACCCTCTAGTCATTGGTTTAAATCTTGTGCTAGATCGTGAAGCTGATATTTCTTTAAGGAAAACAGCCATAAACTGGTTAGTAGGGCTCATTCAAGAAAACAAGCAGTCCATTCTTTGGATTTTGCCGAGGTTAGTGTCATTAACAACGTGGCAGTTGCTTACATTACAATTGCTCGAAACAACGGCTTATCCTGTATTTGATCAAGAAACTAGCAGCCAAAAGAACAATTATGGAGACAAAAACTTAGCGTATGTAAATTGAAATGCTTGGGATAATAGAGTTTTATTGCTGTGAGATGTGAATTCATGAGAGTCGCATTAATGTAGTTTCAGTGTTGTTTTGAAACTGCAAAGCTTAAATCTCAATAAAACTGTGCTGCAAACAACAACACTTTGACAATTTTTTTGCTTTCATTAGACTTAGAAAAAATCTTAGAAGTTTTCCATTTGGTGACTTTCTTAAAATACCTATGAGCGATTCTCTTCAGACCAAATCGAGTAAGATTGCCCCCGTACTTCCAGAAAATCGCACAGGAAACTCTATTGAAGTATTGAAGCAGGCCTTTCTAGATAATCTCTTTTTTGTTCAGGGGAAGCCTGTTGCATTGGCAACGCCCCATGACTATTACATGGCCCTAGCGCATCTTGTGCGGGATCGCATGCTTTATCGTTGGAATGCTACAGCGGAAAGCTATAACCAAGATCGTGCTCGTACAGTTTGCTATTTCTCAGCCGAGTTTTTGATGGGTCCCCACCTGGGTAATAACCTGATCAACATGGGTATTTACGATCAGGCAAAGCAGGCCATTGAGGAACTAGGGTTAGATTTTGATGCGCTGCTGGCTCAAGAAGCAGAACCTGGGTTAGGAAATGGTGGCTTGGGGCGATTGGCCGCTTGCTACTTAGATTCCCTGGCATCTCTGGAAGTCCCATCGCTTGGGTATGGTATTCGCTACGAGTTTGGTATTTTTCAGCAAGAGCTTCGTGATGGTTGGCAGGTAGAGCTTACGGATAAGTGGTTGCGCTATGGCAATCCCTGGGAAGTTGCCCGACCAGAATGGTCAATGGACGTTAAGTTTGGTGGCCATACCGAGGCCTCTGTTGATGGTCAGGGACAGTATCGGGTGCAATGGCTGCCAGATCGTAAAGTGTCCGGGGTTCCCTACGATACTCCGATTCTTGGTTATAACGTGGACACCGCCAATACGCTGCGTTTGTGGAAAGCAGAAGCGATTGAACCCTTTGATTTAGCGGTCTTTAACCAAGGGGATCATGCTGGTGCAGTTGATGAAAAGGTGGCCTCAGAAAAATTGACTAAAGTTCTCTACCCTAATGATGAGACTTTAGACGGTAAGCGGCTACGTTTGGAACAGCAGTATTTCTTTGTATCCTGTTCATTGCAGGATATGTTTCGGATCCTGCGGTCGCAAAGTCTTCCGGTTGAGAAGTTTCCTGAGAAGTTTGCGATTCAGCTAAATGATACGCACCCTGCGATCGCGTCTGCTGAGTTGATGCGTTTGCTCATTGATGAGTATCACCTTGATTGGAATCTGGCCTGGGAAACTACCCAGAAAACCCTGGCTTACACCAACCATACCCTGATGCCTGAGGCGCTAGAAAAATGGCCCGTTAGCCTATTTGCTGAGTTGCTGCCACGCCATCTAGAAATCATTTACGAAATCAATTCCAGATTTATGGAGCTGATTCGTATGAGATTTCCAAAAGATGCAGCGCGTCAAGCTCGGATGTCTTTAATTGACGAAAGTGGTGAGCGCTATATTCGTATGGCTAACCTGGCCTGTGTGAGCAGTCATACCATTAATGGTGTGGCCGAACTCCATAGCGAATTGCTAAAACAAACGGTCCTAAAAGACTTTTTTGACCTGTTTCCAGAGAAGTTTTGCAATGTGACCAATGGTGTCACCCCCCGCCGTTGGATTGCCTTGAGTAATGCTCGTCTGACGAAGACAATTTCGGCAAATATTGGCGATAATTGGCTTAAGAATTTAGGTGAGCTCAAGCAGTTAGAATCCTTAGCCCACGATTCAGGGTTTCAAGAAGAATGGCGACAAATTAAGCAAGCGGCTAAGCGGGACCTGTCGGGTCGCATTCATGACCAGTTTGGGGTGTTAGTAGATCCCACATCGTTGTTTGATGTGCAGGTTAAGCGCATTCACGAATATAAGCGTCAGCATCTGAATGTGCTGCACATTGTTACCCTTTATAGCCAGCTCAAGCAAAATCCGAATCTGGATATTACACCGCGTACATTTATTTTTGGCGGTAAAGCAGCTCCGGGCTATCACATGGCTAAGTTGATCATTAAGCTGATTACCTCAGTGGGGAATATGATCAACAAAGACCCTGATCTGCGTAATAAGCTGCGGGTGATTTTCTTGCCCAATTACAATGTCACCAGTAGTCAGAGAGTTTATCCAGCCTCTGATTTATCAGAACAAATTTCCACTGCTGGGTATGAGGCATCTGG
This sequence comes from Leptolyngbyaceae cyanobacterium MAG.088, assembly GCA_019634055.1. GTDB lineage: Bacteria > Cyanobacteriota > Cyanobacteriia > Phormidesmidales > Phormidesmidaceae > Leptothoe. Next base: position 9,509 of record JAHQVZ010000221.1, read on the forward strand.
TACTGGCAACATGAAGTTTGCCATGAATGGGGCGTTAACCATCGGTACCTTAGATGGCGCTAATGTAGAAATTCGTCAGGCTGTTGGGGAAGATCATTTCTTTCTGTTTGGTTTGACTGCCGCTCAGGTGACTGAGCTAAAAGCTAGTGGCTATGACCCCAGAAGCTATTACGAGGCCAACCCTTATTTGCGGGATGCCATGGACTTAATTGCATCGGGGCATTTCTCCCAGGGTGATACCGAGCTCTTTGCCCCTCTATTAGATAAGCTTCTGCAGGAGGATCCCTTTATGCTCATGGCCGACTATCAATCGTACATTGATTGGCAGCAGGTGGTTGGGCAAGCGTATCGCGAAACCAATGATTGGACTTACATGTCGATTCTGAATTCTATTCGCATGGGTCATTTCTCCTCAGATCGGTCTATTCAAGACTATTGTCAAAATATTTGGAAAGTATCTCCATCACCGATCGATTTAGATAGCTATGATGCTAAATCTGCGTCTGTTATTGGTGGTGAACTGGCTTGTAAGCTCAGAAGCTAGCTAGCATAAAGACTTTCTGTTTCAATGTTTTGCCACACAGCCCTGGTATACGTGCCGGGGCTTTTTTATGTTTGAGGGTCAGATTACGCTGCCTCCGTAGGTACTAAGAGATTAGGTGTCAGAGATGGGGTAGCTTCTCAGGCTGCGTCTTCGGGTACGAAGTGCGTCTTCGGATACGAAGACGGTGCTCATACCTGCCTAGAATGAGGGGGAATGTGCAGGATACACCCATGGGGAGTAACGGATTTCAGACAAGCATTAGGCTGATTGCGGGATTAGGGTTGGTGCTCTTGATGCCAGGCTGTGGCCTGTTGACACCCAGTGAAGCGCAAACGGGTCGGCCAGGCCCATCAGAATCAGAGGAGTCGGACCAGCCCATTGCCGTAGAAACGGCCCGTGCCCAGGTTGGCACCCTAACGGATATCGTTGAGTATTCGGGGACCACTCGGCCACAACAGCAGGTGGCGCTACGGGCACAAACGCCGGGGGAAGTAGTTTCGGTCAATGTGGATGTGGGTGATCCGGTAGGGCCTGGTCAGGTACTGGCCCAGATCGATGGTGGGTTACTAGCGGCACGGGTGAATGAGGCCCAGGCAGAGCTGTCGGTGCGCCAGTCGGAGGTCGCTGAGGATGAGGTTGCGATCGCAGATGCCCAAGCCGCCGCCATCCAGGCCCAGGCCACCCGCGACCAAGCCAAAATCGATGCCGACCGTCTACGCACCTTAGCCAACCAGGGGGCGATCTCTCAACAAGCCGCCGAAGCCGCTGAATTAGCCCTGATCAATGCCGAACAGGCCGTCAAATCTGCCCAGGCTCAAATCAAAGCACAGCAACAGGTGATTGCCGCCGCCGCCAGTCGCGTCAGTGCCCAAGAGGCCCTGGTGGGCGAAGCCCGGCAGCAGCTTGCCTGGGTAAATCTAACATCACAACTGCCCGCCACTGTGCTCACTCGCCTGGTTGACCCTGGTGACTACGTTCAAGTCGGAGCCACGTTGCTCGAACTTGGCACACTAAACACCCTTAAGGTGGCGGTTCAGGTCTCAGAACTAGACCTTGCCCAGCTCACCCTCGGTCAACCCGCCCAACTGCGGCTCGACGCCTTTCCAAATCTAGAGCCAATTTCCGGTCGCATTACCCGCATTTCTCCAGTGGCCGATGTCGCCTCACGTCTAGTGGCCGTAGACGTAACCATGGCCAACCCAGATAGTCGTATTGGTAGCGGTTTGTTGGCAAGAGTGCGATTTCAGCCACCGGGGGATGAACATATTGTTATCCCGGCTAGTGCTTTAAAGACTGGACCCAATGAAAATACTCTTTTTGTCATTGAACAAAACAATGAAGCAACCACTGTAACTGCCCGTACAGTAACTGTCGGCCAAGAACGTCAAAGAAAAGTAGAGATTCTCTCTGGGCTAGAGGCCAATGAACCCTTTGTCGTGCAAAGCGATCAACCACTCACAGACGGGCAAGCGGTGCGGCTAAGCATTTTATCTGACGGGGATGAGGAGTAGCTAATGGGAACAAACCACTTAACTACAACAAAGATAACTCCACTCAAAGTCTCCCTTTTTCAAGGAAGATTTAGGGGGATCTCAATAGGCCTAGCAACTGGGAGATTTCCCCTATCCCCTCTTAAAAAAGGGGGAAACTAGAAACGCTATGAACTCTCGTCTTAGCCTTAGCACCCTTGCCATTCGTCGTCACATTGCCACACTGATGCTCTCTGTGGCAGTTATAATCTTAGGTCTATTTTTCACATCGCAGCTGCCGGTAGACTTATTACCCTCCATCACCTACCCACGCATTGGCGTGCGGGCCGATGCCCCAGGCGTCTCGCCAGAAGTTGCCGTTGACGAAGTCACACGTCCCTTAGAGCAAGCACTTGCCGCTACAGAAGGCGTTACCCAGGTTGTCACTAAAACACGAGAGGGGCGAGTTAGTGTTGACCTATATTTTGAACCCGGTGGCGACATTGACCAGGCCCTCAATGACGCCACAGCAACCCTAAATCGTGCCCGTAATCGATTACCTGACAGTATTGAACAGCCCCGACTGTTTAAGTTTGATCCATCCCAGCTACCGGTGTATGAGATGGCACTTACCTCAGAAACACTGCAGGGCATGGAGCTACGGGTGTTTGCCGATGAAGAACTAGCACGGGAGCTAAATACCGTGAAAGGGGTGGCGAGTGTAGATGTCTCTGGGGGAGTGCAGGAAGAGGTTCAAATAAATCTCGACCCGACGCGAATGCAGGCTTTGGGGTTAGGCATTACCGATGTACTCAACACCCTAGAACAACGCAACCAAGACACCGCTGGTGGGCGAATCAAAGGTTTAAACAGTGAGCCATTAACGCGGATAAACGGTCAGTTTCAATCGGCCGAAGAGATTCGTAATCTTATTTTTGAAGTGGGCAATCAGCAGGTCTATCTGCGAGACTTTGCCGATGTGGTAGACGGCACCGAA
>JAHQVZ010000026.1 GCA_019634055.1 Leptolyngbyaceae cyanobacterium MAG.088
CCCTTTTTCGTTATGTACGTTTGTCGTAGTGACGATTCTGACTAGCCTGACGCTATTGCTTCTGCAGGAAATCACCATCGAAGCCACGGCCTGGCCTGCAGTGATTTGGATGACCCTGTTTTCTGGGGTTCTAACGCTGCTGGCCTATCTCTTAAATAACTCTGGCATTGGTCTAATTGGGGCATCGTTAACGGCACTATTGAGTGCCAGTACGCCTGCATTAACAGCATTATTTGCCTGGTGGGTATTGCAGGAGGGTTTGCAGCGACACCAGATTGTTGGCATTGGGTTGGTGACTATTGGTGTGGCTATGCTGAGTTTAAAGTCTCCCTCAGATGGCTAAATGTTTTTATTACTTTAAGGGGTAACTCTCAGCACATAGACATGGGCCTGAACTTTTTTTCCGTCCAGAAAGGTTACAGATGTAACTACACGGTTATATTCTTTACCTTCAAACTCATCTAGAGCGTCCCACCGATCGCTTAAATTTGAGGAGATAAAGACATATCCATGGATATCATTGCCACTCTCATCAAGCACTAAACCGGGATAGCCCATACCTGCTCCCCAGCCTGCTTCGATGAGGTTTCCTTTGATCACAGCAGGCTCCCATTCACCACCGATGGTGGTTAATACATGCTCGTTGGGGCCGCCTGGTTGAAGAGTGCCATACACAAATAGTCTTTCCATAGCTGCTCGGTTTATTTAGTCTTCAGTAGAAACTTAACAGGGCAATCTAATACAGAAATCAGCTCCCTTAGCGACTTTAGATTGTATCTCTAAACTTCTTGCACCGATTAGTTGTAGGTTGTATCAACTACCACAGATCCTACTTAAATTGAAAGATAGATTTTACAAGCACGCTTATGACATCAGGTTTAAGGAGTTTTAATAATGCAAGTAGAGTCGGACAGACGAGAACCCTCTATTCTCTTGTGCATGATTCCCATCGGGGTTTTGATTGCATTGATGGTGTTTAATGTCTTGCTATTTAAGGACAATGCTACATTTGGTCCCAATCAAATTGCCCTGAGTCTATCAGCCCTTTTAGCGGGACTCATCGGGGTATTCGTATTAAAAATTCCCTATCGCTTTTTAGAGGGGCAGATCATTACATCCATTGGCATGGCACTACAGGCTGTTTTAATTCTGTTTGTTGTAGGTTCACTGATTTCCATTTGGATCGCCAGCGGTATTGTGCCCCTGATGATTTACTACGGCTTAGAGATTATTAATCCTAAGGTCTTCCTATTTGTCTCCTGTGTTGTTAGCTGCATTGTGGCTCTGTGCACGGGCAGCAGTTGGTCCACCAGTGGCACCATTGGCATTGCCCTGATCGCGATTGGCCAAACCTTTAATGTACCGGTGGGTATGGTGGCTGGAGCGGTCATTTCAGGTGCTTATTTTGGCGATAAGATGTCGCCGTTATCGGATACGACAAATCTGGCACCGGCTATGGCGGGGACTGACTTGTTTACCCATATTCGTCACATGGTGTATTCATCAGGCCCCGCCATTGTTCTGGCTCTGATTGGGTTTCTGGTGCTTGGCTTTTTCTATCAGGGGGATGCCTTAAGTGGAGATGCGATCGCAGATGTACAAGGCGTCATCCAAGCTAACTTCAACCTAAATCTACTTTTACTGGTAGTGCCATTGTTAGTGGTAACCATGGTGGCAATGCGGATACCAGCCCTGCCAGCCCTACTCTTTGGTGTACTTTTAGGCTGTTTAGCAGCGTTGATCTTCCAGGGTAATCTCTTGACTACAATGCTCGACGGCAATTTTACCCTGGGGGGCGCTTACGGTTTGTTAGTCGGCATCGCTGCCGATGGCTTTAGCATCGAAACTGGTAATGAGGTCATTGACGGTCTATTTTCGCGAGGCGGCATGAGCAGCATGCTCAATACAGTCTGGCTGATTATTACCGCCATGCTATTTGGTGGCATGCTAGAAGCCTGCGGTATGCTACAAAAGTTGGCGAATGCAATTCTGGCAGGGGCCTCTGGGGCAGGTACCTTAGTTGGCTCGACCATAGTAACCTGCATTTTTATGAATGCCACCGCCTCGGATCAATACATCGCGATTGTGGTACCCGCCCGCATGTTTCGGGCCGCCTATCTGAAATATGGTTTGCACCCTAAAAACCTCTCACGGGCGGTTGAGGATGCTGGCACCGTAACATCTGTTTTGATTCCCTGGAATTCTGGCGGTGCCTTTCATTCCGGTGTGCTGGGCGTACCTACCCTGAGCTACCTCCCTTTCTGCTTTTTCAATATTCTCAGTCCCATTGTGTCAGTGTTCCTGGGCGCGCTGAATCTGACTATTACCCGGATCAATTTAGATGCCCTGGATAACCCAGAAATGGCCATGGCGACAGCAACCGGTTCTGCTGAATAAAGAAGTTGTATGGCAAGCAGCCTGCTGTAAGGAGGTATCACGATGTTTAAAGTTCTACTCCCCATCGATATTAATCAAGGGGACTATGGGAAATCGTGTGATTCGCCATGCGCCTTGTGATGTTATGTTTTTTCACGGCAGTTAGGGCTTGTTAAAAATTAAAGTCATGGCTTTGTTCATTTAAATCATGGCTTAACAAGCCTTTCAGGCTTAAACCGTGAAGTAGTTGCTTAACAGCTTCTTAGCTAAATTCAATATTCTTACACGCTCTCTATGTTTCAGCACTTTCTTCAAGATGCGGTCACGTTATTTGTGGTGATTGATCCTATTGGGCTAGTCCCCATTTTTATTGCCATCACCCAAAAGGAGCCCCAAATCAGTCGTAGACGCATCGCATCCCTTGGAGTTGGTATTTCTACCATTGTTTTGTTGGCCTTTTTGGTTATGGGCCAGCCTTTGTTAGATGCTCTGGAAATTAGTCTGCCAGCATTTCGAACGGCGGGCGGTCTTTTGTTATTGATTGTAGGTCTGCAGATGGTCTTACAAGAATCAGGAGGGCATGTTGCATCGACGGATCCGACGGCGTCTATTGATCTGGCTGTGTTTCCATTGGCAACGCCTCTGATTGCTGGCCCAGGGAGTATTATGTCGGTAGTATTATTGACCGACAATCTTAAGTATGGTTTGGTAGATCAGTCAATAACTGTAGTGGCATTGTTGTGTGTATTGTTGATCACCTATGTTGCGTTACTGTTTTCTGACTGGATTCAAAGGCGTTTGGGTCGAACAGGCGTGAATGTGATCACTCGGATCTTAGGGGTACTGTTAGCGGCGTTAGCAATGGAGACTATCTTAGGTGGAATTAGCGGTTATTTTGGCGCATCGGTGACGCTTTGAATGGCTCTATGGGTTCTATTAGCAAGGTAAGCGAATACAGAACTCTGTTCCTTTGCTAACTTCAGACTATATTCTAGGGTACCTGCGTGAGTGTTCACTACAAACGGAGAGATTCTCATACTACGTTGACTGCTTTGTTGGGACACCAGATTGGTCATTTAATAAGCAAGGCGGTAGCGGCTAGCTTCCTAGTAATGAGAATCAGGTCGATCGGTGAGCGTGGACGAAATGAGAGACCGCAGAGACCACTACAACAACCCGGTGCTTCTATAGAATAGGCGCATCTAATAATTCGGAGCGATGTGTCCTTCTGATATTGTCTGATTAAGGTCTTGGTTAACGGCGGTGTTGTATGTCGGTGCACCTACGTTAATAGCACTGTTTGCCCGGTGGGTATTGCGAAGCTTTATATGTAACGCCAGCGTAATATCATCCCAAAAACGTTACATTGATGCTCCGCATAACATCAACAAACTGTAGCAACCATAGCGACACAGACTCGTCCTCCTCTGCTATTAAACAGCAATACAGGATATTCCCAACAGGGATCGGGGTGGACGTGAGAAAGAAGAATTGGCAGCTGCGCTGGCTAGGTTTTGCCTTATCCATACTGTTTGTATTTTTAGGAGCCACAGCGGTGCGCGGTGACGCCCACAAGCCCTTAGTCATTGCCCGGGTAGGGGAGTTTTGTGCCGACGATCCCGCCTGCTTTAACCGCTACCATCCCGATATCCCGGCTGCGGCCATTGCTAAACCGGGTCAGCCCATTGTGTTAGGTACCCGTGATGCCTTTGATGGGGCCTTTGGGCCAGGGTCTACCCCCGAAGATGTGGTTGCGGCTGATTTAGCCCTGGTGCATCCTATGACTGGGCCAGTGTATGTCGAGGGCGCTAAGCGGGGGGATGTACTGGCGGTAACCATCGAAGATATCGAGCCCGATCCCTATGGCTATACGGTCATTGCCCCTGGGTTTGGGTTCCTGCGGGATTTGTTCCCCGATCCCTACATTGCTAACTGGAGCCTTGATCGCACCGCTGCAGTTTCAGCCGAGATTCCCCAGGTGAAAATTCCATTCGCCCCGTTTTCAGGCTCCTTAGGGGTGCTGCCTGGCGATCCTGAGTTAGAAACCTTCCTCGCCCGCGAAGCGGAACTGGCAGAAGCAGGCGGAATTTCTCTCACCCCTCTCCCCACAGGGGCGTTACCCGCTGACCTATGTGGCCCGGAAGGCATTGACAAAGATCGCTGCATTCGCACCATTCCTCCCCGTGAAAATGGCGGCAATATGGACGTAAAACAGATGCAGGTGGGAACAACAGTTCTGTTTCCCTGCTTTGTGGATGGCTGTGGGTTATTTGCTGGGGATGTACACTATGCCCAAGGAGACGGAGAGGTCTCGGGTACGGCCATTGAGATGGGGGCAACGGTAACAGTATCTACCGAGATTCGTGAAGGGTTGGGGGCCCAGGTAACAGCGCCCCAATTTGAAGGTGGGGATCAGCTCAAGGCATTGGCGCCGGAAGAGTTTTATGCAACAACAGGGATTCCCATTAAAAAAGCCGGTGAGATTCCGCCCTACCATACCTATTTGAACAGTGAGGTGTTGACGCCCCTGAGTAACCTGTCAGAAGATCTAACATTGGCAGCCCGCAATGCCCTGATCGATATGGTGGATTATCTAGTGGACAATCATGGCCTAACCCGTGAGCAAGCCTATGTGGTTGCCAGTGTGGCGGCAGACTTACGCATTGGGCAGCTGGTGGACGTGCCCAACTATATGGTGTCTGACATTATCCCGTTGACCATATTTACTGAGCCAGAGACCGACCAGGATCTTCTCCAGACCCTTATAGAGGGAGTCATTCGGTGAAGCGTCGTGATTGTTTGAATGGCATGGGGGCCGTTATCGCCCTATTCCCCTTGGGACATACTCCCTTTCCTCAATGGAAGGTGTATCGCAAGCTGCATTTGTTTATTGTGGTTAATCGAGAGGATGCTGTTGCCTATGATCTTGGGCAGGCGATGGCCCACACCCTTGCCGACGAGATTCCTGAGTCAAGAGCCATGGTAACTCGCGCCCGTGATTCACTACGGCTGGCCAGCTTGATCAGTACACAACAGCTGGATGTAGCCCTGGTGCCTCGGTCAGAACTGATAGCCTGGCGAGAGCATCAATCTCCCTATGACCAGCTACAGCCCACAGGCTTAAAAGAGTTGTTCACAGTAGAAGATTATGTATTGATCGCTCGGGATGATTTTCGTTCAGAACATGCTACTTGGATTCGAGAAACATTAGAAGCCCATTTGCAATTTAGTATTGCGTAGGGTGGGCACGGCCCACCATCCAGAGAGTGGGCGATAGGAGAAACCTTGAAAGTTGTCCAGGCCCCCAAACCCCCAATCCTGGGGGCTTTGAACTTAAAATTCCTTCAACACGTTACCCGAACCGTGGCATTACCGAGATAGGCAATATGCTCCTGAAGCTCACGGCAAACAGCTCCACTAATGATCTGTCCATCTTTTACCGAACAATCTTCTGCTACAACGATATCCAGCTCTGCATAAAGGCGATGTCCCAACCAACGCGCCCGAACTGTTCCCACTGATTTCACGGTACCCACATGCTCTGCGACATGGCGAAGGGTGTGGATAACGTCGGGCTCCACACCATCGAGCAGACGGGTAAAGATAGTTTGACCTGATTCCCACACGATCTTAAGCAACAAAACTGTGATCACCAGACCCATCAGCGGATCAGCCCAGGAGTAGCCGGCCCAAACGCCCATGGCACTCACCAACACGGCCAAACTCACCAGACCGTCGGCCAGGGCATGTTGTCCATCGGCCACTAAAGCAGCGCTGTTAATTTCACGACCTACGCGTATGCGAAAGAGGCCGACGGTTTCGTTGCCAACAAAGCCAATCAGGGCAGCAATGGCCAATGCGCCTAGATGGTAAATCGGCTGGGGATGGTAAAAGCGATCGATGGACTCATAGGCCGTAATCAGGGCACTGAGTAAAATGACACCCACCACAGCGACGCCTGCCAGGTCTTCTACCCGGCCATAGCCGTAGGCAAAGCGTTCGGTGGGTTTACGTCGCCCGATGATAAAGGCAATGCCTAAGGGTAAGGCGGTCATGGCATCGCCCACGTTGTGAATCAGGTCGGCTAGGAGGGCGACGCTACCCGATAGCCAGAAGACGGTTGCCTGTGCGATCGCAGTAATAACCAGCCCAATAAGGGATACTTTTACAGCCCAAAGCCCACGCTCTGACGTTGCAATGGCAGGATCAATCGCGCCGTGGGTATGACAGTCATCACCATGGTGATGACCCTCGCCATGGTGATGACTGTGGTGGAGGGCAGATTTGGGAACAAAGAGTTGCGTCATCGGTGGCATACTGGAGCAAGACAGAGGACGTCCGGCGTGAAGGCTGGAACTGATGGCCCATTATGTCAGTATGTCTCGATAATTATCTGTCACAGATCGAACATGACTTAAACCTTATTGACTTCTAGAACGGGCGTTTTTCCGTAGAAGAGCCTCAAGCGTTCAATTGGGACGTGGTTTATGGTCACCTATGGATGTTATGCGGTGCTTATATTGAGAATGGTGCGTTCCCCAGCATCTATCGGTGAGGCAATAGACATTGCATCAGGGAGCGCACCTTACAATTGATCTGCAATTGATCAAAAAGAGATTAAGGAGAAGTCTCTAGGTCTTCAACGGAAGAATCAGGAGAACACTCTGCGTCAGCAAGAAGTTCAGGGGAAGCCCCCTCTGCAGTAGCCGGTTCAGAAGCAGGCTCTGCCGCCGTAGATTCAGATTCAGACGTCGTCTCTGTTTCCTCGGCACCGTCAGAGTCAGAAGACGATTCCCCTTCTGCCGTAGATTCAGCAGATGAAGCGACTTCGGCAACAGGTTCAGATGGAGGCTCCACCTCAGCAGTAGTTTCAGGGGAGCAGTCTAAACCGACAGAAGGTTCAGCCGCAGCAGGCTCTAATTCAACAGGAGACTCTGAGTCTAAGCATATTGTTTCTCCACCGGAGGTGATCATGTAGTTAATGCATTCAGGACCTACGTTATCTAGGTTTTTGGTAGTTGTATTTGCATGTACGGCTTTTATAGTTGTACCTGGAATAATGGTTAAAATACCTAAGATTACAACGAGATTTTTGTAAAAAGACATAGAGCTGCACCTCAAAAAATAGTCAAGATTTTTCAAAAGTATAGTTAAAATTGATGGCTTCGACATTAATTTTGCAAAATGGGAGAATTTGGCTATAAAACTTGTAATATAGACCGGTGTTCATAGCTTCTGAGTATATCCTGGGATATACTACATTTTTTGCTATTCTACTGTTCCATACTCGTGGTTGAATAGAGTCAATCGACTACGCTGTCCATAGTCGTTACTGAGGCGATAAATAACCCAGGTCCTTTGACTCGGCCATAGCGTTTGTGGACCAAACAAAATCTACTTCAGAAAGCTCGGGGGCCTTTAGGTGCAGTCGATTTGTTGTAATCGTGAAATCTGAGGGAATCGATATCATGATTGGACTCTAACGGTTTGGGCTTCAGCAGATGAGGATAATGTTTGCCTTATATCAATAGTGTATATTTTCGTTTCCTTGCAAGCACTTGTTAGCCATTTAGTGAGAATGAGCGTATTTGTTCTTCTGAGCGAGGCCATATATAGGCTGAGCGCTGTTTATACCATCCTAGTTTTTCATAAAAGCTGCCTTTCCCTGGTGCAGCTGTCAACATCGTAGTGAGAAAAGGCTTGAGGTCGCTTTCAAGGTCACTAAGGATTTTAGAGCCAATCCCATTCTTTTGATATTTGGGCAACACAGCCAAATCAACTATCCATCCATAGTAATATCCATCGTCAACTGTTCTACCTACACCAACCAATTCATCACTGATATAAGCAAAGCGTTTAAAGGAGCTTCTTTCGAATGAGAGCTTAATTTGTTCCGAAAGCCTTTCTCCCCATCCGACAGCTTTGAATATATCGGACACTTCCTTCCAGTTTATAGTTTCTATTGAAGTTGTATACCTGACATTCATGTCACTACTTTTAGACAGCTAAAGAATCTATGCAAGCCGTGAGAGAGTGAAGAAACCAACCAAACCCCTCTCACACTAGGAGGATAGCATGAAGATTCTATCGATTCTCCTTCGGAGACACTACGTGAACGACCTGAGCAAATTCAACTGTGTATCCTGTCTGCTGAATACCGAGAGTAACGCGACTGAATTTGCTACGTTCAAAACCTACCGACGGGAATTTAAAGGAATATTGCATCGCACTCATTCCCATTTGGTGATGATGGAAACATATTCGATTACTGGATGGGTACATGATCTCTGTGTTGAGTAGGACTATCAGGTACTTGTGAGCGAAACAGCTCACACTCCCTATCCAGTAAGTTTGAAGCTATGTAGATTCCTGGAAGTAGTGCGATACATCGTACCCTACCTGGCTTACTTTGTTAGGATGAATATATACTTTTTCAGCAAGCAACTTTCAATAGCCCATGGTTAGAATTCTTAAAAGAAGAATAACATCAGCAGAAGCAAGTTTGCTTGTATCTGAAATAAAAAAGACTCCTAATATTATTGGTTATTCTTTTCAAGAGTGGATTAGAGCTAACAATATAATAGTAGCTGAAGAGGAAGAAGGCTCTCTAATAGGAGCTTGTCTAAACTACGACTTTCATAAAGAATGGCGAAAAATAGCTGCACTGTATGTATTAAGAGATTTTAGAGGAGTAGGCGTAGGTAGAAAATTATTCTATGAATCTTTTGATGACGCGCAAAACAATCGCAGAAATATATATACTATCTCCGCAAATCCAAGTGTTATAAAAATGATGGATGAGTTGAAACTTAGAGGTTTCAATAGCTTCGCAAGTTTGGTATGCAAATTTCCAAGCTATAGGAGTTTATTTTGTAAGCATACTATTCAGTGGATTACGAATTCATATAGACTTCAAGAATTGGCTAGAAAATCTATTTTTTGTCGAACAGATGAAAGATTTATCTATGGTATAAAAATTGCTGAATAGAGTTCTTATTCTCGAAACTTATTTGAAATCTGATGCCGAGGCTAAAACTGTTAAAGCAGCTTCTAAGATGAAGTTTCAAACCCTCATATCTTTAAATTTAAAGCCTCTAAACTCATGGGGAGTTATAGTATTTCCTATTTAAATAAAGCACTTCAAGACCTTTAGATAGGTTTGGTGGTTTCGACATATATCTCACCAAATAGAGAAAAGCTATATTCATGATTAGAGGCAAAAGAAAATGCTAAGGGTATTTATCCTGATCAGTTGCTCAGTTGTCTAAAAAACTGACTCACTCAACGATTTAGAATTGAACGCAGCTAGCAAAGAAATGGTAGCAATAGCCTCGTTTAGATTATTTGGTAAATAACGTTTGATTACAGTCATTCCCAAACCTGCCGTCTAACGGTTGTCTTTAGCGGCGCGCGACCAACTATCGAGAAAGACCGAATCCTTTCGCATTAGCGTCCGTCTGCAAGCAATTGTTAGCTACGGGAAAAGATAGGAAAATTTTGGCTTATGCTATCGCTAACCCAACTTACGGTGGGCGATAGCATAAGCCAGAACTAGCAGAGACTGCAAAGGCTCAAGCTGACAGTTTCGTTCACTATTACCAGTAAACCGTTCCAACAGGTGCTGGCGCGATACCGACCAGATGCTCGGTCTCAAACTTGAGATCCTGGATAAATTGCTCTAGGGAATGAACCGCAATACTGGTGTACGAATCTGCCTCAAAGGGTCGCCAGTTGTAGATGTACCCTAGATGGGCGTAGGGAAATCCTTCCTCATCTGCGCCAATTGGCAGGGGAAGACCGCTGACACTATCACCAATAATGCGGTGGTTGATGATGCGGTTGGCAATGTCGGGATTATACTGGCCATCTCCATACACAAGGTTGCCATCTTCATCCATTGAGGTGTACTTTGCTCCTGGGGCAGAGTTGAACGTATGACAATGAATCTCTCGTTCATATTGCACATTAGCCCAGTAAGCAACATGGGCCGCAATCAGACCCCCGAGGGAATGGCCGACCACGGTAATCTTTCGATATTGTCCAAAATCTAAGTTGTCTGCCTTCTCCTCGTAATACTTCATGGCATTGACCAATCGCCCTGCGATTTGGCCTGCCAACGTTACCTTCTCTGCAAGATATACTGCAACGTCCTCTGCAACGTCTCGCAGAGTTTTCTCTATTATTTCATCAGCGTTTAGCGGAATTTTCTCTTCCATTGCACTACGAATAACAGCGCGGGCGATGTCGTCCCCCGAAAAGGAAACCAGCATCCTACCGATGCTTCCATCCGTGATCAGATCAGCAGGATTGAATTTATCGGTGCCTCGATAGGCCAAAATCAGTTCGTCGGTGCCGCCCTTGGGATACCTCACGCACATGGCCTGGAGTCCATCGAGGAACCAGGTGTCTGCCCGTTCAGATTCATCGATCAGTTCACAGTCTAGTGACTCGAGCTGTTGATTGGCTGACTCCAGATCATAGACAGCTTGCGCGATTGTTGCATAACGGATGAGAGCCTCAGGCTCGGCAAGGATCTGTCGATGGCGTTCGACCATTGAATCAACCTTGGCTTTTTGCTCCTGTTCGGTATCTTGTAGATCTTCTTGCTTTAGATCTTCTTGCTTTAGATCTTCTTGAGCTTGGAGGCGATCGCGCAGCGCTTCGAGCTGGAATATTCCTGCTTGATTAGTTTTCTCCGTCATCACTTGGTCAAACTCAGTGATCGCGTCCATCATCTCGGCAAACTTCGGATTAGAGTATTCCAAAATGCGGGATGCGCCTTGCACGGGAGCGGATAGTACCAACTCAGCATGACCGACCGCAGCTTCTCTCTGAATGCGGAAAAACCTAAATTGATTAAGATCGGAGACCATACTAAGGGCTTCGATACCCTGAATGGCCGCAGCATCATCCCATTCTGAGTGGGCGGCAAAGACTGGTTTTGGAAAAGGACTTTTAGGGCTTAGTGTTTTAATGAGTTTGTCAATTTCTTTAATCTGTTCGGACAGCACGCGGGCACCATCTTTGTCCATGCGTCCATAGCGATAGGGATTTTCACCAATGAGTGGTCCTCTAGAGTCCAGCAGATTTGCCATAAAGCTGCGGAGCAGGGACTCTTTGATATTGCCGCTTCCCATACCGCCTGCAATACGAAGGGCCGCAGAAAACAGGTAAACGGCTCCGGTAATCTCAGAATGCTTCTCTGCCATATAGCAGCTCAAGGCACCCCCAGTAGATAATCCACCGATAGAAATTTGCGTGGCTTCTTTAGCAGCGGCTTCAATAGCAAATTTCACGTTGGCTTGCCATGCACTTAGCGAAACCCCTTCCATGCCGCTGGGAATCTTCAAGCCATGACCTTTAAGGAGGGGAATGTAGACGTTGTAGTTCAGCTTGAAAAAGTGATCAGCGATCGCAGTCATAAAATAGGGCGAGTCCGTCAAGCCATGCACCAGTACAATTGCCTTTTCCGTCGGCTTTTCCTGCTTCATAATTCTGGGATAGCAGCCTTCTCGGATAGCCTCGGGTGAAAAGTAGGAAAATGTCTTATAGTAATCAAACCACTCATCTTCTCCAATCTGACGTTGGGGCGCTCTTTCCACAATCCACGAGTCGCTAGCCCCTTCTTTCGTGGTGATGTAGCCTTGATCGCGATCGTCAGCTGCGAGTCGCTGATTGCCCTTAGCAAGGTTGGTAATGTAAACCTCATCGCCATCATAGATGTGAACCTCCTTATCCGTGATGGGCTCCCTAGTCTTGGGATCCACCTTTGTCAGAATCCATCCCTGTCTGAGGTCGTCATAGCCTTCTTCCCAGTAGTAGCAATCGTCACTGTCTCTAAAAGCGCCTAAAGTATCGTGATTGCCTACTTTGGACTCTGAGGTTTTGATTTTGAGCTCAGCGCCAGAGACGAGATCATTGTTTTTGAAGTCGCTAGTCTCGTAATATTGCGAACGATTATGAAACGGGTTCAGCCACCAGTTTAAACTCTGGATAAATGACATTTGCCTGCCCGAGGAGGGCACCAACTGCAAAGCAACTTTCTTTTTGCTGTTGGTGCTTAAGTATGGCCAGTAGTACCGTTTAGTTTTACCTGCGTTGGCCGATATCAAATATTGATTGCTCTGCTTGTTCTTTAGGTAGATGATGCTGCCAAAATTGATGGTTGTAGATGTAGCACGGTCAGACATTAAAACACCCTTCCAACGTTGATAAAAATCTGCGAAAAAATGCGCTTGACACCTTCTAAGCAACTATTGCCTCAAAAGTAGGTTAGTTGCTTATGAAGCGATTAAACACGCTTCGATTAGGCATAGAAAATCACGAAATTTCAATGATTATACTTATTACTCTCTCTTAAGAGAAGCAGTAGCTTCAAAAAAAATAACTTTTGAGAAGATGTTCCAGGATGAACTCCTCGCCATTGGTGAGATTTCCCAGCTCGCTACCCTTCAAACGGTAATCTTTCCTCTCTCTAGAGCAATCACACCATGTCGAACGCCAGCTGACGGCAAAGTTGAGCGGCTATGGATAACCTTGAGGATAAAGCAACAGCATGCTGAATTGCCGCTCCAACGTGGTGTTAGCAGGTGACCTTATACTACTGAAAATATTGTAGATTCTTAAGTAAATGAGCGGCAATCAAGGGCAGTAAAATATGTCGTTTCTGATACTTTTTCTCTGGTGAAACACGCGCTTAACGTGCTAAAGATCCCTTGCCCTAAACTTACTCATGCTCGGAATTAGACCAGGGTTCTAATTCCGAAAAAAGTCCCCG
>JAHQVZ010000222.1 GCA_019634055.1 Leptolyngbyaceae cyanobacterium MAG.088
CTCACCCTACCCGACTAAGGAGCCAATAATCATCCCGGCCAACAAAACAAAACCGAGAATCACATTCTCACGAAAAATCTGACCATACACATGGGCTGGCTGGCGAGGGTTGCGCAACTTACGAAAATGGGTAAACCACAACCCACAGGCAATGGCCCAAGTAACAATATACGCAGCGCCCAATGCCTTATACACCCCCAGCCACAGCAACAAAATGGCAGTCCCCATAAACAATAGGCCAACAACCTGGGGCGTATTCTTACCAAAAAAGCGAGCGCTAGAATTCACCCCCACCTGCGCATCATATTTGCGATCTGGGATGGCATAGACCGTATCAAACCCCAGGGTCCACAGCAACGTTGCGCCCCACAGCAACCAGGCTGCCGTATCCAGGCTACCGGTCACCGCACTCCACGGAATCAACACCGCAAACCCCCAGGCAATGGCCAATACCAGCTGAGGCACGGGAAATACGCGCTTGGCTAATGGATAGAGAATAATGACCGGCGAGGCCAACACACACAGCACCAGGCTGAGGGGGTTGAGGTAAAGGGCAAAGCCAATGGCACAGAGAAAGGCCACCACAGCAATGACGATGGCTGTTTTTACCGTTAAGGCCCGCGATGCCAGGGGGCGACTGCTGGTGCGCTCTACCTGGGGGTCAATGTTGCGGTCCCATAAATCATTGACCACACAACCACCGGCACTGGTGGCCAAGCTGCCCAAAATAATCACCACCAGCAGCAAGGGTTCGGGCTTGCCGTCGGCAGAGACGAACAAGGCCCATAGGGCAGGAATCATCAAAATCAGACGACCTGTGGGCTTATCCCACCGCATCAGTCGGATAACCGTTTTCCACGTAGGCTCAAGAGTTGACGATGACGAAGTCATAGGAACAGGGAAATACAGATTCTGTCTTTAGAATATCTTTCTAATTGACACCAAGGGAAGGAAAAAGAGGACAACGTCTGTAGTAAGCAATGGCAAGCCAGGTCCACGATACATATTTATATTTAAAAGCACCAAAAAACTGAGTATATAACTACTCATACAGAAAAGCGTTGGTCACGACCACCCAAGGATTTTTTGATTAGAGCATCAACCCTACCCAGAATTGGAAAAAGGAGGCATGGACAACCTATAAACTCCCTTACAAAACCTTGTCAGCAGAGCTTTCTACTGAGAATGCACTAGCCCTGCCAGTGTTGGTTAACGTGTATACACATCTCGAACTAAAGCTCAAAATCCTGCATTGCCCCCCCTAAATCCCCCCAGAATTGGGGGGATTTAGGGGGCCTTCGACAGCAAAAACGATTTTACGATGACTTGTGTGTACACCGTAGGCCAGTGTTGGAAGGTTAGGGCCATGGCAAAGACTTGCTGATCACTAGTCCCTCCTATAACCAATCCTTATGCCTACAAAGCTTAGTTATAAATTTATAAAACACTTGAATACTTAGAGTTTATTTTGGTTAAAATAACCATAACTAACGGATAAAAAACCGATGATAAATAACGATGCATCACTATTAATACGGCCTGATGAGTATGGACTGTTGACCGATTTGTACCAGCTCACCATGGCAGCCTGCTATGTGGGCGAAGGGCTGGATCAGCGCCGGGCCAGTTTTGAGTTATTTGTGCGTCGCTTGCCCAACCGCTTTGGCTACCTGATTGCAGCAGGTCTGGCATCAGCACTGGATTATCTAAAAAACTTTCAATTCACAGCTGAGCAACTGACCGCCCTCAAGGCAACGGACATTTTTACCGAAGCCCCGGCAGAGTTTTGGAGCTTGCTCGAAAATAGTCGGTTTACGGGAGATGTGTGGGCCGTGCCAGAGGGCACCGCCATCTTTGCCAACGAACCCATTTTGCGGGTAGAAGCCCCGCTGTGGCAGGCTCAAATCGTCGAGACCTATTTGCTTAATACCATCAACTATCAGACGTTGATTGCGACCCGAGCCGCCAGACTACGGGATGTGGCTGGCCCAGAGGCAACACTCCTGGAGTTTGGCACCAGGCGAGCGTTTAGTCCACAAGCGGCATTGTGGGCTGCTCGCGCGGCATTAGCCGGGGGGCTAGATGCAACATCTAATGTATTGGCAGCCTTGAAGCTGGGTCGCAAACCGGCTGGGACCATGGCCCACGCCCTGGTAATGGCCATTTCTGCCCTGGAAGGGAGTGAAACAGAAGCCTTTGCGGCCTTTCATCGTTACTTTCCCGGTGCCCCCCTGCTGATTGACACCTATGACACGATGGCCGCCGCTAAAGGGCTCAAGCAAAATCCGCCTGAGGCATTAGCGGGTATACGTCTAGACTCAGGCGATTTGGTCGCGCTGTCTCAACAGGTCCGCCAGGAACTGCCCCAGGTTCCTATTTTTGCCAGTGGTGACCTAGATGAATATGAGATTTTGCGATTAAAACAAGCTGGTGCCTGCATTGATGGCTATGGGCTGGGCACCAAATTGGTGACGGGTTCTCCCGTTAACGGCGTTTACAAACTGGTGGATATCGATGGCATCCCCGTGATGAAAGAAGCCAGTGGCAAGTTCACCTATCCAGGTCGCAAGCAAATCTTTCGCTCAGAAACAGGCGATACGCTAGGTCTGGCAGTAGAAGCAGAGTCGTTACGCTCAGCAGGGCTCCTCAAACGCGTTATGCATGACGGCCAACCACTGGTCCCCGGCGAATCGTTAGAGGTGATTCGAGAACGAACCACTCAATCGGTCGCTCAACTACCTCCGCAGGTTCGTAATGTGAGTGATCCGGCTGTCCCCCAGGCCACAATTTCTAAGGCGTTGCAGACCCTGACTGAGAGCACTCGCCGCAATCATCTGGTTACGGTTAGTTGAGGCGTCATGGGTTTAAGTAAACTAACCGTAGATACGACAAAGCCTCCTTTATTTGATTTACAGCTTATGCCGGTCACACCCGTTATAAAGCCTCGTGTGGCACTTTTTGGCACCAGTGCAGATCCTCCCCATAATGGTCATCGCAGTATTGTGGCTACCTTAGGCTACCAATTTGACCAGGTGGCAGTCTGGGCCTCGGACAATCCCTGGAAGGTTGATCAATCGCCCATTGCCATGCGTACCGACATGCTGGGATTGGCCATTAGCGGCTTGGAAACACCGGGCACCATAACGCTGCATCCTGAGCTGAGCCACCCCTATACGGCCATCACCCTGGAGCGGGCTCAGCGTATTTGGCCCCAGGCTGAGTTTACGTTTGTGATTGGGGCCGATTTGGTAAAACAACTGCCCCACTGGCACCGGTCAGACGATGTCATTCGGTGGTCCAAGCTATTAGTCTTTCCGAGGCCTGGCTATGAGTTAAATGAGGGTGATTTGGCAGAGCTGAGAGCCCTGGGTGCTGATATTGCGATCGCAACTCCCCTGAGCCAGCATCACATATCCTCTAGCACTTTGCGCCAGGGCTGTCCCAAACAACCCGACGAAATCCCTGCTGTCGTGCAAGCCTACATCCAACAACACAACCTGTATCCATGCCCGGAAAACGCACCGACCACCCCCTAGCCGACTTCAAAGTTGGCATTGATAACGTCATTTTCTCGGTCGATACCGAACAACATCGGCTGTTGGTACTGTTAGTCATGCGTCATGAAGAACCCTTTTTAGGCCAGTGGTCCTTACCAGGCACATTAGTCAGAAAAGGAGAATCTTTAGAAAAAGCATCGTACCGAGTGCTCTCCGAAAAAATTCGAGTTAAAAATCTCTATGTAGAACAACTTTACTCCTTTGGCGGCCCCAAGCGAGACCCCCGCGAAGCCGAAGACGCTTACAATGTGCGCTATCTCTCAGTCAGCTATTTTGCCCTCGTACGCTACGCAGAAGCCGAACTCATCGCCGACGGCGTTAGCGGCATTGCCTGGTATCCATTAGACCAGTTACCCACCCTCGCCTTTGATCACCAAGAGATTCTCACCTACGGCACCATGCGTCTACGCAACAAGCTGAAATATAGCCCCGTAGCGTTTGACGTCTTACCTGAAATGTTTACCCTGAGTGATTTATATCAGCTATATACAACCGTTTTAGGTGACGAATTTTCTGACTATTCCAACTTTCGCACTCGACTGCTCAAACTTGGTTTTTTAAAAGACACAGGCATTAAAACCTCCCGTGGCGCAGGTCGCCCCGCCAGCCTCTATCGATTTGATGCCGAAGCATTTGACCCATTAAAAGACAAACCTATGGTGTTTGTTTAATGTCGCTATTAATAATAGACCGACCTTTAGATTGTTGGGTTTCATAAATTCAACCCAACCTACGGTCCCCCTCCCCACCATCAATTATCAATTACCCATTCTCAATTATCCATTATCCATTCTCTGCTATGAAACTCGCTATCGCCCAAATCGACCCTACCGTTGGCGACCTCACTGGCAACGCACAACGAATTTTAGCAGCGGCTCAAACTGCTGTGGACCAAGGCGCAAATTTGCTACTCACCCCAGAACTCTCTTTGTGTGGCTACCCGCCTAAAGATTTATTGTTGCGCCCTGGTTTTATTCAACAGATGCAAACCGCAACAGAACAACTCGCCAAAGATCTCCCCCCAGATTTAACCGCTCTAGTCGGTTTAGCCCAACCCAATATTGATGCCGGTAACAAAGGACAAAAACCCCTGTTTAACAGTATGGCGCTGTTAGAAAATGGCACCATCAAAACCGTATTTCATAAACGGTTGCTGCCCACCTATGATGTGTTTGACGAAGACCGTTATTTTGAATCGGGCAATAGCCCCAATCACTTTCATCTAGATGTAGATGGCCACTCACTGCACATTGGGGTCACTATTTGCGAAGATCTATGGAATGAAGATGACTTTTGGGGACAGCGGGCCTATGAGATAAATCCCACGGCAGAAGTTGTCGCAGCGGGGGTAGACCTGGTTGTAAATCTGTCGGCCTCGCCGTTTACAGTAGGCAAACAGGCCTTGCGAGAGAAGATGATTGCCCATGCCGCCAGCCAACATCAATGCCCGATTGTCTATGTCAATCAGGTGGGCAGTAATGACGATCTAATTTTTGATGGCTGTAGTGTGGCCATCAGTCGCCAAGGTCATGTAGTGAACCGCGCTCAAGGCTTCGAAACCGCTGTACAGGTAATCGACTATAGCCTTCAACAACAAGATTTAGTCCCTGGCACCATTACCCCCTTACCCAAAACGCCCGAAGCAGAAATATGGTCTGCCCTGGTGCTGGGCGTCAAAGATTACAGCCGCAAGTGTGGGTTCACAAAAGCAGTTATCGGGTTAAGTGGTGGCATTGATTCGGCATTGGTCGCTGCGATCGCAGCCGCCGCCCTCGGTCCAGACCATGTGCTAGGGGTGCTCATGCCCTCCCCCTATAGCTCTGACCACTCCATCAGTGATGCCGAAAAACTCGCCCACAACCTGGGCATTACCACCCAAACACTCCCCATTGGTCACCTCATGACCGGTTACGACACCACGCTGCTAGATCTCTTCTCTGGCACTGAGCCAGGCGTTACCGAAGAAAATTTACAATCCCGCATTCGAGGTAATTTACTCATGGCCATCGCCAACAAATTTGGCCACCTGCTGCTATCAACCGGCAACAAATCAGAAATGGCCGTTGGCTACTGCACCCTCTATGGCGATATGAATGGCGGTCTCGCCGTCATTGCCGATGTCCCCAAAACTAAGGTTTACAGCCTTTGTCACTGGCTAAACAACAACATCCAAAATCATCCTGGCCTGATTGAGGGTGCAGGCAAAACCGAAATCATCCCCACTAACATTCTCACAAAACCCCCGAGTGCCGAGCTACGCCCAGACCAAGTCGACCAAGACTCTCTCCCCTCCTACGACATTCTCGACGATATTCTAGAACGTCTCATCCAGCACCATCAATCAGCAGCTGACATTGTAGCCGCAGGGCATACGGCCCCAATAGTCAAAAAAGTCGTGCACTTGCTCACCCGTGCTGAGTTCAAACGTAGACAGGCCCCACCCGTACTCAAAGTAACCGATCGAGCCTTTGGCCTCGGCTGGCGCATGCCCATCGCCAGCCGTTGGCCACTCGCGAAATAACCCGTGGTGGCTTTACTGTCTAGGCGCAGTTCGCCAAGGACGATAGCCAGCCCGAATACATTGATCAAGGGCAGCATCTACAGGCAACTGCGCTTCAAAGCTAAGTTCCACCACACAGACACCATAGCGCTCAGGCAAAAGACTCCGACTACAGTGCTCTAGAGCCTTCACCGAAGGTTGCTCCAGTAACTCACTGTGAATACCGAGAGTACAACTTGCCACTTCCTCAGGTCGTCGAGAGCGTTCACACCCTTCCAAGACATCAGCCGCAGCAATGCCCGTATCTTGGCTCACAGCTAAAACACATTCACCCAAAACCCCTGGAAACCTTGCCCCCGCACAGCTTGCTGCTGCCTGATCAGTAGTTATCCCAGTGGCCGTTACATCAACAACGCATTGACCATAGGCCTCGCCATCGGCTCCATAACCAGGCATAGCTATCAACGAAACAGCCGTCACTCCTAACGTCAAAGGTCTTAAAAAAACCTGACGTAGAAATCGATTTCCCAGAGAAATAGTAGCCAAATTAATCATTTTCAATAAATCCAATAGAAACAAATATGCGTTACAACATTTGATGCATCCTAGCTGCTACAAAAACTACGGCGCTGCAGTTAGCAAACAGCCCACTATTGCATAGTAATCATTAAATAATTTTTGTCCACAGCCACCGATTTACTGTAGGTAAAGCCACAGGTTTTACCCCAGACATAATTTAGAACAGCAGTAATTTTGCAATGACTGTTTTTTGAAACCCTGATCTAATCTACAGTGAATGAGTGACAAACCGTGAGCCGTTGCTGAATTCGGAAATAATCTGGTTTATTTCATCCACCCTGCAAATCAGCAGCGACTAAATAATGACAGCAAATGATTCTAGAGGCTATTTAACATGCATCTGAGTGAAATAACTCATCCTAACCAGTTGCATGGCTTGTCTGTGAAGCAGTTAGAAGCCATTGCCCAGCAAATTCGAGAAAAGCATCTTCAAACGGTATCCACGAGCGGTGGGCATCTGGGGCCAGGGCTGGGTGTGGTAGAACTGACCCTGGGCCTTTATCAAACCTTAGATCTAGATCGCGACAAAGTGGTTTGGGATGTCGGTCACCAGGCCTATCCCCATAAGCTCATTACCGGTCGTTACAACGATTTTTCATCCCTACGTCAAAAGGACGGTGTAGCTGGCTACCTGAAACGTTGCGAAAGCAAATTTGATCATTTCGGTGCGGGGCATGCTTCCACCAGCATTTCTGCAGCTTTAGGCATGGCCCTTGCCCGTGATGCCCAAGGCGACGATTACAAGGTGGCAGCCATTATTGGCGATGGTGCCCTGACCGGGGGTATGGCCCTCGAAGCCATTAACCACGCGGGTCATCTACCCAACACCAATCTAGTGGTGGTGCTAAACGACAATGAAATGTCCATTTCTCCAAACGTTGGGGCCATTCCTCGTTACCTCAATAAGATTCGTTTAAGCCCACCCATGCAATTTTTGAGCGACAACATTGAAGAGCAGCTCAAACAAATACCCTTTGTGGGTGACTCTTTCTCACCGGAGTTAGACCGGGTTAAAGAAGGCATGAAACGTTTAGCCATGTCTAAGGTAGGCGCTGTTTTTGAAGAGCTGGGCTTTACCTACATGGGGCCCGTCGACGGTCACAGCTTAGGTGAATTGATTAGCACCTTTAAAGAAGCCCACGCTAAAGGTGGACCGGTCCTAGTCCATGTGTCTACCATCAAAGGCAAAGGCTACGAAATCGCTGAAAAAGACCAGGTGGGTTACCATGCCCAGTCTCCCTTTAACCTGACCACAGGCAAGGGCTTTCCCACAACCAAACCCACCCCTCCCAAATATGCCAAAGTATTTGCCGAAACCCTGATCAAGCTAGCGGAAAATAATCCTAAAATCATTGGCATTACAGCCGCTATGGCCACCGGCACCTGCCTCGACAAGCTCCAGGCCAAACTACCCAATCAATATATTGACGTAGGTATTGCCGAACAGCACGCCGTCACCTTAGCAGCCGGTCTAGCCTGCGAAAATATGCGGCCCGTGGCAGCCATTTACTCCACATTCTTGCAACGCGCCTACGACCAAATCGTCCATGACGTCTGCATCCAAAACCTGCCGGTATTTTTCTGCTTAGATCGCGCCGGTATTGTAGGAGCCGACGGCCCCACCCACCAGGGCATGTACGACATTTCATATCTACGTGCAATTCCTAACATGGTGGTCATGGCCCCTAAGGATGAAGCCGAGTTACAACAAATGATCGTCACTGGCATTGAGCATACCGATGGGCCAATTGCGGTTCGATATCCCCGTGGCAAAGGGTACGGCGCTCCATTAATGGAAGCAGGCTGGGAAGCTCTACCGATTGGCAAAGGAGAAGTCCTACGTCAGGGAGATGACTTGCTCTTATTAGGCTATGGCTCCATGGTTTACCCCACTATGCAAACCGCTGAAATCCTTAGTGAGCATGGCATTGAAGCCACCGTTATCAATGCTAGATTTGTCAAGCCGTTAGATGAAGAACTGATTGCTCCTCTGGCCCAAAAAATTCAGCGGGTAGTCACCTTTGAAGAGGGCTGCTTGATGGGAGGCTTCGGTTCTGCAGTCGCCGAAGCTCTGCTAGATCGTGATATTAATGTTCCGATTTTTAGGCTTGGTGTACCGGATCTATTGGTGGATCATGCAACTCCAGCTCAGGCAAAAACAGCATTGGGCCTTACCCCTGCACAAATGGCAGACAAAATTCTCAAGCGATTCTCTTTGGCTCAGCTTGAACTTGCCAGCCTGGGTTAGCTCAATTAAATAACCTTAATTTTCAACCCCTGTAGGCTAATTCCTATAGGGGTTTACTATGTCTCTGCCGTCGCTGTCGTCGCTGCGCCCGCTTGCCTGCGCCCATGGCCATGGGCGCAGGCATTAAGGCCATGGCAGAGACCTGGAGAAAATCGTCATTTTTAGAAGAGCGTCTACCGGCAGGCAATGGTGACCGGCCCTGGCACAAGTCAAACAAACATAGACCGAGCGCTACTAGCAGCGTGATCACACTCAATAAAAAAATACCCATAGCGCCTATGACTAAAGCATTCAGGGCAACCATAGAACGCAGAGTGAGCAGCCCTAAGCTCATTAACAGCCCTAACAAGGTGGCCCCTGACAGAACAAAACTGACATAAGCCTTGCGACATCGCCGTCGCGTAGCACGAGTAGATCGACTCACTGCCCGCAACCAATGCCACCTGAGCCAGGCAACGATGGTCAACGTCATCACAATAATGACCATTAAGACATTATTGGCTAGTAGTGAAATGAGCTGACTTGTTTGAACAGAAGACATCACACCAGGCTCCACGTAATTTTGCTGGCATATATTGCTTGGCACCCATGAGTCCAGACCCCAGGGGTGCACCGAAAGCTTCAGGCAGCAACAGCTATGTGCGGCACAATCTACGGAATATATTCAGCAAACTAGACTAGTTCAATTGTACTATATTATTTAACTAAATACATTATTCAGCCAATTGGACCAAAAAAATGGGCCGCAGCCTAGAACTACTACTGCCAAAGACTTTCAGCGCCTTTCTATGGTGTGACTTAGGGGCGAAACACTATATTTGTGTCCTGCTCAAGAATCCGTCATGGGAGAAAAGTCAGACCAGTGGTATTGTTATGGGCGTGTTTGCCCGGTACCGGGCATTAAGTAAATTCTTTTAAGGACATTTGGTGAATTTCAGGTGTTACTCAATGGTCTGCGGCGGTCATCCATGCAAGTGAAGTCAAATCACAGGCATCTTGGGATTTATTGTTTGCTCGGCATCCTGGCCTGTGGCTTGGTTATTGCCCTTAAGCTATTTATCGTTTGGGGGATTGATTCGTACGTTTACTCGCTGCCTATTGTCGGCGGAGTGCTAGCGACCCTTGAAATCACCGAAATTACTAGTCCAATTCTCTTGGCCATCTTAGGCCTAGCGTTAGGGTCACTAACTTACTATCTAGCCTCTGGGACGAATCTGTTTGCTCGCTTATTTCTTTTGCTCCTGACACTTCCCATTGTTTTACTAATGGGTCATCGGGTACGTCATAGCCGCTGGATTCAAGAGGTGGCGACTCAAGAAAGTGTAGCGATAACTCAAGCACAACAGTTGACAGATGAGTTCTTGCAACAAGAAACCTCTAAATCTGGAACGTTAGGGTTTTACTGGTATACCGCTACTCGGGCAAATCCGCCCACTCGATTAAGTAATTTGGAAACTGTTAATAATCCAAATTCATTACAAGAGCAGTTAGTTGACCTCGGCAAGCGTCAAACAGGCTTAGTAAGCCTGGCTTTCTATATTTATAACTGGCTGTTTGAACACGCTGGTTGGGGTATTCGCACTGTCTATGCCCTGCTATCTGGCTTTATGGGCTTGTCCTACTTTTTCAAAGGGCAATTGTGGGCCAATCGCCAACGAAGACGGTAGGGCATGTCCTGTGAGAATTTAAATACCGCAGCTCTGGTTTTAGCCGGGGGTAAAAGCCGTCGGATGGGTCGTGATAAGGCCCTGTTGAAATTACCGCCGCCCCATCAACAGCTAACGCTACTGCAGCACACGTGTAACATTGCCCAGGCTTGTGTCTCTCGCACCTATGTATTAACGGCCTGGCCAGACCGTTACATGAATCTATTGCCATCAAGTGTGGCCTTACTGCAAGAACAACGCACCAATGCCGGACCATTAGTGGCGCTGGCTCAAGGCTGGTCAATAATTTTGGCAGGAGCGCGAACTAATAATGAACCGGCTCCCGATTGGCTACTGGTATTAGCCTGTGATATGCCTGCCCTCGATCGGGCCACCATTCAGACTTGGCAGCGGGGCTTACACCATATCAGCAAGGATGCGATCGCAACCCTACCCAGACAAAACAATCAATGGGAACCCCTCTGCGGCTTTTATCACCGTCGCTGCATTGCCAGCTTACAAACAGCCATCGAAAACAATCTGCGCTCATTCCAACCATGGCTTGCAAATGAGACCGTAATCCCGCTAACCCTCCAAGACTCTAATATGTTAAGAAACTGCAACACTCCGGCCCAATGGCAATCTTTTTTAGCATCTACCAACGCCAGAAACCCATAGACAGCTTGACAAAGGGGACTTTTCTTCAATGTTAAGCTGTGTGATATTTTCCCAAGAGAATTTAGGCCCTGATCCCATAAACCCTTATAGTTATGATTAACGTTTGTTAAATTTCCTCATATTCGGAGATTCTCAAGTGGCGATTCCTCTGCTGAAATACTCACCGGTTACTCAAAATTCTCGGGTTGAGGGCTATGAAATTCCTGGGGATGATCAGCCTAAGATTTATTCGACTCAGAATATTCTGTCTGCGACTGATATCGACGATCTGATTGAAGCAGCTTACCGTCAGATATTTTTCCATGCATTTAAGGCTGACCGTGAGAGATTTTTAGAATCTCAGTTACGCAGTAACCAGATTACCGTGCGTGACTTTGTACGCGGGTTACTCCTGTCCAATACCTATCGCCGAGCCTTCTACGGCATGAACAGCAACTACCGTTATGTAGAACAAACGGTTCAGCGTGCTTTAGGGCGTGACGTTTTTGGTAAGGGCGAAACGCTTGCCTGGTCTATTATTGTGGCCACCAAGGGTGATGCAGGCTTTGTTGATGCCGTTCTCGACAGCGATGAGTACTTAGATAACTTCGGCGATGATATTTTGCCCTATCAGCGTCGTCGTGTTCTACCGACTCGTAGCGAAGGCGAACTGCCTTTCAACATCAAGTCACCGCGTTACGATGATTACTATCGGTCTGTTCTAGGCTTCCCCAAGCCTGTTATGCAGACTACTGCTCGTCGGTTTACGCCTCAAGAGCAGCAGCCAAAAACTGGTAGTCCTGCCCTATATATGGATATGGTGCGTGGCTTAAGCGGTGGTGGCAAGCCTATGCCGTCTCAACGAGTATCGGCTGTCAGCGTTAACTTTACGTCAGGTGTTCCCTACCGTAAGGTTAGTTTCCCCATCAATGATCCCGTAGCCGCAGCGGCTGTAGAAAAAACCAAGCAGGGCGCTTAAAGCCCCATGCTCTTCTGAAATCCTAAGATTTCAGCCAACGCAATCAGGGATATGCCTTAAGGGTGTATCCCTGATTGCGTTTTTTAGCCAATCACCACTCCAACCCAAAAGCTTTCAAGCTAACTATTTACTAACGCTGACGCAGACGTTGCAGCAGCTTCTCAATAATTGGGGGTAGCGGCGCGATCGCAACCACTCGTTCTTCCGTAATCGGATGGGTCAACGCTAAACTTCTGGCATGCAACGCCTGCCCAGGTAAGTTCACCCCAACAGGGCGACCTGAACCGTAGGTTATATCCCCAACAATCGGGTTCCCCATCATGGCACTATGCACTCGAATTTGATGGGTTCGTCCCGTCTCTAATCGATAGTGCACTAACGTGTAGTTACCCAAACGCTCTTGAATACGCCAGTGGGTAACCGCTCGTCGCCCACCTTTTTCAACCACCGCCATTTTTTTACGATCTTTTGGATGGCGACCAATGGGCGCATCAATCGTCCCCCAATCCTCTGACAGTTTAGGCACTCCAAATACCACGCCCAGGTATTCCCGTTGGGCTGTTTTTTCCTGGATTTGTCCTTGCAGATGGTGCAGTACTGACTCTGTTTTAGCCACCACCATTGCCCCGGTTGTATCCTTATCTAAGCGATGGACAATGCCAGGACGCTGTACTCCCCCCACCCCCGTCAGCTGATCTCCACAGTGGGCTAAAACCGCATTCACCAGGGTACCCCTGGGGTGCCCTGGGGCCGGATGAACCACCATGCCAGCAGGCTTATTCACCACCAGCAAATAATCATCCTCATACAAAATATCTAGGGGAATCGCCTCAGGAACAAGCGTAAACGCTTCTATCTCAGGGATTTTGAGCTGTAGCCAATCGCCTGAATGAACCGTTATTTTCTTATTGGTGCAGGGCGTGTCATTGATGCTAAGCGCCCCTTGCTCAATCAGCTTTTGAATACGATTGCGCGATAAATCACAATGGTGAGACAGCCATCGATCAATCCGTTCACCAGCAGCATCAGTCACTGATAGCTCGATTAAGCTCCCGTATTCATTTTCCATGTTCCATTTCCATTGCAGGGAGGCCATACCAGCCTACGCCCTATCAGCCCTGAACAGATTGCCAATGGGGAGAATGCATCGGTGAAGCCGGTGCCAACACTTCATAGAGGTTAACAACACGGCCGATAACTGCGATCGCAGGAGCCTGAAACTGCTGCTGCTCCACCTGCTCAACAATAGTTTCCAATGTACCGATTAACTCCTCCTGCTCAGGGCGCGTTCCCCATCGCACTAACGCCACCGGAGTCTCAGATGACAGCCCAGCCAAAGTCAGCTCCGACACAATATTGAGCAAATTATGCACACCCATATAAATCACAATAGTTTCGGAGCCATGGGCTAATGCCGACCAATTAACCTTAGGTCGATATTTACCAGCCGCCTCATGTCCTGTCACAAATGTGACCGATGAACTGTAATTACGATGAGTTACTGGAATCCCCGCATAGGCAGGCGCAGCAATACCAGCCGTAATTCCTGGCACCACCTCCACCTCAATCCCAGCCTCTAAAAGGCCTATCATCTCTTCACCACCACGGCCAAAAACAAACGGATCTCCCCCTTTGAGCCTGACCACTACCGCATGGACCTTAGCTTGGTCAATCAAAAGCTGGGTAATTTCGTCTTGAGCCATAGAATGTCGACCACGACGTTTACCCGCATCAATCACCTGGGAGCACTCACCAATCATTGCCAAAATCGGTGGACTCACCAACGCATCATGGATAACTACATCTGCATGCTCCAAAAGACCTTTAGCCTTTAAGGTCAACAGGCCTGGATCACCTGGACCAGCACCCACCAAATAAACTTTACCAAATGTAGCCTGGGTAACCGAATGAGACATATCAGCTGCGATGGGATGGATAAGGCTAATTTTGACAAAGCGCTCCCAGGGTTTATTGCCAAAATTGATACACACAGAACCTATATCTACCCAACAATACCTAAGATATTCTTAACCTTAAGACATAATTATACGCTTGGCAGACGAAAGCACATACTCTTCAACACAAGGAGCCTGATGATCTGCTCAGCTATAGCTGATCCGCTGCGCTATGGCCTAACGAACCAACCACCAAATTCGCCAAATCAACCGTTGCTCCTAACGGCGGCAGTAATCGAAAATTTGTTCTCGGGAAGCGCTCAGCCAACTCTTCAGTCAAATGGGCAACCGCATCAGTAATGCCCCCCGCAAACAAAAAATAAGGGAAAATCGTCAAGGTAGAGCAACCCTGCTGCATCAGATGAATAGCCTGAGTTTCAATATCAGCCTCTTTGGTCCAATAAGCGACCGCTGTTCCCAAAGACTTAGCCAGATGATCCACCCCTCGGTTACCTCTAGTGCGGCGACTACCATGGGCAACAATTAAACGCCCTGACTCAGGAGAATGAAAAAATCGAGTTGTTATCAGCTCCGGCATACCATGCGCCTCGCCGATATGCCCCCCTAAGTTCAGCTCAATCAAACCATCCAGTGCATTGCGCGCCAGTTCCACCTGATCAGGAATATCCTGCATGACGTGCTTGCCTTTTAGCAAAAAAAGTGGAACCAGGTGCAACCGTTCAATACCAGCTGAACTCAGCCGTCGACCAAACTCACAAATTTGCTGATGCAGGGGGTACAGGCCAAAATCTAGTACAGCCGTACCCACAATAAAACGATCTTGAGGAAAGCGAGGTTGAGACACCACGGCCTGAGTTACAACAGGCGTAGCTGTCATAACAGAACTAATAACTCGTTGAGGCACATTATTCTTTAAAAAGCCCTCCCCTCCTGCCTTCGACACGCGGCTTTCGACCATCAGCGGCTCTACTACCCCCTGACTGCTCCATGGACTAACCAACGCGGGATTGAGTCGCTCTCTAACCAGCTGAGCAAGTCGATTGATCGCCATCAGATGGCGGGGATCACGACTACCATGGGAAATTAAAAGATAGGCTGTAGATGTCACAAGAAGCTTTAAATGAGACTGTCAGGATTCAATGAAATCGGTAAATATCCGGGGCACTGCCCACGTCTGTCATCAAGAACAAAATTAAGTCAACGGTTAAACTTGGCTAAACGTATCAATTTAATCGCAAACTGATGTCTTAGCCGTAAGCTCAGATGTTCGATAACTCAACCGTAAACTATTAACGATAATTCCTTTCAGACAGACGCTTGGAAAACCCCACACATTATTTAGGCCACACCTCTGTCATAACGCTGTCGAAATAACGCTTTTATACAGCATCAAGCCTCTAACTTACATTTAATTGGGATCAACCGGCTGTTACAAATACGACTTATCGCATCAGTTTTTGCAAAATCCCACCATAATTCTGTTGTGCTTGATGCCATTTCCATAGCGCCATCGCCATTTGAAAAAGGTTCAAGGCTATGTTTAGTAATCCCACCACCGCGAAGGGTTAACCGTCCAGCAGCAGAAATATTCGAAAAAACCATGTAAACTCCTAATAGGGGTGATATTATAGAAATCCAAAACATGGCGAGCGTAGCCAAGTGGTTAAGGCAGTGGTTTGTGGTACCACCATTCGCGGGTTCGACCCCCGTCGTTCGCCCTTATTGCAGCAATTGCTGAAACGAGTACGTTTAACCATTAGTCCTAATTTATCGATTAGTGGTTATTACGGACGAAGGGGTTTTACCCCCTATCTTTTTGCTGCTCTAGAGTCTGTTGGACAAGACGAATCCTCCAAAAAGCCGCTCAGAAGAACAATATTTTTTTCACCTGATGTAATCGGTCTCAACAACCATTATTAAAATAATCGACGAACCGTTAACTTACGTTTTGTCATGTCATCTGATTTGTTATTTTGCTTGCAAAAACCCCATCCAAACCATTCACTAACAATGGTCAGCAGACAAAATAAATAATCAGAAATCGGAAAGTTTAGTTGAACAACCGTCAACCAAAATCTTATTTATAACAAAGACTTACGTCGCTGAGCAGGCCTTGCCCTGGGTGCTAAGACAAACAGCAACAAAACATAGATTAAGACACTTAACCCCACATAGGGAGCCATGCTGTCATATTCAGAATTATTGACGATAACAGATCGCTCTGATGATGCTAAACCAACATGTGTTTTCATAACTTTCGATCAAGCCTCCAGCATTGTCTAAAGAAACATCAAGACATAATGATTACTAACTAAGGGGCTAGACCTAAAATGCACACATCACAGGTTAGATTCACCAGATTTATTTATAGATTTAACGCATATCGTTTGTCTCTAAATTCGTAGCTAGACACTACTCCGATTGAGATTTTTACCCTATAGAGAGTTGCTCACTATAGAAATAACTATCCATACCATAAATGACCGATGGACTAGTCATTCCTTTTGCCATATTGCTTAATGTTTTGAATACATACTTTAATAAATTCCAAGTAGCTCTGAAATCTATTTTTAATGCCTTAGCAAAGTAGCAAAACCTTAGATTTTCATGATGTAGAAGCCATATATTTCAGTATATAGAACGCTATATTATTAGCGAGTAAAACAATTCTGGCTAGCTAGAAAAACAACGCAGCTTACAAGTTTGCGCTAAAAATCCATCGTTGTTCTTCTTAAGTTTTCTGAATAATCGCCTATAAGTTCATCAGTGCCAAACCTCGAAATGAGCGTTCTTTTAAAATCTCCCATGCAGATTTTTGTTGAGCTTTTGCCGATTCTTGGAATTTATACCAATGACTATTTTTATAGCCGTCTCGCCACCTATATTTATCTTTCCAAGGATTAATTTTGGACAGGAGGGTGACATCATCAGAAATTCCCCGCACTTGATGATCAATTGCCTGACGAAACCATAGCCGGGAGTCAAACAAAGGTAAGCGTCTGCCTCCATAGTTGACTTGCTCACTGAGACGGCAATACCGCTGGATTCGTACAGACTGATACTGATTTGTCTGATCTATGTCGCCAATCGCGTTAGTTAAGTCTGCCATCAGCTGTTCTTCATCCTGCACCATCTGGGCATGACTGCAGCCAGGGTCTGCATAGCGTCGTAGTTTGCGAAATAAATGGACCGCCGCCTCTAAAAAGCGTTGTTTGTTGTCAACCGTTGCTTGAGTCAATCGACAGTCTTGCCAAATTAAGGCTGGCCAGTCAGGCTTATGTTTTGCATCAGCATGGCCAATATTGGGCAATGCCCGACTCAGTAGCCCAGACATACCATTAAAGGCATCGTAGTAACCAACAAAGTTTTGATGTGCCCATGTATCGACGTAGCTATGGGCCGCTATCCCTATGCGATAAAGATCGCCACTCTCGATGGCTGCATCAAAGATAAGATTTGCATTTTCACTGTTAGGCGTGGTGTTGAGTTGATGTAGCTTTCCATCTTTACGCTGGGCTGTGGGAGAGAGAGGGTCCCCTGGAATAAAGTGAAAAATTGGGTATATCCTCATCAGCACATCAGTGGGCTTAAGGATATTCATCGTCTGGGTGATGTAGTTCTGATAAGCCGTTGATTTATTTTGGTCAATGTCTAAATAGCGAGTATTTTCGTCAACGTACTGAGATGAGTAGGCTAACGTTTCAGCATCACTGGTTGTGAGCCCAGCTCGGGTCGCTGTCAGATAGGTTATGTAGTAGTGAAACTCAATATCCATAGGGGGCTATACCAGGAATTATGGAGTCTTCATCACTGGTATAAACGATGCCGCCCTCTAGGGTTAATGTGCTTATTTATTTTTTAGAAACGTTTTCCTAAGCATGTCAATTAATTCTTTGTAATGCTTCAAGTTCAGCATGATCACATTCCCCAATATTGAGAAATTGATGTATCCTTGCGGGGAAATTGGCAACAAGCCTGGATTAGAAAGCTTTACAGGGTCACATGGCACAAATTTTTATCTCGGCAGGCCACGGTGGATTTGAAAATGGAATCCGCGATTCTGGGGCAACGGTTGATGGCACTACTGAAGCACAGGAAATGATCAGCATTCGGGATTTGATTGTGCCGGAGCTGCGATCGCGCGGTTTTCAAGTGCTTTCTGTCCCCGATGACCTGAGCTTACAAGACAGTATCAACTGGATAAATGCCCGCACCCGCAGCGGCGATATTGCCCTAGAAATCCATGTGGGAGCTTTTCAAAATACCGAAGTACGAGGGGCCACGGCCTACTACATTTCCATCAATGAAGCTCGCAAATCCCAGGCAGAGCTGATGTTGCTAGCCCTACTTCGTCGGGTGCCGCAATTGCCAAGCCGTGGAGCCAAACCCGATACGACCGCAGGTATGGGCCGACTCGCCTTTTGTCGTCAGGTCATTCCCCCTTCAATTTTAATGGAGCTGGGATACCTGACGAATGAACGAGATCGCAGCCTCTTGCTCAGCCGTCGCCGAGAATTTGCCCTAGGATTAGCCGATGGTTTAGCCTCCTGGAGCCGAACCATTACTGGCAATGCACCCACCACACCACCCACCACCACGCAGTTTCCCACCGTGAATATCACCATCAACGGCGGGCTGTACGGAGAACAAGGCATTATCGTTAGCAACAACTCCTATGTTCCCATTGATTTAGCCGACAGCCTGAGCATTGACTTATCCAACAACGACGATATTCGCAAAGTACGTTACGGCAATATCGTCTATGTCAAAACCGTTGACCTGCGAGAGTTTAATATTTCAATTGGGTGGGATGGCGCTAGCCGTACGGTTCAACTAAAGACCCCGTCGTCCCTTGGCATTTGTCCTGGCCTGATCGACCAAATCATGGGACACGGTAATGCATCCGAAGTCAGCCTGATGATGTTCTTAAAGAACAACAATGAAGCAGCGATTCGAGATTTTCCTGACCTCCATAAAATTTATCGCCAAGAAGGCGTAATCGAAGGTGTAAATTACGATATTGCCTTTTGCCAAATGTGTGTGGAAACATCGTTTCTAAGATTTGGCGGGGATGTCCAAGCCTCACAAAATAATTTTGCAGGCATTGGTGCCATTGGAGGTAGTGCCGCCGGGGCCGCATTCCCTAGCGCCCGCATTGGCGTCAGGGCTCAAATTCAACATCTCAAGGCCTATGCGAGCAAAGAACCCTTAGTACAAGAACTGGTGGACCCAAGATTCAAATTTGTTACCCGAGGGAGTGCAGTCCTTGTCGGTCAGCTCAGTGAACGTTGGGCCGCCGACCCCAACTATGGGGAGAAAATCATGGCTATGGTGCGACGTCTTTATGAGTCGGCCAAACTACTGTAGTCGACC
>JAHQVZ010000223.1 GCA_019634055.1 Leptolyngbyaceae cyanobacterium MAG.088
ACCCACCAGCCGGCACACCCGATGGGAAATTACCCGGGAAGGAAAGGCATGACTCTACCAAAGGAGCTAAAGGAGCCTGCGGAACTAATAGGTTACTGGCACCAAAGCTACTATTTAGGCCATTTCCAAATGGTGTTGGTAAAGCTAACTCAAGGCTATTGGGCTGAAGAATACTGGGTACCTGTAGCTCATCACATATGGCAACATTTGCAGCTGGAGAAATACCTTCATTAAAGAAGTAGATAGTGTACTCGACTATATCCCCAGATTGTAGTTGAGTGTCTACTTCAAAGACGCCCAGCGGTAAGCTGCCATTGGTCAAGTTAAACAAGTTATTGTCATCGGCAGTATCCCCTTGATCATTAAAGCCATTAATCCCATCGATGGGTAATGGGCTACCTCCCCTAGTAACACCGGTAATCCGCTTAACCAGTCTTAAGTCAGAACCAAAGAGAACCGGTGTAGGAGTATTGGCCGGATCGGTTATACCTGGATCCAATGTCAAAGGATTAACCCCTGGCTCACCGATAATTCCGCCACCAGTTGGGGAGCCGTCAGTGGGAATCAATGCACCCTCTAGGTTAGGTGGTAGGGGACTCACCGAATTCCGGTCATTTGAACGGTCACTGACGGGAATATTCGATGGGTTATCGGGATCATCACCAATACCTGTCGCCAACGTACTATTTTCAAATGGTCCTGGTAGTGGTTGACTCAGCGTTTCACCGTTGTCAGCCAAGTTGACATCGACGACAACTATGTACTCACTAAACTCACCTACATTCAAGTCACCGCCAGATAGTAGAACATTATCATCGGTGTTCGGGGGGCCTACATCATTAGTGTCATCGCTGTCACCCCCGTCGTAGTTAGGATTAGCAGGATTATCCACACCATCAACCTGGGTCACGGAGACAAGTTCAAAGCCATTGTCAGGACCAGAGCCACCGCGACTGCCATCATCAAAGGTTTCAGTAAAGTCGTTAATCAGCGTTACGTCTCTAAGATCCTCTGCCCCAGTATTCTGTACCCGAATCAGATAGGTTACTCGTCCTGTATCGTCGCCAAATGCACCGTCAGTTGGCGCAACTTCAGAGTCAATCACTTCCTGGGCAACATTAATTTGCGGGTCAATCGTCAACGTAACCGGTGTCGGCGTATTATCCGGGTCATCTTCATCTGGATTGAGGGCAGCTGGATTCTGATTGGGATTACCCACTTCTGCGCCGCCATCGGAGGAATCATTGTTAGGGTTCAATGCTTCTTCTAATGTGAATCCGGTTGCATCGTTAGAAATATCACTGACGGGGATTCTTGAATCAACGCCGATACCTGTAGTCGTCGTACTGTTCAAGAATGTCCCAGGGATGCTAGTGGTGAGAGTTGCACCATCGTTAGCCAAATTAACATCAACGACAATTTCATACTCGACAAATGCGCCAACAGCTAAGGAAGAGCCTGCTGGCTGAATGAGTTCTGCATCATCGTTGGGGCCATTAGGATCATTGCCATCTTCCGAACTATCACCCCCGTCATAATCAGGGTTGATAAGAAGGGTATCCACGCCATCTACTTGATCTAAGGAGATAATTTCAAACCCATTGTCAGGGCCGGAACCACCGCGACTACCGTCGTCAAAGGTCTCAGTAAAGTCATTGGTTAGAGTGACCGTATCGAGATCTTCAACACCAGTGTTTTGTACTCGAATTCGGTATGTGACCCGCCCTGTATCAGCTCCATAGGTTCCATTTGTGGGGTTCACTTCAGTGCTGACCACTTCTTCAGATACATTAATCAGTGGCTGTGTCTCAAATTCAACAGGTGTTGGAGTATTTTCAGGGTCAGCAGGGTCAGGCGCAGGCGCATTGGCAGCACCTGGAGCCCCTGCAGTACCGCCCCCTAATGGATCACCACCAGGCGGATTAAGTGCCTCTTCTAGCTCAATACCAGTGGCATCATTAGAAATATCACTCACCGGAATATCTGAGTTTACTCCTCGACCATTGGTGGTAGTAAAGTTATCAAAGGGACCAGGTAACGGATTATTCAGGGTTTCACCGTTGTTGGTCAAATCCACATTGACAACAATCTGATACTCACTAAACTCACCCACGGCTAAGGCACCTGGCTCGATGAGTTCTGGGTCATTAGCATTAGCGCCAGCCCCTTCTGCAGATGTATCACCTCCGTCATAATCAGGATTGATGGGATTATCTACACCACCTACCTGCTCTAAGGAGACAATTTCAAAACCGTTATCCGGACCAGACGTACCCCCAGTGCCATTGTCAAATGTTTCGGTAAAGTCATTGGTGAGGGTAACATCAGTGAGATCTTCTTCACCTGTATTTTCAACCCGAATAATATAAGTGACCCGGCCCGTATTGTCCCCATAGATACCGTCGGGGTCAATCACCGTTTCCACAACTTGTTCAGATACGTTGATTTGAGGGGCCGTGGTTAGAGTGACCGGTGTGGGTGTATTTTCATTGGCTGGGTCGCCTGGTGCTGGTAGCTGTGGAACTAATTCACCAGGAGCTTGACCAGGGGCACCAACAAGGCTACCTCCAGTTACTGAATTGCCCGCAGGGTTTAAGGCATCCCCTAAATCATCTAAACCAGTTCCATCATTAGAAAGATCAACGACAGGGCGATCTGATGGATTAACAGGATCGGCACCCACCCCCGTTGCTGTTGTACTGTTGTTGAATGTCCCAGGAATTGTAGTTGTTAATGTTTCTCCGTTATTAGTAGTATCAACATCAACAACTATCAGATATTCGGTAAACTCGCCTGGTTCTAGAACACCACCATTAAGCAGCGTAGAATTATTGGTGTCAGGGCCGACACCACTATCTACAGTATCGCCGCCATCGTAGTTGGCATTAGGTGCATTATCCACTCCGTCAACCTGGGTAACTGAGACTATTTCAAACCCATTATCTGGGCCAGAAGTCCCCCCGGTACCATTATCGAAAGTTGGGGTGAAGTCGTTGGTAAGCGACACCTGGTCTAAACGTTCAGGCCCTGTATTTTCTACCCGAATGCGATAAGTTACACGGGCTGTGTCTTCTCCTCCAGTACCGAATGTACCGTCGGCTGGAGCGATTTCGGGAGTTCCCTCCACCTGTTCAGAAACGTTGATACGTGGCTCTAAAGCCAGAGTTATAGGCGTAGGAGATTGCTCTGTCGGATCATTATTCCCGTCCGGATCTGGATCTGGGTTGGGGTTGGCATCTGGTGGAACAGTATCATCTACTGAGGTATCAAAAATACGCAGACCAATGGGGGTCGTACCTTCAGCGATGGCCGTATTGTTATAGACTTCATCTACGTTAATGTTGGCAGCTGTGGTGTCTAGGGTAACTGTGTATTCAATGACAGCAGATTCCCCCGGTTGTAGGGAACCACCAGGGGCTAAAAGATTTTGGCCAGGAGTTCCATCACCGGTAAAACCAGCATTGGGCTGTATGGTAGCCGGTCCTGAAATTACTTCAGGAGCGCTAGAAACCGAAACTCCATCAATGCCATTAAATGTCTGGTTTAAATCATCTAACACCTGTACATCTGTCAGGGTTGTACTTGTACCAAAGTTTTCAACACTAACAGTGTAAGTAACTTCAAACTCGGTGGCACTTATCTGTACTGGCGTAGACGCACTCTTAGCGGTACCAATACTTCCAGGAACAACAAATATAGTATAAAGCCCTACACCATGGAGTGCAGGACCACCGTTATCTCCGGCATCGTCAATGTAGCCGTCAGTTCCTGCAGGGTTAAAGGCGTCTGGCACCGAAGCAGGGCCGTTACCATAGGTAAAGGTAAGCTCTGTTAGTGCACCATTTGCAGCTGAATAATCAACCACAATTGTACCCTCGGTTTCTTGGTTATCGGCCTCGACACCTAAGTTTCCAGGTTGATTCGCGTTGTTGGGTAATGGGTCTTCTGGATTAACAAGGACCCCACCGGTTGTTGTCGCGTCGTCTGGGGTGAACTCTGTTCGAGGGGGTTCTGTTGAATTGAGCAGCCTATTATCCAAGGCCCTTGGAGCATAGACACCTACAAAATTGGTACCCTGGATGTCGACCGTATAGTTGGCAGCAGGCGTCTCAACAGGGCCACCATTGGCCAAGCCTATACCTAGAGGAATAGTACCTAAAATAGCATCGACTTCATCTGATGATATAAAGTCAGGAGAAGCACTTGAAGCTGGTGTAATAGTGGATGGTGCGACACTACCGCCAACGGTTATTTCATCTTGCCAGGTGTTGGCGTTATCACGGTCAACATCAACAACAATCAAACGAGCCTGTTCAACCTCTGCCCCGAAATTGATAGTTAATTCAACCTCGTCGTCTTGCGAGGCTGGATCGTGATTGATTTGAAGAATTGTACCGCCCAATTCGGTTAGTCCACCCGTAAGCCCACCCGGCAAAGAGGGCCCTAGAACACTGAAACCATCTGTGTCACCAGTCCAGAGCAAGTTAACGTCTATGGTATTGCCAAAGGTATCAGTTACAGGAAGATCGGCTCCAAGTACAGGTCCATTAGGGTCTGTTGGATAATCACCTAGATCGACTGGAAATATCTGTAGGGCATCAGCTGGACGGCCTGTAGTTAAACTTAGGGTAGCTGCCGTGAGTGCCGAGGCCGTAACAACTATCTTTTGTGCGACCGTGTGCTTGACCCGCTTTTGGACCTGTTCGGTTATAGCCATAGCAGAATGCCGTTTAGGGACGGCAGAACCAAATTGTTTTCTAAATGTCTTTTTGAGCAAGCGCTTCATCGCTTAATTCCTAATAAAGGTGACGGCATTGGGGATAGATAACGGATAGGGTCTCTACGGTTCAATCTGCAGGTCAATTTCAAGATTTTCGTAGATAATGTCGAGGCCGCGAGTATCGGTGAAAATAAACTCAGTACGGCGATCGCGGGCATAGTCAATGCGTCCAGTTCCGGTTGATACCCGTTGCGTTTCACCAAAGGAGCGAATTCTCATTCGCTCAGGGGCAATACCCTGCTGTAAAAGATAATTTCTAGCTGCCAAAGCTCTGCGTTCGCCTAATGCCTGGTTATAGGCATCGCTAGCTCTAGGATCGGTGTGGCCCTGAAGCTCAACGGTAATAAATGAATATTCCTGCAAAAACGCGACAATTTCATCCATGATGGCCGCAGCTTCAGACGTAATATCTGACTTGTCGAGGGCAAAGTGAATATTACGAGGAATTCGTAATATTACTGGATCCGTCGGTAGCTCAGGCTCAGGTTCAGGTGGTGGTGGGTCTTGGGCTATTTCACAACTAGGCATCGCCGGACTAGTAGGACCATCCCCCAGGGTGCCAACCGCAGCAATGGCTGAGGGTTCAGAGGTGCCATAAATTTCATCAGTGGCAATGGCGCTGAGTAATGTACCGTCCGGTGCATCTACATCTACACTAAAACTACCGGTTTCATCTGCAGATACGGTGGTGACATATCCGTTAAGTGCGCCGTAGTATCCTTGGCGATCGACGACTGTGTAAATGTCAATGGCCGTACCCGGATCAGCTACACCAGTAAGTGTGGCTTGGCCACCACTCACTGAAAACACATAATCGTCAAATTCAGGGGCATTGACAGAGCCATTGGCTGTATCTCGACGCCTTAGAGAAGAGTTCCTTGGTGGGTTAGGCCCGTCCTTTCGCTGAAAGTCTTGAATGCCACTGTTGTCGTTATGGCCCAGGTCTACACTTAGACCATTTAATGCAGCGAAGGTATTGTTACGAATAACATTGCCTTCACTGCGGGGATAGGATGCAATTGCCACGCCTGGCCCTGGCTGATGCTGAATCACATTGTCGGTAACCTCGTGACCATTACCCATTAGATAGACCGCAGCTCGCCTAAATCGCCGACCATTATACCGAATGTCGTTGTTATAAATCCGAGCTGACCCTTGAGGCTTAAACATAAATACGCCACTGCCATCAGTGCCGCACACCAGATTGCCATAAATTTCTGACCCGTCAATATTGCCATCAAGACGAATGGCATCAGGGATACCGGCTACACCATTAGCCCGCATCGTGTTTTCAGTAACAGCCATACCCAAGGCTTGGGCTCCAGTGATGATACCGCTACCCTCATGAAACTCAATGCGATTGCGTTGAATAACTGTATCCAACCCATTAAAAACAAATACACCCAGGGCAGATAATTGTTCTTCAGGGGGCATTTGCCCTGAGGGTGATATCCCTAGCCAATTGTCTTCAATCAC
Source organism: Leptolyngbyaceae cyanobacterium MAG.088 (assembly GCA_019634055.1). Classification (GTDB taxonomy): domain Bacteria; phylum Cyanobacteriota; class Cyanobacteriia; order Phormidesmidales; family Phormidesmidaceae; genus Leptothoe. The sequence continues at coordinate 6,257 of JAHQVZ010000223.1, forward strand.
TACACCCACGGGGGCATCTGAATCTTCATCAGGTCGTAATGTACGCCAGCCAGGAGGATCCGGTAACCCTGCATCTACGGGAGGGGACAGATGAGTAATCAAAATATCGGCAGGTGGCGTTGTCTCGGTAGAGCGATGTCTAGCAGAAAAGCCATAGAGGCTGAGTCCACGGACAGTTACCTCATCAGCCGTAATCGTGAGACCTCGCAAAACCTCGGCTTCGGTAGCTGGGGTAATCGCTACCACAGGTGTGGGCACAGGCGTAACCATGGTATCTGTGGTGGAGATAGCTCCATACCCTGGCTGACTGGCACCATCGATTAGAGTGCCAGGGGTCATAATGGCAGGCAGCGGTTCCACCAGCGCAATGGTCGTATCATTTGCCAGACTAAAACTAATGGCTGGACTAGCTGCCGGTGTAACGCGGGCTTGCTCAGCTGTACTGAGTTCTGTTAATGGCAATGTTCCATTGACTACCTCAATGGCTTCTCGCAATGTGAGTTCGTCATCTGGTCGAACAGCTCCGTCGCTGGCCGAATTGACAATCACAGAATAGGGCGTAGGCACCTGTTGTGCTTGAGCCATTGATGCAAAGGCCGTTAATGGCAGAGTGACTGCCAGAGTGGCTGTCCCAATTAGCTTGGATACCTGCATGATTGATGATTTCATTACTCCTCACCCCCGTCAGTTGTCTGTGGGACTACAGTCTCTTGAACTGAGTCAACGTCATCCGCATCTACTTCATCTTCATTGGCTTTATCAACGGCATTCTCTGTTTCTGAGACAGGAATAATACTTACCGGTTCTGCAGTTGGTGGCGAACCGTCTGCTTCAACTAGTGATTCTTCCTGCTGGGCGGGGGCTATTTGTTGTAGTCCAAATTGATCCCAAAGTTCGTTGACCTTAAAGGTTATCCCTAGGTAAGGCCCGTCATCCGAGCGATACCCACTGCCTCCTAATGAACGATCGTTCACGCTACCAAAGCTATAACCGACACCGAAACGGAGTTCTGGGGTTAGATAGTAGCCAGCCTCAATGGCAAAACCAACTTCGTCATAATTGGTTTCAGGCTGTGTAATATATCGAATTTCGCCAGTTACATCCCAGCGATAAGCAAACCGATGAGTTGCTCTCAACTGCCCTAGGTGAATGGCATTGCTTGATGTCACACCAAGAGAATCAAGATCGGCGTTAGTCGCCCTCAAGGCGTATTTACCATAAAACTCCCAGCGCCAACTTGGAGCATATATGGCTTCCATCGCTAATGTGTGCTCTTGAATCTCGTCTGAACCTGCTCCGACTAGAAGAGAGTTAGGGGTGCTAGACGGATTAATTGCATATTCATAGCTTAATAACCCATTGAATTTATCACTATGGGGATTGCGATAGGCTAAGCCAAGGCGAGCACTGGTGGAACTGTTGAGACGGTCGGTAATCGTTTGGTTAGAGAAGTTAGCGTGTTCAACCCGAGCCAGGGTTGTTAGGGCTGGTGAGAGTTTACCGGCAGCGGATGCGGTGACAACGGTATTGTCGCCATCTTCGGAGTCACGGTGCTCAAATCGAGCACTGGCCTGAAAGGCAGAGTTGTCTGTGTATTCTAGCCCGAGAGTATAAGTGGTCCCGCTAACTAAACCCAATGAAGCCGCTGACTGACCCACAGCATAAGGCTGCACAACCTGATTACCACCAGTGATAGAGGATATGCCGCTGCCAAATATGCGTTGGAAACCAAAGTCTGCATGGAAACCAGGACCTAGATTGATTCTATGGTTAAGCCCTAACGCTCCCTGACCGCTCATGCCGTTGTTAGCTCCTAAAATGGAGTAACGTCCGGTTAATTGAGTATTATCAGTCAGGTCGTAGTTGACCAATGCATCAATGGTTGTTAAAGCATCAGGGGTGGCGTCATCGTCATGGAAAAATCGCTGAGCAAATCTTAGGGTGATTTCTGGCAGTACTTCCCAATCAAGACCGACAACGGTTTGACCTGGGTAGGCGTCATCTTCGTTATTTAGGGCAATGTCTGACTGGGCTCGAAAGGTTAATCTCTCAGCCAGAGGCCAGGTTAAACCAGCCGATATTTGCTTAGAGTCAATATCATCACCGGTAACTCGGTCGTTGCGATCGCGCGTAACAAAATCTAAATTCCCCGTAATGTCGCCAAACTGCTGCTGTATTCCAGCCCGGAATGTAGTGATGGAATTGTTCACAGTGGCACCATCAGACCTAACCAATCCTGGATTAAGCAGTTGCTCTGTCGCAGTAGGAATTAGATCCTCATTGCCCCTGTTTTCTTCTCGATCAAACTGTAGCTGTAGCTGAGTGTCACTGCTCAAGTTGTATCCTAGCTGCGCACCCCAGCGTGTTTGCCCAGGCCTAAAGCTTGTAGTTGCTTCATTGCGAAAACCACTATCGGCATCTCTGAAGTAAGCTGTGCCTGCTAAATCATCAGTAATATTGGCCGTCGCCTCAACTCTAAAGGCTGTGCCATCTTCATTAACAGTGGGATTATCCAGATTTGAGTGGGCCAACTCAGCCACCAGCTGTCCAGCATCACCTAGCTGAACAAGGGCATCAACACCGATTAGACTAAACTCTTGGGCACCTTGATCTTCCAAAATAGCGGAAGCACCGATCCAGCTAGGCGACTCTAAACTAGTGTCAAAGTTGTACTGTAGTCGCCCACCGAACAAATCACCATCATCATCGTCGCCGTCCACCTGGTAAGTTGCGACAATCCGTCGAACAAGAGCTGGACCAAAGGGATTCGCATCAACGGCAGAAACAGGACTGTTAAACAGGATGGCACCGCGATCATAGTCAATGGTGTAGTCAGCACCTCGCTGTAATCGAACACGTTCGATTACAGTTCCGGGTCGGTTGAGTTCTTCAACTTCAAAAAAGAGATCTTCACTACCGGCCAACACCAGACGACGGGATAGGAAATAATAGCCGCTGGTACCATCGGGTACGATTGTGTCTCGCTGTAGTGCTCTGACATTGTTGGCATAAAGGGCCGTTAACTGTAACCCATTCCCAAAGGTATAGTTACCCTTAAAGCCGTGGAGCTGACGATTTACGGCAGAAAACTCTTGAGAGAACCGAGAGAATTCATCCGTATCATAATCCCCCCACATAAAGAAATTGGGTTCGTACCCAACGATCTCAGAATCTTGCTCAAAACGAACGTAGAAACTGTCAATGGAGGGCGTTAAAAAGTCAGTACTAGAGCTGTCTCCGTAAGTGGGATAAGTCTGCTCACAGTTTTGCACGTCCCGATAAAGACGGTTGTCATTACAGCGTTCGTTTAGGGCACGATCGCTGTTATATGCCGCCGTCAACAACCAGTCACCAATGGTTCCTGTGGCAAAAAGACCTGCGCTCAGGTCAGCTTCGTATTCTCCCAGCTCGCCTGGCTCTAAGAACTCAGAATATCGCCCCCAAAGGTTTGTAGCGCCAGGACCAAAGCGAAAGTCAACCACACCTGCCACTAAAGATGGACGATAGGGTGTGGTGAAATTCACCTGGGTGTAACCGTCAAGATCAGCCGCTGGCTTTCGCGATGTGTCTTCGTCATCTACCAGACCCAACGCTTCACGAGCTGAGGCGCTGGCACGGATAGTAACCCTTTGGGCATCAAGAGATGAGCGCAGTTCAACCTCAAATTCTCCTCGGCGAGCTAATACTTGAAACCCACTACGGTCAATATCGTAGTCAGCGCCAATAAAGCTACCTGCCGAAGATGTAAGGGTAACTAACACATCTTTCCGTACGGGGTTGCCATTGCCATCTAAAACAGCTCCCTTTAGGGTGAGAGTGGACCGACCGTCAGCAGGGAGAAATGACTCACCGGCTGCAAAAATCTCCAGAGATAGCTCATCTCCTAACTCATCCTGAATTAGCGGTGGCAGATTACTAGGTACCGACCGAATAATCGTGCCATCAATAAACCCTTCTGCTTCTCCAGGGTCTTCTTCTACGATCAGGGTATTTGAATCGAGTAAATCGCTAGGCAGGTCATCACTGGCCTGAGTTAACAAACTAGGGATGGCAATCGGTTCTGCTACAGGTAGCGTATTTGAATTGAGTAAATTTCTAGGTAGGTTGTCACTAGCCTGGGCTGACAGATCTAAAATTTCAATATCTGAAATATCAGTACCTGTTGCTGCTAAATCCGCTGCTGGCACCGCCAGATTTGTGTCAACTATTAGCAAGTCAGTGTCCTTTGCCAACGGCAAACTTGTATCAACTAATAACAAGCTAGGTTGTTCTTGAGCTGCTTGAGAAGGCTGCAGTATTGCCACTACACCTGTCAGGGTTGTGAGCAATCCTAAACAAAGTGAATTAGATAACAGACGCATCATCATTAGTTCTGGCCCTCCCCGTAGGTCGGTGTTACTGCAAAGTTCATACGTGCCAGACCGCCTGGCTCTAAACGAACCAATCTAGACTGACTGTTGTTTTCTAGGCGGTAGAGGTTGGGGGCCAAGGTATAACCCGGCAAACTGCTCAGGTCAAGCGCACCAACTCGATTGCCCGATACCACGTTAGCCATAGAGAAGAGGCCATCTGGGTCAGCAATGATGCGGTTACCGTCATCCATATAAATGACTGCATTGGGTACACCGGGCTCACCAGGCTGTTGCTCACCATCAAAGTTTTTGTCTACGAAAACTCGGCCAATAATAGTGCCACAATCAGACAAAATGCCGTTGCGGATTGTCAGACGAAATTCAGCCTGAGCTGTTGGAAAACCAGGAGATGCTGCACTCGCAACGTTGATACCAGATCCCCTGATTGAATCAGGTGTCAAGGTTACAGCATAGAGAATTTCAACCTGTTCATTGGCAGCGAGGGAATCGAGTTCAAATGTAAGCTGTCGTTCTGATATGGAAAAATCTGTCAGATTAGGCGGTGTTGGGGCCGTATTGACTGAATCTTCAATGTATTCCAAACCTCGTGGCAGATCATCCATAACCGTCAGAGGTCCGGCATCCACTGCACTGAGGTTTTCAACCAAGAGGCGGTAAATTACCACATCACCTGGCTCAGCTGCCGATTTATCAGCTGTTTTTGTTATTCTTAACAACTGATTGCCAACAGGTGGCACACCAATCGTCGTTGTATTGCCTGGACCCACTACCCTGGGGCGATTAGGATTTGTTGGATCATCAAAGGCTCCAGATGGCGTGTTTGTTACCTGAACCTGAGCACCCACAGGCATCATAGGAGCATGGATGTAAACTAACAGAGTGCTCAAAAGAACACCCACCAGGAAAAAACTTACAGTTTTAAGCAGGTGCCGAATGGCCCCTCTTGGACGGTTTTTCAAAACTCTCATGACCCCTCACAGGCACCAACAACAAGGCAAATAGCTAACATCGGCCTTAATCCACAAGCAACTCGAAGCAATGATCTACTAACTGTCCATGATTCACTTACGTGTTGCCACAAGCCAAAGCTAAGTGAACCATAAGATTCAGTCACAAAATCAGTAAAAACTCTAATCAACACTTTGATTAGCAACGTTATAAAACTAGGAAAAACTACTTACTGTTAACGTAAACAATTCAATAAAACAAAGAACTTTGCCGTATTTATACGGTTAATCCTCTCTCTGGTCAAGGATTATTACACTCTGCTTTGGATGAACGCAATACCCTACAGCCAAGGTCAAAATTTAGGAAGATATACTGACGTCTTCGAAATCAGGGAAGGTTGATTCAAAATCGAAAAAAAAATCTAAATTTTCGCCATTTCACTTAGGAAAATCATTGGAATCGCCCCTCTCATGTCCTGAATTAAGTAAGAAGTGACCATAAGTTGAAGAACACTTGAACCAACATGAAGAATTGTTGAAGGTTACATCGTGAAACATTTGTCGGCAAACTGTAACAAATAAAGATGTTATTTTCACGACCTTGTGGAAGCTCTATATCAAGAAAAATCTAGGTATTTGAAAAAAAAGTAAAAAGGCGGCAGTTCATTAGTATGAACTGCCGCCTTTTTACGTCTAGCGCTTTGAAAATAGTTGAAGTTGTTACCTTGAAATATCCTTGAAATCCTGAGGGATTGGCTAGTGATGTGTGGAGTAGCTTGCTAGTTAGGTAGGGGGTCTAGCAGAATGCTTTAAGGATATTTTTTGTCTGACTAACAGGCCAAAAAAATAACGGTGTCTAAAGGGTTTTTATTGAGGGCAATGCTTAATTTAGGGCTGTCCTGAGTTGTTGGCAGAAATTTTCAACTTCTGCAATGCCACCGACGGTGTCTCCACCAGGTGCCAATCGTTTTACAAAGGCGCTACCAACAATCACGCCATCGGCTCCCCATGTTTTTAACTGAGTAGCCTGCTCAGGAGACGATACGCCAAACCCTACTCCAATAGGTTTGTCAGTAACGGAGCGAAGTTCTTGTAACAAATCTTGTACGCGATTGCCAATCTGTTGGCGCATGCCTGTAACCCCAGTCACGCTAACCAGATAGATAAATCCCTGGCACTGCTGTGCGATCGCAACAATTCGCTCTTTTGGGGTGGTGGGTGCTACCAGCAAAGTAACCTCAATGCCAATTTCTGCTGCTGGTTTCAGTAATACATCCATTTCTTCCAGGGGCAAGTCTGGCACCACAAGGCCACGCACCCCGGCTCGATGAATATCATGCAAAAATTGTTCAATACCTCGGTTCAAAATAGGGTTGTAATAAGTAAAGAGCACAATCGGTGCTGACAGCTCCGGTGCGATCTCAGTAATGAGTGCTAGAACGGCATCCAGCGTAACGCCACGTTCTAACGCGCGGGTAGCAGCTGCCTGAATCACTGGGCCATCAGCCAGAGGATCGGAATAAGGCACCCCCAGCTCAATCAAGTCTGCACCTGCCCGATCTAATGCTCGGAGGGCTTCCGCAGTCGTCGATAAATCAGGATCTCCAGCTGTGATAAATGGAATAAGCGCACAGCCTTGGCGATCCTGTAATGTCTGGAACTGAGCTGAAACCGATTTACCCATAGTGTATGTATCTAACCTGTATCTCTAAAAATCACATGGCAGGACAAATCTAGACAATCAAACATCTAGGGAGATGACTGGGACTTTTTTTCCGCATCGAGCTCTGCCTGTAGCTGAGCTAATTCCTCATCCGACATCTCGTCTAAACGTTTTTGCAATACCGCATCCTCATAATCCTGAAGTTGCTGGTTATAGGTCATTTTTTGGGAAAATACTCGTGTCAGATAGGTTATTACCCAACCCAACAGACCCCCTGCAAAAATAACCTGACTCCAGATACCTGCTGAAATTCCATCAAAACCTGCTAGCGAAAAGAGCAGATAAAGGCCTCCACCGGCCACAAAAACACCCAGCCCAATGCCAATTACATCAATCCGACGCATGGCTAAATCTCACGACGCTGAGGTCTAAAGTTGAGAAAGGGAGATAGCAATAGCATGCCTGGAAAAAATACAAACACCAATGAATAAATGAACAAACGTTCAATGGATGACGCCACATTCCATCGCTGCTTTAGATAAAAAAGTAAGATTCCAGGTACTACTAACAAATAGAAAACTGCCAGCCCTGCATACACTGCCAATGTAGTCAAAAGTGAGATGTCGAGGTTGTCCATAGCCCCTAGATATTTGCTCTAACACATCATATAGCAATCGACGAATACATAGCGTCAATAAGGAGCGGCTTGCCAACGCTAACCTGATTGATATTAAGGCATGCAGGGGGTTGCACAGAAGACCACTTGGTGTTGGAATTAGACAGGAGTTTTCCAGAAAGTGAACTAAACAGGTACAAAGCCGGTTAATATATTTATCCTGGTAACTCAACTAAGGGGGCGTGGCGGAATGGTAGACGCTGCGGACTTAGAAAACTGAGCCTTAGTGGAGAAATCTGCTAAGTGTAAGCTCTCAAACTCAGGGAAACCTAAGTCTTTGTTGGTTAATACCAATAGTGATACGGCAATCCTGAGCCAAGCCGTTCAACGTTTGTATGACTACAGCTTGAACGGAAGGTGCAGAGGCCCGACGGGAGCTACCCTAACGTCAAGTCGAGGGTAAAGGGAGGGTCCAATCCTCAAAGCCCGCTCAGCGTGGCAACAGCGAAAGCTGTGGGAGGGTGAAAATCCGCTGACCTTAAACGGTCGTGAGGGTTCAAGTCCCTCCGCCCCCATCTTTAATTCTTTCTTCATTAATAAAAAAGTGCAGAGCCTGTACAATACGTCTTTAAGTTTGTACATTCTTTGATGCAACGTTATACAGCAGATTAGACTCGTGATAGTATCTATTCACCGCTAATAAGGCTGTATATGGGGTTCAGTCTTCCGTAAAAACGCTAAGCGTTGAGCTCTCAGTAGTGTTACGGAAGCAGTTTCGGCGTAAATATACTTTCCAAAATGGGTGTTTTCTTGTTACAAAGTGAATATCCGGACACATTTTATTGATTTACACAATATCTATCTAGTTAGCCGTGGATGCTGATAGCACGATTGGCCTCATACACCAGTAATTTGCATGGTTGTCGATAGAGTTTCTGATTCGTTTAACCCTAGGCGTCGACATAAAGACGTGCAGCAGGCTCAGCAAACAATTTATGATTTCCTTCTAGACATCGTCAAAGGTTGGCCTGCTGAGGATGTACTTGAGGAATTTAAGGCCCTTTTCCTGCAGCATCATGAAACTATAGGCACTAATACTGTGCCTGCCTTATATGCAATCTTGTTTGCCAATGATAAGCAGGAGTTTCAAAACACCCTGAAACGTTCCTGTTACATCTTGATTAATAACTGGGAAGTTGCCCGTGAATATGGGGCTATTCGGGGACTTATTCAGTTGTTTTCTGATCCGGTTATCCGCAAGGTATCCATATCGCCGACCATCAAGCGTTTGCGGCAATGGTTGCAGTATTTTGTAGATAGCGATGATTTTCAGGACCTTAAGCTGTTTGTTGAAAATCGGTTTAGTGGTGAAGATCCCCATTGGTCGAGACGCTATACAGCCTATTTACTAGCACCTCAGTACATTGATACCAGTAATCCTTTAGAGCAGCGAGAAGCAGCAAGGGCCCTTTCTCAGCGTTTGAGGGATAAGTTTAAGTTTGACTTGGCGATGTATACGGCCCATTTTCAACAGCCATCTAGCCAACAAGAGCGTCGGGATAATCCAACCATGTTGGGCGATGCTGCTTTACGAGTTATTAGAACCCTGGTGGCCAAACGCGGTATGTTTAGTCACCGTAATCTGGCTCGAATTTTTCATGACCAAACCCAAGGGTTGACCTACGCTAGTTATAAAAATAGCTTGGTTGAGTATTTGCTTTTTTCGGCCATTCGAACTGATTTTGTGCTGACGCTCGAAAAACGGTTGCTATCAAAGCTGAAGAGTTTATACGTCAAGTTTGATGATCAGCCGGTGGATGCTTCCTTGGCTCTGTTGACGAGTAATCGAGTCATCGACTATTTAATGACGGAGGATGCAGAAACGCCGTCGTCTCTGTTTAGTGTGTTATTAACCAATGGTCGACCGCTGACGTTAGCCATTGTTCTGCTTAAGCTGCTTTTACTCTCCCCTAATTCCCATCCGTATTTAGATGCTCGAATTGCTGATCTCATTCGCTACTATGAGCAGTTTCCTCGGGAGGAGTGTCAATGGATTATCAACTTTTTAGAGATTTACGGGGTTACGCTGGCTATTTGTGGTAGCGATGTGCAATATAACCTGGTTCAGATTCAGCAGGACGAGGCTAAGACAAATAATCCAGAGACGACCTCCTTGGAAGAGTACCGTATTTTTTCCCAGATGATAAAAGAACTCCATTGGGCTCCTGTACGCCAACTGTCGTCAGAAGATATGAATGATGTGTCTTAAGTTTGGGCGACCTGATTTATTACTGAGCGTTCCAGCCATCAGTGGTCTGGTATAGGGGCTGAGCGGCGGCAATGGCGGCCCACTGGATTTGTTTCCAACCGATGTCATGGTGACGAGCGAGTTGGGCGCAGGTTTCATATTCAGGCTGGAGATTTAACACAGGACCATTGGGGGTAGCTAATCCAGCTTTAACCTGGACCGGTCCGTAGGCTGTATTGACTGATTGCCAGGTGCGATATAAAGTCTGACGCTGCTGTGTCGTGATCCGAATGCCCAGGGTTGTGGTTTCAGAAAACAGTACAGATTGACAAGCGTTCGCGTTGGCAGCTTTACAAATAACTGTCAGTAAAATCCCTGGACGATTTTTTTTCATGCCGATGGCTTGGGTAAATACATCAAGAGCGCCGATTTTAAATAGGCCATCGTACAGGTATCCAATGGCCTGGGGCGTTAAATCATCTAGTTGAGTTTGGAGTTCTACTAGTGTTTCTCGATAGCCCAGGTTAGTTGGCTGTTTTTGCTGGCGGTCATGGGTATGCGGGGGCTGCTGTTCTGAATGCGGTTCTAGATGTTCATGGTGGGGCTGGTGGTCTGCATGCCTATGGGGATGGCTAGTTTCTGCAGGGTGATGGGCAGTGGCAAGCTGGGATGTGTGACCAATCCATAGGCGCAGAATATTGGGTATGGGTAAATTATGGCTGCCTGCGCCTAAGCCCACCTGCTGTAAGGTCATGGTGGGTGGTGGCCCAAAATGATCGCTTAGCGTGGTTGCGATCGCAGCTCCCGTTGGCGTGACTAATTCCTTTTCAATACCGTTACTGTAAATCGGAGCCTGGGCCCGTTTCAGGAGCTCCAGCACAGCGGGCGCTGGTACCGGTAGACGACCATGGGCCGCCTTAACCGTTCCTGCCCCTACTGGTAGCGGGAGCAAACCAACCGATCGATCCCTAACCAGTGCAGTCCCAAACATGTACCCACGATATCTATCAATGCATAGGTAGCACCCACCTCATGAAAATGTACCTGGTTGGCTGGAATGCCATGGACCGCGGCTTCTGCTGCCGCTAGTTCCTGAAAGATCGCCAAACTCCATTCCACTACTTGCTCAGGTAAATTGGCCTGACGAATAATCGTCTCGATGTCAGGTAGGTGACGATGGTTATGGACAACGTTGCTGGCTAATTTGATCGTAACTGCGGTCGCCATTTGTTCCTGACGCCTTACTTGCTCCACTGTAAACTCATACTCATGTGATAGACCTAGGCTTTTTAGAGGGGTCAGCAATTCGTCTAGAGGCATCCCCGCAGACAAAATTGCACCGAGACACATATTGCCTGCAATGCCTGTTGGGCAATCAAAATAAGCAATCTTTTCCATAGCTTTATAGAATCTCCCCTGAGCTCTAAATTTCCCTACGTACACTTCATTCAGGCACCCGTAAAAACACCGGACAGGCCTAAGCCTCAACGTAGCTATTAAATAGTGCAATACGTCAGGGAACTATTGGATTAGTTGACGGTTCATCAATAATGATTGATGTATTGAGATCGGGTGAGTCAAACTCATCAGTTATCATACGACTGTCACAATGATAAAAATGGACTTACAGGATAGACTATCTACTCAATTGTCACAGTCAAGGACATTGCCCATAAGCATGTGCTATCCTGTTCGAGCAATCTGCCAAACGATTACATAGTAAGTATTTTAGAGTTATTGATGCCCCATTTTTTCGAGCAGTATTCAGTCTTTAAACGGACTAAATGTGCAATTGCTTTGGATAGTGACACACTGTTTTTAGATTCCGGATTGAGTCCCTTTACAGTGAAACTGTCCACTGATGGACAGGCCTAAAGCTCCAACTGCCAATTGAACAGCTCCTCGAATTGTAGGGGCGTGCATCACTAAGGGAATTATGAAAGCTCAATCTACCGCTACAAAAGTATTAAACCTAACTAAGCCATCTAATAACGTCGTTCTTCATCCCACTGCTGGTTCTATCCGGTCAACTAAGGACGATAGTGCTAATACAAACCACGAAAATGAACTTTGTCCTGTCGATCAGGCCTTGGTTAGTTTTCTGGTTCAAATGATTCAAGAGCAGGTTAAGGGCAGCACCCGTACTGTCCATGCGGTGGCCAACCGTTTGGCTATCGAAGTGGCGCGTATCTGTCGCAAGAGTGACCGCATTCAAGCTTCTGGTGAAGTGAATGCCTGGCAACATTCTTTGGCGGAGAATCGGATTCAGAAATATTTGGAGTACTACCGTCTAGGCTCTCGTCAAGGTCGTGTGGAACTACAAAGTCGTTTGAGTGCAATCGCCTATCGTTATATTGCGCCTGCTAAAACCCAGCTGGGTTTTCAGGGACGTTGCAATCTACTCGAAGATTTTCTTCAAAGCTTTTATATTGAAGTTCTAAAGGCATTTCGTCGGGAAAACCATCTCGAAGCTGACTACACCCCTAGAACCCGGCTGGAGTTGGCTGAGTATATGGCCTTTAGCGAACAGTATGCCAAGCGTCGGATTTCATTGCCGGGGTGTTATAACCAGCAGCTGCTAGTATTACGTGCCCAAAGTTTTGCTAAGCGTTTACCAGCAGAGACCTGTGTTGATATTGAGATGGCTGTTGATTCACCTAAAAGTGATGATGCTGATTCTCGTTCTTCAGCGCTTCAGCAAATTCGTGAGCAAATGGTGGCAGATGTCATCGATCCGGCGGAAGCTGTGTTGCGCGATCGCATTATTCGGGAACTTGTCGAATACCTCGAAGAGCAGGATCAACCTGCCTGTATCGATTACCTGGCTTTACGATTGCAGGATATGGCTGCTTCTGAAATTGACGAAGTACTTGGCCTGACACCACGACAGCGTGATTACCTGCAGCAGCGCTTTAAGTATCACGTAGAAAAATTTGCCCAGTCTCATAATTGGGAACTAGTCCACCAGTGGCTAGGGGCTGACTTAGATAAAAACCTGGGGTTATCTCCTAAGGAATGGACGGTATTTATTACTGACCTAACTGCGGATCAGCAGCACCTACTGGCGCTCAAACAACAGCAAATGCAGGATCCTCAGCGTTCTACTCCCTCAGATGCTGACATCGCTCAGCAGCTTGGGTGGACGCCGAAACGTGTACAACGCCGTTGGAGCCAAATTGTATCCAGTGCATGGAAACTTCGTAACACCAACCGCTCAACTAAACCTACAGCTAAGTCTGCGGCTAAGTCTGCAGATAAAGTAGAACAATAAATCTGCGGTATCTAAAACATTTCCTTGAATGCACGTCCAAGGCCTTCGGATTACGAAGGCCTTTTTTAGAACGGAAATAATAATTATTTTTGATAAATATGCCTTAGATCCACCCGTCTACAAGGCATTGCTACGCGTCTTAAAATATAACGGATTGGCTTCATTCCAATTGTGTTGGACCATTTGTGCTGGAGTGACCTCTCCTTTGGGTATATATGCCTTCAGAGGCGTTTACTATAAAAACCTTAGTTAGGGACCGCAGTGTTACTGCGGTCCCTAACTAAGGTTTATCCGCTATATAAGCAGGAAATTTTCCATCTATATAGCTAGCAACTGCCATTTGGATAGATTTACTCCTTGCAAAAACTAAGGCAGCGTCAAAGCTAAAAAATGAATCTTGACATCACAAGACTGCTAGATAAAGACCAATCATCAAATGAGCCATGGAACACAACACAGTTGCGTCCCATGGCTCATTTGTATTATTAGCGAGTCTTTTGAATTTTCCGTTATCCTTCAATCGCTTCACCACCATTGGAAGGTGGCTCAAACTTATACCCAACACCGCGTACTGTTTGAATTAAAGTAGGCTGATTAGTGTCAATTTCAATTTTTTTGCGAATCTGACCAATGTGTACGTCTACTACTCGCTGGTCCCCAACATATTCATAATCCCAAACCTTTTGTATTAGCTCAGTACGTCGCCAAACACGACCAGGGTGACTGGCAAGAAAGTGTAACAAATCAAACTCTAGTGCCGTTAAAGGCACCAAGTTACTTTCCAACGTGACTTCTCGACGGATGGGATCAATCGCCAGAGAGTTAAAGGTCAAACACTGCTGCTCAGCGGCTGTAACAGGTCGCTGACGCTTTAAGATAGCCCCTACACGAACCTCAAGTTCACCTAAGCTAAATGGCTTGGTAATATAATCATCAGCGCCTTGATTAAAGCCATGGATCTTATCCGATTCATCGGTACGACTGGTGAGCATTAATACAAATACACCGGTGCGGGATTGCATTTCCTTGCATAGGTCGTAGCCATTAGCGTCGGGTAAATTAACATCCAAAATGACTAAATCTGGATTGAATTGCTCAAACACAGCCAACGCATGTTTCCCATCCTCAGCGGATTCCATTTCGTAGGTCTGCTTCGCTAAAAAACGATGAATAAGATTGCGAATGGCTGGGTCGTCGTCAACAACTAAAATTTTGGCAGAGGCCGTGGTCATAATCCTTACACCAAAAAATACGAATCTAGGTAAAAAGGTAAAAATAAATCTAGCGTTACTGACTTATCGAGATTATTTAATCTGAGAAGGCTTAACAAAATTGCAAAAATTGCATCCATTCTAGATAGAGTTATTCTGTGAATCAGCAACGGCATAAATCCTGTTGAAATTAGACTGCCCGTAAAAGCACATCTAAAGTCCTATTTCACGAGTTTTCGATAACTTCAGAGAAGTTTTACAGAGCTTCCGCATACGCCCTAAGATTTTATAGGCTAATGCCCATGCTAAAGCATATGCTAAACGCCTAAAATTCTCAAAATTTCGAAACTTAGATGTCAAAACTGCCAGTAATTATAGGGATGAGATCGTTGGAGGCAAGAAAACTTCTAAAAAGTTATCTGACATTTCTGTTATCCTAAGCCTTTTTTTTGCCAGGATGGTTAAACTGATGGTTAATATGAGCAATGGTATTTGATGTACGATGCACCATTTGTTATCGATGTACGTCATATCATTTATATAAGCGTCGTAATAGCCACCGCGCATACCAGGTGTCGACATGAATGAGAGCAACTATAAAACGTTGGGATTGGATGAGTCATCTTCATTCGAAGAAGTACAGGTGGCTCGTAAACGCCTCTTAGAGCAGTGTGATGAAAAAAATCCTCAGCAAAAAGAGGCCATTGAAGCCGCCTACGACGCCATTTTGATGGAACGGTTACGAATGAGGCAGGAGGGCAAAATTAAAGTTCCTGACCGAATTCGGTTTGCAGAAAAAACGGCAGAATCAACGACGGTTACTCCTCGAGTATCTTTACCTGCTCCTCAACCTCCTGGTTGGTTACAGGATTGGTTAGATACCCCGAGTCGAGACGATATTCTATGGCCATCGGTTGTATTTTTAGCACTGGCAGCGATGTCATGGTTTTTGGTCGGT
Organism: Leptolyngbyaceae cyanobacterium MAG.088; assembly: GCA_019634055.1. GTDB lineage: Bacteria > Cyanobacteriota > Cyanobacteriia > Phormidesmidales > Phormidesmidaceae > Leptothoe. The sequence continues at coordinate 21,544 of JAHQVZ010000223.1, forward strand.
AGTGCTGCAACTGCCTTGGGGTTTGCCGTCGCAGCAACCATTTTCTTTCTTAACCGTAAAGAGCATAGGTTTTGGCGTTCATTTGCCTTTGCAGCTGGCGGTTTACTGGTGGGTGTTTTATTAGGAACGTTAGCGATTAGCCTAATTGGCCAACAAAGTTTCGACTTGAATCCAGAACGTGAAAGCGCCGTAGTGAGCGTTATTGCTATAACTTTTCTTTGGTTTGTTAGTAGCTTTTTGCGATAGCCAGCCAAATAAATAATAGATTTTCTAATCGTTGTGATTCTTTGGTTACGGGTTAGGCCGGTTTTGACGTTTGCTGTAATGCAGCTGCAATAGCTTGGTTGCTGGCTTTGGCTACATAGCTATTGCAAGCATATCGATCAATGTGTCGAAAGATACTAATAGGCGGCACAATGCGGCAAGTGTAGAATTCAACGGCTATTTTCCCATTGGGTAGACTATGCACCTTTGGATTTAAATTTTGAGGCTGTTCCAAGCGCCATTTCCAGTGACGTTGCTTGGGAATGTTGCCTATTAGGCGATGATGATGCCAGCGATGGAACTGACCACAGCGACCAAATTCTTGGAGTTCTCGCTGAAGGACTGAAGCAATTAAAAATGAGGCTGGGGTGAGATTGCCCGTAATCGCATCCATGTAGTTAAGTAAGGCACCCTCAGGATAGGGGGGCGTACTATAGTCGTCAGTTGTAGCCAATGCTGCCTCTAAGTGAGAGGTTGTACTGAGCTGGTTAGCCATGGCCCAAGTCACTGCACCTCCATGGTTTGTGTTAGCTCGTTTGATGCGATAAAGATAGGTGATTAAGCAATGGTTAGGCTTGAGGGCAATGCCTGGTAAATGTCTGATGGC
>JAHQVZ010000224.1 GCA_019634055.1 Leptolyngbyaceae cyanobacterium MAG.088
GGATGTTGCAGTTGCATCTGGACCTGTAATTTCAATATCACCGGTTACTAGTACCTGACCACCTGCCAAAATATGTAACGAAGCCCCCGTATAGCCGCCTAATTCCACATCATTAGCCGTTGCAATAATGGGATCTACCTCACTAATTAAGGGGGCTAACTCCCCGGCTAGATCCTCTATGCGAAAACTACCGCCTGCAACGTAATGTGCATCTCCTAGGACTGGGTTTGCTGACTGTAATGTCATATCACCACCGGAAGCTAATATGCTTTGGGGATGATTCAGGGCAAAAATATCAACCTGGTTTTGACCTGTGATCGTTAGTATGTTACCTGCGATCGCAACAAAAGCCCTATCAGCACTATCCCGAATCTGTACGGTATCCTCAGCCTGAAGTGTTAGATCATTGTCTGCCAATAATTCACCTTGAGCGCTAATCGTATGTGCTGACAGAGTGAGATCTTTCCCCACTGATAGATTGCCCTGACTCACAATAGGCGCGAATGTTGGCCCCTCAAAAATAAGACCGATGGGCGCAACGAGATTATTCTCAATTAACGATGGCACCTCAGGAATGCCTGCACTAAAAACTTCACCATTTGGGAATACAATTTCATTCGCTGTTGTTGCTGTGAATGAACCCTCAATATCCAGTTCTGAATTAGGGCCAAACAAAACCCCATTCGGATTTAAAAAGACTAAATCGGCACTCCCTAAAACGCCAAGTGTTCCTAGCAAATTTGACGAATTGCTACCAGTAACTCGACTAAAGATAGTACTAATGTCATCTGGGTTAAAGAAATAGGCTCCATGGCCTTCATCAATATTAAACTCTTGAAAACTATGAAATAGTAGTGAATCTCGAACTGCTCCACCTTCAATCTGTGTTGAGGGTAAGTCATTTAGGATCACTGCTCGAATCGTTGAGTTTTCTATACCAAGAGTGTTGTCTGGGATAATCTGGGCTTTTGCTGTTAACGCTACATCACCTAAAATGACCAAAAAGCAAATCGCTAAAGTTTTATTAAGCTGCTTTAGGCCAAGAGATATGAGTTTTAGCCAACTTAGACGTTGCTTATCCATGGATGTAGTATTCCGTAGATGTACCTAGACGTTTTATTTAGTCTAATATCAGACGGTTGCTCAAGATTCAGAGCTAGAAAAAATGTTACGAGTTGAACCTATCCAGAGCAGCATCAACCATCATTTGAAATCCACGAAGAGGGAAGACAATATTTTTTATGGCTATCCCTTCTTCTAACCAGAGATGATATTGAAATGTGATTGAGGAATTATTATCTGTAGATGCTCTCATCCCAACAACCTCCTTGTTAATAAGATTGATTTTTTCGAGTCGCTCAGAATGTTGACTTTGTTCATCATTAAAAATATCTATGAAATCTATATGTCTTTGGCCAATATCGGTGGTCAGGGCAATTGTGGTTTTTTCCGTTGTCCTAATTAGCTGAACTGAAAAAATATCTTTTGAGACTAAATCAGCTTGCATCGTATCTATCTCACCTACCTTAAATGTCGAAGTTTTGAATAATCTGTAAGATTGGCTATTGAGCTATCTGTCATCACATCTTTGCGAGATGCTCAATAAGGTCTCTTTGGCTCAATAAGAAAAATATGGAGCCATTACATTTCTTGACATAAATATTAGTTAGTCGAAAAACTTGATGAAGATAGTGAAGTCTACGAAGGTCCGATGGCTTTCGTTGAAATCGCTGTGATGGCCCCACGTGTCTACATACGTCCACCTGTCGATGCTGATTGGTCAGCGCTGCTTGAATTACATCAGCGTAGTGCTGACTACCATTTTCCCTGGGCAGAACCGGCTCAGGACGTGCAGGGATGCAAGCGCTATATCCGTCGTTGTCAGACTGAGCCATTAGACGGCCAGTTAATATGGCATGCCGTTGACCATCGATTAGTGGGCGTGGCAAACCTGAGCCAAATTTTTTATGGCAGCTTTCAAAATGCTTTCCTCGGATACTACGGCAGTGTGGACTATGCTGGTCAAGGGCTGATGACAGAAGGGGTACGATTAGTCCTTAACCATGCATTTCAAACCCTCAAACTTCATCGCATCGAAGCGAATATTCAACCTGGCAATAAGGCCTCTATTAATCTGGTCAAGCGACTAGGGTTTTCAAATGAAGGCTTCTCACAGCAGTATCTGAAAATCAATGGAGAATGGCGTGATCATGAACGTTGGGCGCTGACGGTGGAGAACTGGGTGTTATGAGTCGGTGTTAGAACTACGTGATGTAACTGTCCGGAATCAGGGGCATCTTAATGATCAATGAAGCATATACCTAAGGACTACAGATAATGGCAGACGCCAGAATGATGTTGCCTGCCCAGTTACACAATCGTAATTACACACTTATTTATGCGCCTACTCAGCTGCAGCGATTAGGTATGATGCCTGATTTTGAACATCGTTGGCAGCATGCCCATACTCAAATTTTAGCGATTGCTGAGCAGTGTCATAAGCTGGCAGTCAATGGTCTGACGGTGTATCGCAGCTCAGCAAATGCTAATGGGTTTGAAGTCCATCAAAATGTCAATGTGGCTAACCTAGAGTCTCTAATGGCCTCGGCACCCATGCCTGAAAAGGTAGCATTTGCTCCGGTACTAGAAACGGTCTTTGAGCGGTACTTTACAGACAAAGCGATAGATCTATTACCAGCCAATGGAGAGATCGTGCTGATTTTAATCGATAATGAACCGATAGATCGGCTTGCGATCGCAAAGCAAATTGTAGCAGCCTCCCAAAAACTTGATCACAATGATGAACTTGGCATTGGTTGGATTCAAGTCGGTGATGACTATATTACTAAGGGCTTTCTTGTCACCCTGGACAATAACCTACGAGAGGCAGGGGCCAAATTCGACATTGTTGATCACAAGACAATTCAGCAAATCGCTACCAGTGACCTAGCCACATTTTTAATCGGTGTATTAACAGATTGATTCTTGTAGCATTAATCACATCGATTAGGATAGTTTGTATCCTGTGAAAGTATTAAATTACAAATTCAATGTGACAACAAATGTCCTATCGCTGCCCGGTAAAACCCTGGAGTTTAGGCCAATAGGGAGTCCTATACTATTCAGCCGTCACTTTAGATTTAAAGTGTATGTGAAGGCTTCTACACAGACTTGGAATTAGCCACCCTTCTTAGGTAGCCTCTAACTAGACTTAGAGTGTGCATCTGTCTCTCATAAATAATTACTAGATTTTTTTTGGGGATTCAGATGAAGAACGTTATTAAATTTGGTTTTATTTCTGGAATAGCTGGCTTGTCCTTAACTATTGGACAAACAGCACAAGCAACAACTATCTCATTTGACAGTCCACCATTTGGCAATCTTAACACTGACACATTGGCTTTTCCTGAAGCTACGTTTGTCTCTACAGATGGTCTGCTCACAACTAACCAAGGGCTTTGTGCATACAACACTAGCGATTTAAACTGTCAAGCAGACTTGGCCGTTAACTTTACCAATGCAGTTAACAACCTTAGCTTTACAGCTAACGGATTTGATACTGGTGATGAAATTACGGTCGATGCCTTTGGCATTAGTGGCTTTCTAGGAAACGTTGTCTTCGCATCCAATGGATTAGTTGACTTAAGCGCATTCTCAAATGTTTCTGCTATCAACATCCAATTTACTGGAACAGAGGGCGCAGGATTTTTGTACAACGATTTTATCTTCGACGAAGCTTCCACTATTCCAACCCCCGCTCTCTTACCTGGGCTAATTGGCATGGGGTTAGCTGCACTGCGTAAGCGCAAGCAGGAAGACTAATGATTCACCTATTGTGGTGCCCTTAATCAATACATTGCCTAAGTACGTCTTGACAGGAACTACATAGGCCAGTTTTATCTATAGATGTAGGTACCTGAACCACATCCTAGAAATAACGTAAAGCTACAGTCCCAGCTGCATTTAAGCTAAAAAAGCATTTGCCAAGGAATCTGTCACTCTAAGCTTAGTTGGGAACTATAGGGTAGCTTTAGTTTTGGAACACATAAATCATGGGCCATTGGTTTGGTCTGAAAGCTTGGAAAGCCCTAATATTAGGGGCAACAGTATTCTTTCTTATCTATGATGGTTGGCTACTTAGCCCATATTTTCACAGTTTAGGTTCTATTACAGCCCATGTCTGGCCCTATGGCTTGGGTGTCCTGGTCTTATTGTTACTACGTCGGTTTAGCCCTAGATATCCACCTAAACCACTTTTAGTCATTCTCCTGGTGGGGATGACCAGTCTGCAGCTCTATTATCTGACCTGGCGAATTAATCACACCCTGGTATTGACCTGGCCCAGTATATTCTTTTGTTTGGGGTTCCTCGGCTTTGAACTGTTGAGTATGGTCAACAGTTGGATAAATAGCCTATTATTAGCTGCTTCTACCAATCGATCTCCCCAGGTAGAGCAACAACTTTATCAAGTTCGAACAGGACAATATCGCCCCACTGTAGATATATTTATTCCTACCTATAATGAACCCATAGAGGTTGTAACTCGTACCCTGATTGGGTGTCAATCCCTTAAATATCCTCGCCAATATAAGAAAATTTGGTTACTTGATGACGGTAACCGACCAGATTTTTGCCAATTGGCAAAAGATTTAGAATGTCATTATTTAACGCGCCCTACGAATGCTCATGCCAAGGCTGGAAATCTCTGCCATGCGTTAGCCCATAGTAATAGTGACATTGTCGTTGTTTTTGATGCTGATTTTGTTCCTGTCAACACCTTTCTAGAGAGGACACTGGGGTTCTTTGCTGAAAGAGACGAGCTGGCAATGGTTGTCACACCTCAGCATTTTTATAACCCCGATCCACCTCAAAAGAACCTTGGCTCACGTTTCTTGCCAGGAGAACAAACTAATTTTTACCATGTTATCCAGCCATCGCGTGATGCAGTAAATGCTGTTGTCTGTTCAGGATCATCAATCGTTTATCGACGGACTGCCCTCGAAAAGATAGGTGGTATTCCCTGTGACTCAATTGTTGAAGACTATGTGACTGGATTATTACTGCAAGCCCATGGATTTAAAACTGTTTATCTCAACGAGGTTTTGAGTGTAGGAGCTGCGGCTAATACTATTGGTGAGTATATTAAACAGCGGGGTCGCTGGGCTGAGGGCACACTAAGGACAGTATGTAGCCACTATAATCCTTTATGGATGCCGGGGCTAAACCTGCTACAGCGGTGTGCCTACCTATCTGGCACGCTCTTCTGGATGGAAGAGTGTTTAAAGTTAATCAGCTATGTCGCACCTGTTTTATATTTAATGCTTGGCTTGCAAAGCTTTGCCATCAGCTTAGATAGTCAATCTGCTAATGGCCTATTGACCGGCGTGCTCATCATGATGATGATTAGTTGGATGAGGGGAAGTTTACTCTTGCTCAGTGTGTACAACATTTTGCAGGGCCCCCATATTTTAAGAGTGGTGCTGCATGTCTTTACTCGACCCAAGCACAAGATGAAATTTAAAGTGACAGATAAGTGTTTAGCAGACTATAAAACACGGTTAAACCTGGATACGATGTTTCCTGTTTTAGGCATGTTGTTGCTGACGTTAGCGGCCATTACTTATAGCATTTGGCAGGGAAGTGCGATAAGCGACACAAGCACCCTAATTTATCTTATCTGGGCTCAAGTCAATGTGGTGCTGCTAGGAACTGGATTGGTAGCAGGGGCTAGTACACCACGGGATCGTGGATACCCACGGGTAAGCTGTCAGCTTCCTTGTCGGTTTACGCGAGAAAATGGAAACCAGGGGACGGGTACTATTGTCGATATTTCTGAGGCAGGGGCAGGTCTTAAATTAGATGCATCGAACGCAGTTGATGCATCAACTGCGTCCATCCCCCTCACCAGACATGAAAAGATTTGGTTAGATATACCATCGGTTCCGGTCCGAGTCCAGGCTGAGGTCCGTCATTTTGGTAACGTCACGGGTTGTTTATTTAGGGACCTAGATGCCCAGACCCGCTGGAAACTCGTGAACTTTTCCTATTGTCGAGCGACCCGTTGGCAGGTGCCTAAATTAGCGACGGAATGGGATACGCTGCAAGCCATTTGGACCGGACTATATCAATTACATCCGTTTTATCGAAGAAGTTAGGGCTAAATGCTAAATTGGGCCGTGGTTACACGATAACCACAGCCCAAGGGCGCTAAAAATAAGAAAGATTGGCTAATGGCCTAATGTTCTAGGCCAGCGACTGTGCCTGAGTCAGGATTACTCGTAAATCCAGCTCTTAGCGCAGGATTCCCAGTCAGCAAGTTCCTCATCGGAGAACCATAGAGCAATTTCGGTTTGGGCCGTTTCGATGGCATCGGAACCGTGGATAATATTGCGACCAATCGTAACGCCGTAGTCACCGCGAATGGTACCAGGGGCAGAGGTAATGGGATTGGTTGCACCAATTAGCGTGCGGGCAGAACTAACGACGCTTTCACCTTCCCAAACCATAGCCACAACAGGGCTAGAGGTAATAAAGTCCACCAGGCTGGCAAAGAAAGGGCGCTCTTTATGAACGGCGTAATGTTTTTCTGCCAGTTCACGGGAAACGGCCATGAACTTCATGCCAACCAGGTTAAAGCCCTTGGTTTCAAAACGGCTAACGATGTCGCCGATCAGGCCACGCTGAACACCGTCAGGCTTGATCATAATAAAAGTGCGTTCCACGATTTTGCTCCTAACAATACGTTTATTGGGTTGGCCACCGGGCTTCTGAAAGCATGTGACCTACACTCGGCAGCAGATAAGCCTGGTGTAACCAGCCAAATCTACTCGGCAATAGAGCCAGATCTAGGGTATATCCCTTTGTGGTCATTTTACGTAGGCACCTTTAAAGATCAGGTGTGAGTGGGCTTAAATCTGTAGATATGGTCTGCATTAACACATTGGCACATCAGGTTAGCTGCCCTAATCTAGGGCTTTTAGGGATTATCTACATGCCTTGACTAATCTGAGTCTCTATTTTGTGCAGCCCTCTAAATAAGCTCTTTCGATAGGGAAATCAACCAGGCAGAGATAAGGCTGAGCCAAATGGTAAGTTCAAGCTTGGGTCGAGTGACCAGAATATGCCGCCAATTTAACCAGATATTTGGTTGGAAATTTGACCACCAAGCGGAAATGTGGTTTTTCCACAATCTGGGGCTGTCTTGGGCACGAAATTTCCACGTCATCATCGAGAGCAGGAAAGGGGTGCCGCCAATTTTGGCATTCATGAGTAAGTGCAACGCGATCGCAACACCAATGACTAACCAAGAAATCAAATGGCCGTAATACCAAAAATGATCTAGTTCTCCATTAGGAAGCCATTTCTCATCCATCATTTTGCCACTAAATAGGGCAAAGGTAAGGGCCAATAGAGTAAGCGTATTAACACAACGGCTGAGCGTATACCACCAATCGGGCTGACCAACCTTGTGGGTTAATGTTATTAATGAATCTGTCTGCGCCAGGCGCTGTTTTCCACGATTAAAGGCATAGAAAACAAACATCGGAAAGATCAACAACGTATACAGTCCGAAGGTGCCATGAATCCCCTCAATAGCGTTATAAGCAGGCAGCGGAATAGTGCCCCAACGACCGTCATAGGTGTTGTAAGTCCAAAAAGCACTCAGAACCGCTAACAATAGCAATAGTCCCGTGATTCCGTGTAAACTTCGTAAGAGAAAAGGCTGATAGGGATGAGTGAGCTTCATAGAAGCGCTAGGTTGTCATTTCACACATTATTTAGACCTAGCGACACCCCATGTTAATCAATTGTTCCAGCCATAGATTCCAATCTTTTTTTGAAAGAGAAAACTATGCCAGGGAGATTTTCTTTAAGGCTTCGTGATAACTTTCCATTGAATCTTAAAGTTTAGACATCTATCTGATGAAGTTTCGGGAAAATCATGAAAAATAACGCTGATTAGCACCATTACTAGTGCCATTAGGTAATAACCACAAGTATGGTTGTTATCGATTTACAGGGTGTGTTGATCTTTAAAAAGCTTTCGGTAGTTTACAAGCCGAATTTCCCTTAGAAAAAGCCTTTTCATAGGTATTTCCAGGTCACTTTATCCATATTTGGCTGCATCTTCATGTGCATGTCAAATTTTCCCTTTTCTGGCTTGTCGTTTTATTCTTTTTTGGCTTGTCGTTTTCATGACTCCTAATCTATCGACTGCTACCCAGGCTGAATCAGCCTCCACATCCCATACGCCTACCCAGCAATCTCAACAGCAACGTCTAAAGCAGTTTTTGATGAGATTATTGCGATTAAATTTCTTTGGTGGGCGTTTATTTTGGATGATTATGCTCGGTGCCCTTGCTGGTATTGGGGGCATGGCATTTCTCTTTAGCGAGATGATTAAGTACCAGGCCGAAGACCAGGTGCAGAGTACTTTAGATGGCAAAGTGAATGCGATTGCATCTGTCACAGTAGCTGCTGAGACCCTGGCTAATGGCCTCGGCATAAGTGCGACTACGCTTCACGAACGGCAAGCACAGTATCCAGATACCTATCGAGAATTGACGCTCCAGCTATTTGAAAAACGTCCAGATTTTGTAGTTGGCCTCGGATTGGGTCAGCGAGAAAATGGTTTAATTGTCAATCAATCCTGGTTATTTCCCTACTATTCGGTAGATTCCGCTAGTGAGCCGCAGTCATCTCCCGATCAGTCATCAATCCAGTACGAAAACTTTGCCGATGGTGTAGGCGAGTTTTATCCTGAAAGCGATCGCTATCTTAATTACTTTTTACCTCAGAGAACTGTGTGGACACAGCCTTATGAGGCAAACGATCAGCAGCTTTTGACATACTATTTACCCCTATTTGATAGTGCTGAACGCTGGCTGGGGACAACACTCGTAGATATTGATGGGCAGTATTTAAGTGATCTGCTCAATCAGCCTGTTTTTCGTCAGCAAGGGGCTTTTCGGCTGCTCACCTATAAAGGTAATATCATCGCCGATCCAGAAAATCCGGACAACAATTTAAAGACCTATGAGACTATTCCTGACTTAAAGGATCTCTGGAAAAAGATTGATTTCAATGACACCGGATTTTTAGAGGGAGAAACCGGTTACTGGGCCTATGCTACCGTCCCTGATCACGATTGGCTCGTAGTGGGGTTTGTCCCTTACTCCGCCGTATTTAACCGGGTAGCGCTGATTACCCTGGTGGCCACAGTGCTCATGGTAACCCTACTATCAACAGCGATTGTCCTAGCCATTCGCAGTCTAAACCATCGTCTCAGACCAATTCTTGACCAGTGTAATTTGCTGGCTAAAACAGATTCACTGCTGTTAGCGCAATGGGATGAACAAGATGAACTCAATCAGCTGTCTTTAGCATTTTTCAATATGCTAAAAAGACTCAATTTGAATAAAGAGACTATTCGTTACCATGAGCAAACAATTGAAAAAGAGACGTTTCAGCTTGATCAGGTCTCTGAACAATTAGTGGAATTTGCCAGATTATTGAACCAATCGGCCAGTGAGCAGCAGACTCTTGTTCGTAACACACAACAACTAGTTGCAGGAGCGGCTAATGATTCTCAATCGATAGATCTCCAGTTGGACGCCATCAACACCATGGGTCGAGCCTTAGATGGAGAACTTCGGCGGATGCCCACCCATACAGCAGAAACACTGATATTGGTAGAACGGCAGGTGCAGGCATTAACAAATGCTCTAAACGATCAGACAAGTGCTCATAAAATAGAACAGCTGCATCAGCTAGTGCATCAATTAGCTAAAAACGTGATGACGTTAAAAGCCATTGAGCAGCGATGGCCATCAGCAGACCGTCTGCAGGAGCAGACAGAAAGTATTACTCAGGCTAGTCGAGTAGCTACAGAAGACGCCCGTTCGGTGGTGATGTCTATTCAGTCTGTTGATCAGATGTTGGTAAAGATTGAGCAAATCTCAACAATGCTTTTGCAGCGGGCCAGGACATTGACCAAGGCTAAGTATTAATACTTAAAGCATCTTCTCTACATCGGTAGATTGAACGAGTTCCTGATATCCGTAGCACTTGAAGGAATAGCTATTTTCTATTTAGTTTATGTATTTATACGGTGAAGTTATGCCAGAAACAGCACAGATGGTTAATTAGCTTGCTGATTGGTGTGAAGGTTATGAATTAGTATGGTGAATAATTGAGCATGTGCCCTACGGTTTTACTTATATAAAATTTGTTATTCCACCAATATGCTTTCCTTCAAATTATCGAACTCTAAACAATCAATCGAGCCATTTAAGGAACTTTCCAGCACCCCCCAGAGTTTCCAACCCACCATGTCAGACAAGGTCAAGGGATGGTTTCGTCTTAACTCATTTGGTGGGCGTCTATTTTGGATGATTATGTTGGGTGCCGTGCTAGGTATGGGGGGCATGGCATTTCTCTTTAGCGAGATGTTAAAGCGACAGGCGCAAGAGCAGGTTCGTAGCAGCATTGATAGTAAGGCCAATGCAATCTCATCGGTTACAGATTCAGCAGAAACCCTGGCCTATAGTTTGGGCGTAAGTGCCACCACTCTACATGAGCGAGGGGCCCAGTTTCCTGATACCTATCGTGAGTTAGTGCTGCAGCTATTTGAACGTCGCCCTGATTTTGTAGTTGGACTAGGGTTAGGCCAAAGCGAAAACGGCATCCTTGAGGAACAACCCTGGCTTTTCCCCTACTATTCGGCAGCTACGTCTTCAGATGCCATCCGCTATGAAGACTTCGCCGATGACGTTGGCGAATTTTATCCTGAAACCGAGCGCTATCAGAATTATTTTGAACCTCAGAAAAGTCTTTGGACTGAGCCTTATCAGGGGGAGAAAAATCGTCTGCTTACCTATTACTACCCATTGTTTAACAGTGAAGGCGATTGGTTAGGAACAAGTTTGGTAGATATTGATAGTCAGTATTTAGGCAATCTGCTAGATGACGTTGTCTTCCAAAAAGCGGGTTACTTTTTACTGATGACTCAATCAGGCATGGTAATCACCAATCCTAAAAATCCAGCCACTGAAATCCAAACGTATCAAAATATTCCTGAGCTAGAGCCTATTTGGTCTCGCATTGATATAAGCACACCAGGTTTGTTAAAGGGAGAGTCCGGTTATTGGGCCTATGCCAACGTTCCTGGACAAGACTGGTTATTGTTAGGGTTTGTCCCCTACGACGCGATTTATGGGCGTATTCTTCGAATCGCCGCTTTGACCACTGGCTTAATGGTGCTGCTGTTAGGTGCCGTAGTCTACCTGGCTATTCGAAAGCTCAATCAGCGGATCAAGCCAATTTTGCTTCAAGGAAAACAGTTTGCTGGGACCGAAGGAAACCTGATGGCAGAGGTTGAGGTTGCTCAGAAGGATGAGCTAGAGCAGCTATCAATGTCATTTTTTAATATCCTCGACCAGCTCAATTTGCATCAAGACATGATCCGTCGCTATGAGGACACTATTGCCCAGAGCAATTTGCACTCCGATCAAATGATGGAGAAGTTTTTGGCATTTACGGCCCAGATTGACGAAGAAGCCCGTGAGCAGCATGCGCTGATTGAAAAGGTACAGTCACAACTGGCTAAACAGTCTAATGAATACAAGTCTGTAGATAGCCGCCTGGATGCGTTGTTTACCCTGGCACAGACCCTGGGAGGCTATCTTGACAGTCTGCCCTCAGAAACAGAGTCAGCTCAGCTGTTTGACAGCTTAGACCAGCGCATATTGGCCCTCACCGGGGCTGCAGGCCAGGTTAATCAGGGAGATCAAGCCCAGTTCCAGGGTTTGCTAGCTCAACTGATCGCAGATGTGGCCAACCTGAAAGCTTACGATCGGCAGCGGCATTCTTTAGAGAAGCTACAGGACCAAACCAGCGATATTACTCAGTCTAGACAGGCAACCATTGCTAATTCTCAGGCCATGGTGAGCGCAGCGCAGACCATCACCCAAATTTTGACGGAAATTGAGTCGATTACAAGCACCCTTAATAACGACGCTAAGCAGGTTTCAGACATGCTGTGGGGAGGGTTAGAACACGGAGATGATATGGACATCTTCGGAGAAAACCCAGGACCCGATATTTTTGCCAAACCATCGGGTGATGTAGCCCCCCTCAGAGGGATCCAGGAGCCTGATATTTTTGCTAAACCATCGACCAGTATTGATTTACCAGAAGATATTTCAGCCGCTGAACAACATCAGGTGGACGATCCATGGCAGGAGGCCAATAAGACTGAAGAAGATCTGGAAAGTCCCAATTTGAATGCATAGCGTTGCACAACTGATTTATCCAGAGCTCGCTTAAAAGAGTTAGCTATCAGCAATTATGTATCCAGGTTAGTTTGGCTCAAATCAACCTCGATGCTTCCTAAATTCCCCTATGATTGACCTATGGTCAATGTGCTCATGCAGTAGAACATTGACGAGTCAGGTTAGTCGTTGCCATTTAAGGCTTTTAGGGATATCCATTGCCCCATTAACCTGACGCCACAGGTTATTTAGGGAGTGTGATTAGATGACAAGGCGATGGTGGTTTAGCCACAAACTAATGGGTTTGGTTGTTGCGATCGCACTTTTGCTGACAATGCGACCAATCGTCGCTATGGCAGAGCCTGGCGTTGTCAACTATACCCTGACAGATCTAACTGGACGTAACTTTGAAAATGCTCAGCTGGCCGGTACGTCCCTGGCAGCAGCAGAGGTACGAGACGCCAACTTTCAAGGAGCCGATCTAAGCGGCACTATTCTCACTAAAGCCAAATTTATCCGTACCAACTTAAGCGGAGCAGACTTATCTGAGTCTTTTGCCGATCGAGTAGAGTTTACGGGGTCAGACTTGACCAATGCCCTCATTACTGACGCCTTGATGACAAGTAGCACGTTTGCTGAGGCAACGATCACAGGGGCCGATTTCTCTTACACCATCATTGATCGTTTTCAAGTCAAGTCTCTGTGTGAGCGAGCTGATGGGGTAAACCCTGTTACCGGAGTTTCTACCCGAGAGAGTCTGGGCTGTGATGCCTAAGTTTGACTAAAGCCCACTATACTGAGTCAAATAGTGTGATTTTAATTACATTTAATACTTAGGTAGGGGAGGAGGGTAACAGCCTGCACCCATGGCTATAGCGATTTATTTTTTAAAGCATAAAAATAAAAAGACTCGCCCCTCAAGCAAAGGGTACGAGTCTACGATAGCGAACATGTCAACGAAATGCGCTTATGTATAGAGTAGAGTCTGGCTGTATTTGGGCCAATTGGTCAAAGGTCTAATAGCAAATTCCACAATACTGATATGTCTATGATGTAGTGTGAAAATCATGACATTCTCTTTAGCCAAATCAAGATCTAGGGCGGCAAAGAGGGGAATGTTTTCAAGGGTTTAAAGGGCTGCGTATTTACACCCAAATTTTCCTCAAATGCTTGCATATTGGCAAAAAAATGTTGATGCTGAATGTAGACTCAGGTATTACATGATTAGCATGAGCACCACAGTTACCGAGTGAGGTAGGAGTGGATTAAGGATGGACATGTCACCTCATTTAGCAGCTAGTTATCAGTCACAAGATGCCATTGCTGACATCCGTCAGCTCTGTCAGGCACAGATTGATCGCCTTAGCGAGAAGCTATCTGCATTAGACGTTTGGCTAATTTATTGGGATAAACTTGAAAATAAGCGTGATATGCTGACCTATCGGCGCTGTAAGCTCATAGATAGCAAAATTACTGCTTATGTTGAACCAAAACGTTGGATATCTCAGGATTTACCATTTTTAGATCTAACACCGTTGTCTATTGATTCAAGTGAATCTCAGGCTTATGTCTGTGGGTTGCGTCAAACCGAAACTCAATATGACTATCTACTGCTGTGGACAAAAGAGCATCTTTCTCATTTACAAAAGGATTTAATCGAAGAGTATGCTCAACTACTGCGACAATATCTCACGCTGTATCAAGATAACTTACGCCAGCAAGCGAAGATTCAGATGCTTGAAGAGATGTTGCAACAAGCCGATCATCAGTTGCGCAATCCCCTCTCTTTGATTCGTCTCTACGCAGAAAATATTTCCCTAGGAGCTGAGGGGGAACCACAAAAGCGTCAGGCTGATTGTATTCGTCGCACGGCTGAGACACTTACAAAAAACTTAGGTGATTTACTGAATTGTGGGAAACAAGCTTGCCTCAAAAAAGAAGACCATAATCTGCTGACATTATTGCAAAAGGTGATTGCTTTACTGCAGCCACAGTTAGATAAAAAACAGCTTACGCTCGTACAACCTGACCCGATGAATATTGTTGTCGATGGTTGGCAATTTGAGCAAGTCTTACAAAACTTGATCGACAATGCCATTCACGTCAGCCCGACTGGTGGAAAGATTACTGTTGGTTGTCACACATCTCAAGATGGGGTGTTAATAACGGTTAGCGATCAGGGGCCTGGGCTTGATGGGATGAATTCATCTGAACTATTTACCCCGTTTTACTCAACCCGTGAAGGGGGAACGGGGTTAGGACTTGCGATCGCAAAAAAGATTATTTTGGATCACCAAGGACGGATTGAGGCCGAAACGCTGCCCCAGGGAGGTGCCCAGTTTTCGATTTTTCTGCCGTGTTAGAGGATAGAGTCAATCTCCCTGTATTCAAGCTAGTTAAACAGTTCTATCAGAGAGTTCAGTTTTAGACCTGTCCAGGTTTAGACTTACTGTTTTCCCAAGAGGGTTACATCGGCTTACCATTTGGACATGGCGCATGTGCATAAAGGTTTGAGTACAACCGTAATTGCCCTATATCTGTCACTTTTTAAAGTGCATCCGTTATGGCTGATGCAATTTCTGTTTTATTAGTTGATGATAATCCTGAGTTTAGGCAGGGTTTGCGTACCCTGCTTGGTTTTTATACCGACGGCCATGACACCTTTGATGTAGTAGCAGAAGCTGCCTCTGTCGATCAGGCCGTTTTCATGGTTGAAACCTATAGTCCAATGATTACCCTGTTGGATATGCAGCTGGCTAAAGGAACAGGAGTAGAAGTATTACATCGGCTTAAGGCATTGGGAGCAGACACCCGCGTGCTTAGTCTATCGGCTCACCGAGAAGACCATTGGATTTATCATGCCATGCAGGCCGGAGCTAAGGGGTATGTCGCCAAAGACAAGCTAGGGAGTCAACTCTATGATGCTTTGCGGACAGTCATGCAAGACGAAATCTATTTAGATCCGGAATTGGCCAGTGCCTTTTTTCGACTATTTCATGCCAACCCAGGACCCAGTTTTCAACCATCTGAAGAGATCCGTCTAACCCAGCGAGAACAAGATGTACTGCACTGGTTAGTACAAGGTGCCTCTAATGAAATGATTGCCAAACAGCTATATATTACTGTTGCCACGGTAAAAGCCCATCTGACCGCAATTTTTGAGAAGCTGAAAGTGCGCAGCCGTACCCAGGCAATTGTTAAAGCCATCAAGCTGGGGTTGGTTCAGGCATAGGGGGTGGGCGTAGCCCGCTAGGGGGTGGGCATAGCCCGCTAGGGGGTAGGCATAGCCCGCTTAAAAATTGATAATGGACAATTGAAAATGGCTAATGGGCAGCCTTCTATGCTAAGGCTTGCTCGGATTTTTTACCGTTTGTTTTTTTCTGGTGCGTTCTACTTTGCCTAATCTTCTCCCTCAACTACGTCGTTATTATCAAGAAATTCTGGCCTTGCTGGGTAACACTCCCCGGCTGATTCGGTTGGTGTGGTCGGCGGCCCCCCTATGGCTAACCTTGAGCATTTTGCTAACCCTAGTTAGTTCGCTGGTGCCTGTGGCGCAGCTATATATCAGTAAGCTGATCGTTGACCAGGTAGTCGCCATTTTGGCTAGTGAAGCGGCTAGCTTTACACCGTTACTGACGCTATTGGTAGTGGCTGGGTTTGGCCTATTGCTGCTGCGGGAGGTATTGAGCCAGCTAAATACATTTGTAGGACGAATATTAAGCGATCAGTTTTTGCTCTATGCCAACGTGCAACTACTGCAGCAGGCCATGCGGTTAGACCTGGCCCATTATGAGTCATCGGAATTTCACGATGTGCTCAATCGCGCCCAGCAAAGTGGTAGTAACTATCCGCTACGGGTGGTAGAGCTATTGTCACGACTGCTAGGGTCAATTACTCGGCTATTGGGGTTGTTAACCCTGCTGTTACGGTTTAGTCCGGGGGTGATCGGGTTACTGCTGGTAAGCGTTTTACCAACGCTTTGGGTGGGTATCCGCTACTCTTATCGGCGGTTTTGGATGAACCGTCGTCAAACACCATCCCGACGGCTAGCAGACTATTTTTATCAGGTCCTCACCGATCCTAAGTATGTTAAAGAAGTGCGGCTGTTTAACCTGGGCGAGCACATGGTGGAACAGTACCGCATCATTCGTCAGGAATTTAACCAGGAGTCGCGGGTTTTATCCCAACGGCAGTCGTTAGCACAGCTCAGCATTGAACTGTTGGGGGGCATTGGTTTCTATGGAGCCTATGGGTTAGTGCTGTGGCAAAGCATTCGAGGGCTGGTTACCCTGGGCGACCTGACCCTGTATACAGGGGCCTTTCAGCAGGCTCAAGGGTTAATTGAGTCGATTTTGCTGAGCCTGGCCACCTTGTATGAATATAATCTCTACGTATCTCAATATTTTGAGCTGTTAGATATTGCCCCCCAGGTAACCAGCCCGGCCCGGCCCCAGGTCTTTCCTAAACCGATGGCCCAGGGGCTGCAATTTCAAGATGTGTATTTTACTTATCCAGGGTCTGAGCACCCCACCCTCAAAGGGATTAATCTAACGGTGGCTCCAGGAGAGTGTATCGCTCTGGTGGGGCTAAATGGCTCAGGTAAAACCACATTATTAAAGTTGTTAACTCGGTTGTACGATATTGATCGCGGCCAAATTGTGATTGATCAGATTCCACTGCAAAAATTCTCTCTTGGCGACCTGCGCAGCCAGATCGGCATTATGTTTCAGGACTTTGCTCGCTATGCCCTAAATGTGCAAGACAACATTGGCTTTGGTAATCTACCCCAGCGACAGAACCTGGAGTTGGTAACCCAGGCAGCAGAGGGGGCAGGGGCCACAGCGGTAATTGAACAATTAGAAGAGGGTTATCAAACCATTTTAGGAAAAATGTTTTCCGGTGGCGTCGATCTCTCGGGGGGACAATGGCAAAAAATTGGTCTGGCGCGGGCCTTTATGACCGATGCCCAAATTTTGATTTTAGATGAACCCACAGCGGCGGTAGATGCGATCGCAGAACATGATCTTTTCCAACGCTTTCGGCAGCTCACCCAGGGTAAAATGACCTTTCTCGTCAGCCATCGGTTCTCGACTGTGCGCATGGCCGACCGCATTGTTGTCTTAGAACAGGGCAAAATCACCGAAGTCGGCACCCACGATGAATTAATGGCCCAACGGGGACGGTATGCTGAGATGTTTGAACTGCAAGCGGAGAGTTACACCTAGTCATTGATAATGGGTTAATTGATAATTGAAAATTAAAACCATTGAGTTCACCGACTGAATCAATTGAAAAAAATAATCCTTGGCTCTCTGCCTTTAACAAGCCACCCCCAATTTCCCATTATCCATTTTCAATTATCAATTCTTCCTTTATCCATGTATTAATGTGGAAATCATCGTTGTCCTTGTTGATTCTGAAGAACCCGAGAATGTTGGTGCAGCGGCTCGGGCTATGCACACCATGGGGTACAACACCCTGCGGCTAGTGCGCCCCAAGGCCGATTATCTGGGCGAAAAAGCTCTGGCCCTGGCCCATGGCTCTCAGCATGTGTTGCAGCAGGCCCAGGTGTATGACGCATTGGGGGATGCGATCGCAGATTGCGACTTAGCCTGTGCCACCACCGCCCGCCACCGCTACGAAAAGCACCATTACACCTCTGTGCGAGACCTGCCAGGTTACTTACAGGCAAAAGGTCCATGGCTCCAGCGGGTGGCCATTGTTTTTGGTGGCGAGCGCTCAGGGCTTAAATCTGCTGATATCGAAGCCTGTGATGTCTTAACCAACGTTCCTCAGCATCAGTTGCAGCCTTCACTCAACCTGGCCCAGGCCGTTATGGTCTATAGCTTTGTACTATCGGCTGAGCAAACCCAAGTCCAAATCGCAGATCAACGCCTGAATAGTGAAGCCATGCCCCCGGCAGAATATGCCAGCCTAAAACGACTTTTGCAGCAGCTAATGGGGCGCATAGGGCTGCCAGCGCGATACCAGGGCTACGTTATGCACGGCATTGCGCGGCTAGGGCAGGAAGACCTGTATATGATTCATAAGCTGCGGTCGGCCGTTGACCATGCATTAGACCAAGCGCTTACTGGGAAAGAAAACCAGTAAATACCAAAGGGAGCAATACCACTAGAGAGCCCACAAACAGTAGCGTAGCAGGATCAATATCCAGGACATAGGGCTTTTTAGACATGGCTTTTATGATGATGATCTTTTAATGATCTGAGGGTACTGCATGTTTGCTGTACTACACAATCCGTTTGATTATAAAAAACTGCGAACAAATTAGGGAGAGTGATACAACTTCGGGGGATGATAAATCGACCTTATAGTTGGCACTGCTATGGTTCATCAGCAAAACGGGTTACTGAGTGACGATGCGTTGACCCGCCCTCAAGAGGGGGCAAGTTACACCTGCGACCTTGCCGTTGTAGGGGGTTCAACAGCGGCCTATAGCACAGCACTAACGGCCCTAAAGCTTAAACTGAATGTGTGTTTAGTACAGCCTCAACGGATGGTGGGGGGGCAGTTTACCGCCCAGGCATTGCCCGCATCGGATGATGGGGATTTATTACGGCATCAGGCCGATCTAACCACCGTAGCGGGTGAAGAATTTGCCATTTCTAGCAGTCAGCGTTTGTTTCGGCAACGTCAGCGTCAACTACAGCCAGTGGCCGGACGGGTGGTAGACGACCCCGGTGGTTCCTGGGTCGGTCATCTCTCCACCACCCCGGTGGTAGCTGCCACCGCGTTGCAAGAACCGTTGCTGCCCTATCTGAAGTCAGGCAAACTTATCCTGATCCCCTATGCTGAGCCTACCGCGTTGTTAATGAAAACACCGACAGAGCATCGTTTGGTAAATGGGGTAGTATGTCAAGACACTAAAACCAATAATACTTTTATTGTTCGTGCCAAGGTGGTGGTAGAGGCCACTGACTTTGGCGATCTACTAGAGGTGGCAAATCTGCCATCACGGGTGGGGCAAGAATCTCGCAGCGATACGGGAGAAGCCATTCTGCCTGAAGAGGCTCGCCCCCAATGTCAACAATCGTTTACCTTTGATGTGTTAGTGGAGCGTACCCATGCGGGCAAGGGCGTGTCCATTGGCGCACCAACAGAATATGGTCGGGTACCCTGGCTCAATCTGCAAGAATTTACGGGTGAATTTTGGGTCAAAAAGAATGATGGTTGGAAGAAACGAGATTTTTTTGATGCCTTTGGTATTTTTCGCTATCGACGATTGTTGCGCCGTTCTCTCTCAAAAAATAAGGTATTGCCTGGAGATGTGGCCGTCATCAATTGGGGCACATCAGGCCATCCCCAACGCGGCCAATGTTGCGGCAACGATTATCGCTCAGGGCATTTGATTGGCCTGAGCCGTACTGAGCGTAAGCAACAGATTAAACAGGCTCGCATCAGAGCCCAGGCTTATATTCACTTTTTACAAAGTAATGGTGTGCCTGATTTAAAGCCTCGGGGAGACCTGACTTGGACAAACGATGGCATTGCCTTAGAGCCATATATTCGTGAAGCCCGTCGAGGGATTGCCTTGACCACAATTCGCCATGAGGATGTGGCCGCCAGTTTTTTCCCAAACCAGGCCAGGTCTCGCACCTTTGACGATACGCTGGGCATTGGCCAGTACCACTACCTGGACTTGCATGGCAATTTGGTAGATGGTCATGTCAGCCCTAGGGGGCAGGATGTAATTGCCTTACCCTTTACTCTACCGGCGGGCTCACTGGTGCCTGTGGATACAGATGGGCTGATTTTGTCGGCCAAGAGTATTGGTACTACACATATTACCAATGCCGCCTATCGCATGCATCCTGTCGAGTGGGCCATCGGTGAGGCCAGTGGGTTTTTAGGGGCGTTTTGTGTCTGGACCCAGAAACAACCCCGCGAGATTGTTCACGATGAGTCACTATTGCGAAAATTGCAAGGATTCTTAACCCGCAATGGTATTCCCATTGTGTGGTTTGATGATGTGTCCCATGAGGACTCTGACTTTGAAGCAATTCAAGTGATGGCAGCAGCGGGCATCATCACCAGTGAAAATGCAGAGAATCTTCATTTTCGTCCCTATGCTGGCGTTAGTCGTGCCGTTGTTTGTACGGCCCTGGTCAACCTTTTAGGGTTAGAAACAATTACCCCGCCGCAGCCGTCTTTTAAGGATGTGCAGCCGGGTAAGCACTGGGCCTATGGCAACATCGAAACCCTCAAAGCACAAGGCATGGTGGCAGGTGTAGGCAGGGGACGGTTTTCGCCTAACCAGGCTATGACCCGTCAGCAGCTTGGCTTTTTGGTTAAGCGGGCAATGCCGGAGGCCTATGCAGATGCATTTGCTAACACCCCTCAAGATCGGCAAATCGTTCAGCGTCGAGACCTATCGCGGGTATTTTACGCATTACTCAAACATAGGCTGACGATCTGAGCATGGGGTAGGCAACAGAATTAGTTGCGCATTTGCACTAAAAATATCGGCCATTTGTAGCTACTGCCCACGCGGGTTTTACCCATTGCTACAACACAGGCTGACAATCTGAGCATGGGTCAAGCAACAGAATTAATTGCGCATTTACACCAAAAAATATCGGCTAATAGCCCTGCCCGCAAGCGTTTGCGCATTATCAGGGCACAGGTTCACGTTCTGAACATGTGTCAAGCAACAGAATTAGTTGCGCACTTGTAACCAAAAATATCGGCCATTTGTAGCTACTACCAGACAATTTGAGTGTCATAAACTCCCAATACGTCCAGCAGGAGCTTATGTGATGCCAACTGAACAGATGACAATTTATGTGCCCCCTAATGTCAAAAAAGCGATTAAGCAACTTGCTGCGGCAAAAGAACAGTCCATGAACACAATTGTGGTGGAAGCTCTAGAGCTTGCGATCGCAGAGTGGGCAAGCCAGCATATTGCTTAACTAAATAAACCTTGGCTAACAGATTAGATGCTTGCAAACGAGTCAGCAGTAAAAGAGATGCACCCCAATGGCTTTCGTCCTGCTCATAAGAGCTACTTGTTGGCAGATGTTCCCTGAGTTAAAGCTCAGAACAATGGCTGAGCTTTCTACGCTATGTCAGTAATGATAAGGGGAAATATTTTCCTCTGCTCAAGGCTGTCTGCCATTTAGGGTGTTCTTTACAGTTGCCTAATGTACTCGAGCTAATGTTTAGGAACGATGAATTATTCTTAGCTTGGTTGTTGTGCATGCCATTCACGAGCATTGTCTCTTATGGCTGCATATTCTTCCATGGACATTTTATCTAAATTTCTTAAGATAAAATTCATTCGACCCTGACTCTGTAGTATGTCACGGTGGCGCGCAAGGAAGTCCCAGTAAAAAAAGTTAAAGGGACAAGCCCGCTCTCCGGTACGGGTTTTAGGATTATAGTGGCAGCCCTTACAGTAATCGCTCATACGATTTACATAGTTTGCTGAGGCCGCATAGGGCTTGGTGGCGAGCGTGCCCCCGTCAGCAAAGAGACCCATGCCAATCACGTTGGTTTGCATAACCCAGTCGTAGGCATCGATAAAGGCCGCATGGAACCAGGCTTCTACGGCCTGGGGCGATAGTCCAGCGATCAGGGCAAAATTGCTCAGGATCATCAGTCGCTGAATATGGTGGTTGTAGCCTGTGCGTTTGGCCTGGTCAATGCTCTGGTGCAGGCAGTTCATGGGGGTATCGCCGGTCCAGAAAAAGTCGGGTAGTGGGTGCTGGTGGTTAAAGTAATTGCCTTGGGGATAGTCTTCGTCTACATAGCTATACAGACCACGCATATATTCTCGCCAGCCTAAAACCTGACGAATAAAGCCCTCTACGCTATTGAGGGGGAGATTTTGTTGCTTATATGCTGTTTCTGCTGCTTGAATGACTTCTAACGGCTGCAACAACCCGATATTTAAATAAGGCGATAACAACGCATGCCAGAGGGTATCTTCTCCGGTGACCATGGCATCTTGATAGGGGCCAAAGGTGGCTAGTCGCACATTAATAAAGTAGTCCAGCACGTGGAGTGCCTGGGATCGCGTCACCGCCCAGCCAAAGGGTTCCAGGTTGCCAAAGGTATCTAACTCGGCGACGGTTTGCATCACCTGTTGCGTGATGTCATCGGGATTAAACCATTGAGGTGAGGGCGGGTTAATCCCTTGCTGCTTGTTTTTTGGGGGCGGTTTGCGATTCTCCTTGTCATAGTTCCATTGATCACCAATGGGGGTTGCCCCTTCCATGAGAACACCGTAGCGTTTGCGCCCTTCTCGGTAAAAGGATTCCATTAGTAGGCGTTTACGACCGTCGGCCCACTGTTTAAATTCATCGACGGACCAGAGAAAGTGGTTGTTAGGCACAAGTGTGAGCGGGCAGGGAAGCGCCAGAGTGCTAAGAAATCGAGCAAAGGGTCGATCAGCGGGCTCCATAACCCGCAGTTCTGTAATCTTTTGTTGCTTAATCCACTGGCGGAGTGGGGCGGCAAAATCATCGGCGATTTTATAGGTTACCGTGCGCCCTGCGGACTCTAGCTCTGCTGCAAAGTGGCGCATGGCCGACCATACAAGAACAAGCTTTTGCCGATGGTAGCGTCGTTCGGTGCTGTGCTGACGGGATTCAACCAAAATCACAGAGGCTGTAGGGTCGCTGGCTAATGCGGCCTGGTGTTGCCACAGCTGATCTCCCAATACCCAAATGCCAACAGTCATACCTTAGTGTGTCGTTTGTATACATTCTTTAACTTATGGTGTTTTGGGAAGCACGCGCTAGTATTTGCGTATAGCGAATGTTCTGATGCACGAAATGCAAACATCAGCAAGATACATAACAGCGTTGGTAGCGCATTTAAAGCTAAAGTTTGCGCTGCATGTTCCCAAAATCAGGAGGTTATCTCCATGAGTGCTGTTGAAGCCACACCCTGTGTTCTACTGGTAGAAGCCAATGAAGAATTGGCCCAGGATGTCAGTAATGACCTGCGGGAATCGGGCTATATTCCGCTAGTGGCATCCACTATAGATTCGGGGTTACAGGAAGTCCATAACCGCCATCCGGCATTGATTGTGGTGAATCGAATGCTGGCGGGAGAGTCGGGGTTAGACCTATGTCAGCAACTGCGATCGCAAGGTGACCGCACCCCCATGTTGCTGCTAATGGCCCGTGACAATCTGGACGATCGGGTGGCCTGTATTGAATCTGGGGCGGACGATTATTTTCTTAAACCCTATCGCAGCGATGAATTTCTGGCGCTGGTGAGTGCCTATCTGCAACCCAGTGAAAACGGCGTTGAGCAGCTCATCTTTGGTGAGTTGGCCCTGAATGTGAACAGTCGTCAGGCCATGCGCGGCAACCGTATCATTGACTTGACCATGAAGGAGTTTGAGCTGCTCAAATATTTAATGGAGCACCCTCGCGAAGTGCTGACCCGTGAACAAATTTTAGAAAATGTTTGGGGCTATAACTTCATGGGCGAATCGAATGTGATCGAGGTGTA
>JAHQVZ010000225.1 GCA_019634055.1 Leptolyngbyaceae cyanobacterium MAG.088
GGCTGATCTTTCGGTTTAGTAACCCAGGGTCAATTATTAATGCTGCCGATCTTAACCTTGGTGAGACTAGCTCTCTGACATTAACTGGCGGAACCGTCGTATCCACTGGCACTATATCGGCAGGAGACGTTGCGATCGCATCTGTCCCCGGAGAACAACTTATTAGCCTTAACCCCGACGGGTCTCTCCTGAGCTATGACATTCTCCCCAGCGATGATGAATTCTCTCCTCTGGGGCTATCTCCCCTGAGCCTGCCAGAACTGTTGACCGGTGCTGGTGATGTCGTCAATACGTTAGGCAATACATTACAAGTAGATACCGATGGCACAGTCCGACTGGTTAATAGTGATTTAGCCATTCCAGACGACCCTGGGACCACCCTTGTCAATGGAACCATTACGGCTGGTGAAATCACCCTACTAGGAGATACCGTCGGGGTGATCGACAGTTTGCTAGATGCCAGTAGCCCCAATGGCGGCGGTGCCATCTATGTGGGGGGTAGCTATCAAGGGCAAGGGCCTCTGCCCAATGCCAAGATTACCTACATCAGCGCTGATTCAGTATTAGACGCCAGCGCTACGGTGAATGGAAACGGCGGTGAGATTATTGTTTGGAGCGATCAGACCACCCATGTTTTGGGAGACCTACTAGCGCGAGGAGGTGCTACTGGCGGTGATGGTGGTCTGGTAGAAACCAGTGGCCTGTTAGGACTCACCGTGGACGGTAACCCTGATGTATCTGCGCCCGTGGGCAATGGCGGTCTGTGGCTAATTGACCCCTTTGATGTGCTAATTACAGACTCAGCTGGGTCTAACGGATTTGATCCAGCCGATCCCTTTACCCCCATTGCCTCCCCAGCAATTTTAAGCGTCTTTGACATTGAAAGTGCCTTATCCTCTGGCGCAGACGTTACTATTACCACCGGCACTACCGGCAACGAAACAGGCAATATCACCCTGGATAGTAATTTGTTCTTCGACACATTGGAGGGAGAAGTAACCCTCTCTTTAGAGGCTGCAGGAAGTATTTTTATTGACGGTGCCATTATCCCCCTCAGTTCTATTGCAAACCCCCTTAACATCGAGCTAACCGCCGATGTAGACAACACTGGCAATGGTCAGGTTGTTTTTGACAATCAAACCTTTTTGGGATCACCAGGATTTCCCATAACCGTGATCGATACAGCCGGAGGGGATCTGACCGTTACAGCCAACAGTAGTAACCTCACAGGTGAACCGGCCATTCTTTTGGCCGCCGACAATGTGATTGCAACCAATGAATTTGGTGTCGAGGGATTGCCCATTAATGGTTCAGTCACCTTTAACGGTACGGCGGGTGAAGGTAGTCTAGGCATTAAACTAGAGGAGAATTCAGAGTTTGATGTGGGCGAGAACATTACCCTGATCAGTAATCAGGATATTGAAGTAGACACCTTAGAAGCCGGTGGCAACATTACCATTACCACCCCAGAGTTTTTTAGAGCCTTGGGCAGTTTTGATATTTCCAATCCAGAGTTTGAAGAGGAACCTCTGTTTGTCAGCATATTGAGCGACAGCGGCCAGGTGGCGATTACCCACGGTGGCAATGAGGAGATACCGTTTATTGTCGGTGACCCCACAGAAAATGGTACAGAAGCCGCCATTATTGCCACCCGGAGCGAAATCTTACCAGAAGAATCGATACCAGGAGACTTTGTTCAAGGAGATATTTCAGTCGCAACTGGAGAGCCAGACGACATGGATGACATGGACGACGACATGGACGACGACGACATGGACGACATGGACGACGACGACATGGACGACATGGACGACATGGACGACGAGCTTCCAGATGTGGATGATTGCACAGCAGACTGTACTACGCCGATATCAAGACCTAATCCACCAGGAGGAGACCCCAATACTCCAATCATCTCTATTGAGCCAGAATTGCTACCTGACGTAGAACAAGCCATACTGCTCAAAGAAATTGAGTATACCGATGAGTTTCGCGGCCATCTAAATCTTGATGGTGAAGAGGCGTTTAATCCTAAACTCCCCCAGCTACAAGAACAGCTAGTGCTGGCCGCTGAAGAAACCGGTGAGCCCACCGCCATCGTTTATGTTTCGTTTGTGCCGCCCACCGAGACGGGAAACTATGACCAGGTGTTGCCGAAACAGGCACAAACTATTGAAGGAACTGAAATTTTGGAATTGGTGGTGATCACCCCAGAGGGACCACCAATTTTGAAAACCCTACCGGTTAATGAGGCAGAGGTAAAAGCAACGGCTGATCAGTTTCTTAAAAATGTTGTCAATCGGGGCCGGGTAAATCGACGCACTTATTTAAGTGCTGCCAAACAGCTTAACGATTGGCTGATTGCGCCTCTAGAAGCTGAACTCCATAGACGGGGTATTACCAATATTGCTTTTGTGATGCCGTCAGGCTTGCGATCGCTCCCCGTTTCTGCCCTCCACAATGGTGATCAGTTTCTAGTAGAACGCTTTAGTGTGGGGCTGATGCCCAGCGTCAGCCTGACCGACTTGCGCTATGTGGATGTCCGCAATACAGAGGTTCTGGCCATGGGCGCATCTGTCTTTGACGATCAGCCAGAGCTGCCTGCAGTCCCGCTCGAACTCAATACGATTGCTGAACAACTATGGCCTGGCGACTTTGTTATCAACGAAACCTTTACCCCCGATTCACTGATTACTAGCCGTGCCCGTAAGCCCTACGGTATTTTGCACCTGGCGACCCATGGAGAATTTAAAGCAGGCGATTTAAATCAATCCTATATCCAGTTTTGGGACCAGCGGTTAAGTCTTGACCAGGTGAGATCCTTAGGCCTTAATAACCCTCCTGTTGAGCTATTGGTGCTGAGTGCCTGCCGCACAGCCCTGGGCAATGAGGACGCTGAGCTAGGGTTTGCGGGGCTAGCGATCCAGGCTGGGGTGAAAACAGCGGTGGCCAGTCTGTGGAAAGTGGATGATGTTGGTACAGCCGGGCTAATGACCCAGTTTTACACTAGTTTACAGACCGAGCCGATTAAGGCCGAAGCCCTACGCCAGGCCCAACTCGCCATGATAAATGGCGATATTCAAGTGAAAGATGGTCAGCTGATTTGGTCAGGGGGGGCCCTACAGCTGCCTGATAATTTAGCCGAGATTGACAGTAGTCTATTTGCCCATCCCTATTTTTGGGCATCTTTTACGACTATTGGTAGTCCCTGGTAATTGTATAGGCAGCTGATTTGATGATGACTGACGTACTATAATTAGCGGGGTTTAATACTGGCTTATCGCTAAAACGCATTCTAAATGGGCACAAACCTCGCTCACGGCGCTTTCAGCTCACGGCCATTAGATCTATTAGGCGCATTGTTTAGTAGGAGGTATTGCAAGTATGGAAAAGTTTCGATCACTAGCACGATCGATTTTAGGGGTCTTCTTGGTTGCGATCGCAACCCTATTAGTCAGCTGTAGTTCTGGCCCCAATGCTTCAGCACCAGCGACTTACTCTGCTGATCAGCTATCTCAGATTGCTATCTACGCTGGGCGGATTGAAGCATCAAAAAATCGTCTACCCGAGCTCGGCGGCTACATTCGCGACGAAAACTGGGTAAATATCGATAATTTCATCCATGGTCCTTTGGGTGAAATAAGAGAGCGGATGAATCGTCTAGCCTTTCAACTGCTGCCCGCAGATAAAGCTGAGGCATTGAAACTCTCAGATAAAATTTCAGGCGACCTTGAAGCTATGAGCACAGCGGTAAGTGCATTTGATAGTAACCGCACCAATCAGGCGTACATCCGATTTGCAAAAGATTTGGTTACCTTTCTAAACCTTGTGCCGACTGCAGACTAGGCGGCATAAGTTACATTACCTATGACACGAATTGCAATTATTGGTTGTGGAATTGTCGGTGCCACCCTTGCCTATGAATTGAGCCAGTATAGCCAGTTAGACATTCATGTCATTGATCAAGGTAATCCTGCCCAAGGCTCCACCCAGGCAGCCTTGGGCGTTTTAATGGGCATCATCAGCCATAAGGTTAAGGGCCGCAACTGGCGGTTACGGCGTGACAGCATCAAACGCTACAAAACATTAATACCCGAATTAGAAGCAACCTTAGGACGTCCCATTCCCCATATCCAAGGATTACTCAGTCTCTGTTTTGATCCAGAAGAACTACCCCGCTGGCAATCTTTACAAACCAAGCGGGCAGAACAGGGCTATCCCCTAGAAATTTGGTCTGCCGACCAACTGCGGCAGCACTGTCCTCAAATTAATGCCCATACCGTAGCCGCCGCCATTTACTCTCCCCAAGATGGTCAGGTGCATCCCCAAGAATTGACCCTGGCCCTGGTAGAAGCCGCTCAACAACAAGGCGTTACGGCCCACTGGCAAAGTCCTGTTTTAGGCTTAAAGACTCAATCTGGCTATTGTTCACAACTGCAATTACCTGACGAAAACTTGGATGTGGACTGCGTGGTGATATCCGCCGGACTGGAGTCAGCAGACCTGAGCCAAATCGGTGCAGAACCATTGCCCATGATCCCGGTGTTGGGGCAAGCCATGGAAATTGAGTTAGACCAACCCTTAGGACATGACGAATTTCAACCGGTGATTAACGGCCATGATGTACACATTGTGCCTCTGGGACAATCACGCTATTGGGTCGGTGCAACGGTAGAATTTCCCCCTGGAGACGAAGCCGTAGAATTGCCTCTCGATGATGATCTTGAACTAATACCAGACCCAGAACGATTTGAGCAGATGCGACAAATCGTACTTAGCTATTGTCCAGCGTTGGAACAGGCTCAAATCATCCGCCAGTGGAGCGGTCTGCGGCCTCGGCCCCAAGGGGAAAGCGCCCCTGTTATTAAGCCTCTGACAGGCTATGAGAATATAATTTTGGCAACGGGGCATTATCGCAATGGGGTATTGCTAGCACCAGGAACAGCAAAAACTGTGGCGGAACTTTTAGGTCTAGCAGCAAACACAGAAGATACGGAAAAAGAAC
>JAHQVZ010000226.1 GCA_019634055.1 Leptolyngbyaceae cyanobacterium MAG.088
CCTGTTGTTGTCGAGCCCATATCCGTGCCAGAGACTGTTCTCGATCCTGTATTAGAGCCTCTACCCACGCCTGAGCCGATAACAGATGTGGAACCTGGCCCAGTTTCTGTACCAGAGCCTGTTAGCTTGTTAGCTATGTTGGCAGTTGGGTCAGCTGGGTTAGTGCTGAAAAAGCAATAGGTCACGCGGTTGTTGAAATTACCAGGCTAATTCCTAGACTCCAAACTTAACGGCACCAACATCGTGTCTCGTTATATCCTTTCAGGAGTTTATATAATTGTCCAAGTATTGAACTCCTGGTTTTAGAGTGAGTATTGTTTCTTCCTTTGTAGCCGCCGATTTTAATGTGCCAACGGTGCTTGAAACCGACGAGTATCGCCTACGGATGCTGACGGTTAATGATGTGGTCAAAGACTTTGATGCGGTCATCACCAGCAGTGAGCATCTCAAAGGCATCTTTCCACCGCCTAGCACTTGGCCAGAGGGGCTGACGTTAGAGCAAGACTTAATTGATCTAGGCTGGCACCAAAAAGAATTTCAGCGACGCAGCTCCTTTGCTTACACCATGATGAGTCTGGATGAAAGCTGCTGTTTGGGATGCGTATATTTTTATCCGTCAGATCGTCAAGGCTACGATGCCTATGCATTGTTATGGGCGCGACAGAGTGAATTAGCCAGGGGGCTAGAAGAACGCTTACTCACTGATGTAAGGCAGTGGCTGACTGATAGGTGGCCGTTTGAATCGATAGCATTTCCAGGACGTGATGTCAGTTGGGATAGTTGGTTTGCGCTACCAAAACGTGATTAAAAACTAACGCCATCAATCCCTCCGTTGCCATCCGCAGTTCCCTACGGTTCTGGTTTTATGGTGAGGCTAAGCTGATAAATCTCTCGCTTAGAGAGCCCTGTTTCTTGAGCTAGCTGACGGCTGGCTTTAGAAGGAGAAATACCTTGAGAAATCAGTGTTTCTAGCTGCTGGATTAAGTCTTCTGTAGAGAGTGTCTCAGCGGGAGCGGTAGAGCCTGCGATCGCAATCGTAAACTCTCCCCTTGGGTCAGTTGTGGTAAAGCGTTCAATGGCCCCCTCCACCGTGCCACGCCAAAATTCCTCATAACGCTTGGTTAATTCTCGGGCTACGGTCACCTGACGGTTACCCCCTAACTGGGTTTGTAAATCCGCCAAGGTTTTTAGTAACCGATGGGGACTTTCATAGAGCACCATGGTGCGTGGTTCTTTGGCTAATTGCATCAGCCGTTCAGTGCGGGCTTTACCTTTGACCGGCAAAAACCCTTCAAAGGTAAAGCGATCTGAGGGCAGGGCTGACGCTGCGATCGCACTTACCACAGCCGCAGGACCTGGAATCGGACTGACAATAATGTCTGCTGCAGCACAGGCACACACCAGCCCGTAGCCCGGATCCGAAATCCCTGGCATACCAGCATCGCTCACCAGGGCAATGGTTTGTCCTGCCTTAAGTTTTTCGATCAACTGAGGAATCCGCAATTGAGCATTATGCTCGTGATAGCTAATCTGTGGCGTCTCAATCTGAAAATGGTGTAATAGCTTTCCCGTGTGCCGGGTATCTTCTGCAGCAATCAGGTCCACCTCTTTAAGCATGCGAACAGCACGGAAGGTGATGTCTTCCAGGTTGCCGATAGGGGTGGCAACCAAGTACAAGGTACCAACTTGGGTGGAGTCCGAGGAATTGATCAAGGGCAGTTTTGCTAAGCACTTAGGGACAGAAATCAAATAAACTCCAACTTACTGGATTTCAATTCCCCATAGTTTTCAAATAATAGCTATGAGGAGTATGGAATTTGATAATTTCTCTGTCCTTAGTCTTGAGTTTAAGTGGTAAAAATCCATTAATACGAGAGAATTTCAATCTCTCAACCTTCATACCTTAAACGTCAAACTCAAAACCTCCTATGCATGGACTATTCGTTGGTCTCATGACCCTGGACTGCATTTATCAGGCACAGCGACCGCCGCAAGCCAATGAAAAGCTGGTGGCTGACGCAGCCATGATGGCAGCCGGGGGGCCAGCCACCAATGCAGCAGTCGCATTTACCGCATTGGGAGGTAACGCAACGGTGATGGCTGCAGTAGGCCAACATCCTGTAACGACCTTGCTACGAGAAGATATGACTCAAGTAGGCGTAACCATTCAAGATTTGACCCCCCAACGACAGGCACCCCCCCCCATTTCCTCAATAGTTGTATCCAAAGACTCGGGAGAACGCGCTGTGATCTCGCGAAATGCAGTGGGTCAACAAGTAGAGTACCAAGCAGTGGATCTGACAGATACAGATATATTGCTGGTGGATGGCCATCAAATGATGCTAAGTCAGCAGATGGCAAAGGTTGCGCAAGCCTCAGGAATCCCTTTGGTTGTAGATGCAGGCAGCTGGAAACCTGGCTTTGCTCAGACCCTAGCCCTGGCCACTGTAGTCATTGCCTCCGCCAATTTTAAACCGCCGGATGGCCAACAAGCGCTGACCTATTTACAAAGCCTTGGCATCCCCCATATCGCGATCACCCATGGTGAGCGGCCCATTATTCTCAGTGATCGGGGGCAGGTGAGCGAGCTATCGGTGCCAGCGACAACAGTGGTCGACACCCTGGGCGCAGGGGATATTTTCCACGGGGCCTTTTGTCATGCTTGGGACGGTGACTTTTCAACGGCGCTGACTAAGGCGAGTCGAGTCGCAAGTATTAGCTGCCAATATTTTGGCACCCGCCGCTGGATGGCTGATTATGACTAGCTAAAATCACTATATCTAGACAAATTCATAGACTCTCTACTGAGAACTTCACTTTGGTTCGGTAGACTATACGGGGTAACATCTTTTAACTTTTGTTAATTCTTTATCGTTAATTACTATGGCCTACGAAAAGGAAAAGGAAATTGCGATCGCAGCTGTACAAGCCGCGTCCACTGTATGTGAAAAAGTTCGGGCTGAGATGGTGCCCGAAGCAATTGAAAAATCCGATAAAAGCCCGGTTACCGTGGCTGACTTTGGGGCCCAGGCAATCGTTTGCAAAATGCTGAAGGACGCCTTTCCGGCTGACCCTATCGTTGGGGAAGAAGATGCTGACGATCTTAAAACCCCTGAGATGGCAGCTCGGCTGGCCCAGGTTACCGGCTATGTAAAAGCCGTTCTACCCGATGCCACAGATGAACAGATCCCTGGTTGGATTGACCAGGGCAATGGTGATGTCAGCCCCCGCTACTGGACCCTGGATCCCATCGACGGTACCAAAGGTTTTTTGCGCGGTGACCAGTATGCCGTGGCCCTGGCCATGGTGGAAGATGGCGACCTAAAAGTCGGCGTTTTGGGTTGTCCAGCCCTAGAACTCAATGGTCGTTCTGGCATCTTGTTTGTCGCTGTCCGTGGTGAAGGGACAATGATGATGAATATGGACGGTAGCAACCCTGAGAAAATTTCCGTCACGTCGTCTGCTGATGCGACCAACTTCCGCTTTGTGGAAAGCGTAGCCCACAGCGACCAGGAACTCCATTCGCGCATTGCCCAGGCAGCTGGCATTACCACTGAAGCAATTCGTATGGATAGTCAGGCAAAGTACGGTACCGTGGCCTCTGGCAATGCAGTACTTTACCTGCGCCTACCCTCCCCTAAATATCCTGGTTACCGTGAGAAGATTTGGGACCATGCCGCTGGTGTGCTGGTGATTGAAGAAGCCGGTGGAAAAGTAACCGATATGCATGGCAAAACACTGGACTTTTCTAAGGAGCCTCGCTTTGTAGATACCCAAGGGGTCGTTGTTAGCAATGGTGAAATCCACGACAAGGTATTGGCAGTCTTAGCTAGCTAGTGGTCCGTCAAGCCTAAGATTTAGGATGAGGCCAGTAAAGAGTGAAGAGTCAAACGAGATGAAGAGGCACTCGTTATCAGGACGAATCCCAATTTTTAACGTTGACGCTGCACTAGTCGTTAGATCAATCGCTTGAATCACAATCAAAAGGGCGCATATTTTATGAGTGCGCCCTTTTGATTATTGCCAGCTATAAAGCAAGCCAATCTTGTAGTTGTTTTAGGTCGTCTATGCGATCGCTAACCCTTCTAAAAGAGCCAAACTAACCGGTTTTACCTTGGGCGTAAAGCCCATTAACTGCCCAGATACCTCAGCAAATTTGTCTGGATCACCGCTGACATAAAAATCGATTTCTGGTTTTACTCGATTATTCCGTAAGCCCAGCACATCTAACTCTTGAGCCATGGCCGACACCAAAGACTTCGCCGGGTTAATCAACCTAATAGAAGATGGCAAAATTTTATCCATCAACGGCGACAGATGGGGATAGTGAGTACAGCCGTACACTAGCGTATCGATATTAGCTACCATCAGAGGCTTCAAGTAATCTGTAGCCACAGCCCTTGTATAGGGATCATCAATGCGATTTTGCTCAATTAAGGGGACAAAATTAGGACAGCCCACTTGCCACACTTCAGCTGTTGGCGACGCCTCTAAAATTGCCTGCTTGTAGGCATTACTTTGTGCCGTTGCCACTGTCGAAATCACACCAATGCGCCGACCCGCTTTTGCGGCAGCCCGAGCTCCTGGCAAAATAATTCCAAGGATGGGCAGGTCAAACTCTGCGCGAACGATTTCTAATGCTAAAGCCGAACTTGTATTACAAGCCATCACCACCATTTTGACGCCCTGCCCCTGCATCCAGGTAATAATTTCACGCACAAACCTCAATAATTCAGATTGAGAACGATTACCATAGGGCACGCGAGCAGTATCGCCAAAGTAAAGTAAAGACTCAGCAGGAAGATGTTCCATAATCTCCCGCAATACTGTTAATCCTCCAACACCGCTATCAAAAACGCCGATTTTACCAGTTTGTGTGGGCATCTGAAGGAATTTGGCCATGGGAAAGACGCTTACTAAAGTTAAGTATTTTACGCTGATTAGAGTTTAGTTGGATTTTCGTCAAATTTTAGTTTTATATGAAACTTTTAAGCAAGAAGACGTAACTTCGAATCATAGGTGAAGTTGCTCGATTGCTATGCAATTCAGTCAGTATCCAACTTTAAAGACAGAGCAAAAACATACGAGGATGCCTAATTGGCTCGCATCATACCTAAACCTCGATACTTTTTACAGGCCAAAATAGCGTTTACCTAAAAAATTGCTCAAGACCCCAATAAACATCAGCAAAAACGCGCACACCGCTTGAATGCTGCGCCATTAATGCACCCATAAAACCAGGGCAATTTTTACTAGGGATGTGGGTCGATTTGAAATAAATTTACTCTGCAGTGGCCTCCGCCATTTCAGAGGGGCTATCTGCATCGGTAGGCAAACCAGGGTCATCATCATCTTGGTTAAAGACGATTCGCAATAAGGGAGGCGCTACAAATGTGGTGAAAATAACCATCACAATAATGGCTGCATCTAAGGATTCTGATAGAACGCCACTAGCTGCACCCACACCGGCAAATACTAAACCGACTTCCCCGCGAGGAATCATGCCAACACCAATGGCTAAACGGTTTATGCCTTCTTGACCAAACACGGTAAACCCAGTGATGACTTTACCGATAATGGCAACAACCACTAAAAAGGAGGCAATGATCAAGCCTTCTCGGTTAGCTGGATTGAGGGGGTTAAGTACACTGATGTCTGTATGGGCACCTACCGTAACAAAAAAGACAGGTACCAGCATGTCAGCAATGGGGCTGATTTGCTCTTCTAGTTCTTTACGCTTAGTAGTTTCAGCCAAAATTAGGCCAGCGGCAAACGCCCCTAAAATGGCCTCTAGCTGAATGGCTGCAGCAATATAAGACAGCACAAATGCAAATATCAAAGAACTAATCAGCACCTGGCCACGAGTTTGCATATTGTCCACAAGACTCACAAACAGTGGACTGAGCAACCGCCCAATCAAAATCGAGCCGACTAAAAATACAGCAGCACCAATAATCAGAAAAATCACATTCGTGATCTCGATTTCACCAGTTTTAGCCAGACTGGCCACAACCGCTAAAACGATAATGCCCAAGACATCATCAAGCACAGCCGCCCCAATAATAATTTGCCCTTCTCGTGAGCTGAGAGTTTGCAACTCGGCTAAAACCTTGGCCGTAATACCGATACTAGTTGCTGTTAGGGCCGCCCCCGCAAACACAGCAGGAATCGTAGCGACATTGAAGAACGCAATCAGCCCGGCAGTACCTGCCACAAACGGCACAACTACACCGACAATGGCCACAACAGCTGCCTGCGGCCCAACCCGAATCAGCTCTTTAAGGTCAGACTCTAGACCAATTTCAAATAAAAGAATAACAACGCCAATTTCAGCAAGAATAGAAATGACTTCACTCTGGCTGTTGAATACGGCTAGCAGCGCATCTGCGTCTAAGTTAGCGGTAAGTTGAACAACGTCCATTAAGACTGAATGAATGGGCTCGGCTCCCTCAGGAAAAACGATGAGGTTAAGAGCTGACACTCCTACAATCACACCACCCACTAGTTCCCCGAGAACAGAGGGTAAGTTAACCCGAGCACAGAGCTCACCACCGATTTTGGCGGCCAAATAAATAATAATTAGACTCAGCAACACGCTGGCCAAAATAAACGGCCCTAGTTCAGCTTCATTGACTTCAGCCAATAAAAACGTATTGCTCCCTATGCCTGACAGCATGCCAGTTATATCGATCATACGAACCGTAAAAATTGACGCATCTTGTTTACTCTACATGAGTTAGCTCGATGCTATTAGCTCATTCCGAGCAGGTTGATTCCTTTCTTTAAAGGAAAAATCAAACCGGTAATACCGTTTTGCATTCAGGCCTGTAGATCAGCTGCGCCCTATGCAAATACTCGATGATTGAGAGAGGGCATTTGTTGGCGGACTTGCCCCAAACGCGATGGGGTGATTTCAGCAATAGCCATGCCCACATCTTGCCCAGCATCTGCCAGCACAATCCCCCAGGGATCAACAATCATGGCATGACCATGGGATTGACGGATATGGTTATGAAATCCAGTTTGGGCCGGCGCGATGACATAACAAGTGTTTTCAATTGCCCTGGCCTGGAGTAAAACTTGCCAATGATCTTTGCCCGTGTAAGCCGTAAAGGCAGCAGGAACCGTAATCACCTCGGCCCCAAGCTGGGAGAGATGCCGATAAAGCTCTGGGAAACGCACGTCGTAGCAAACAGACATGCCCAAAATGCCAAGATTAGGTGTCTTACATACCGATGGCAACTGGTGACCTGACGTCACTGTAGAGGATTCTTGATAAGTATTACCATCGGGCAGATTGACATCAAACAGATGAACCTTTTCGTAACGCAGCAGTATATTCCCGTTGGGATCAACTAATAATGCTGTGTTGTAAACTCTGTCATCACCTGTAGGTACAGGGTAACCACCACCTAATAGCGTCACCTGATAGCGCTGGGCCATGGTTTTGAGAAATTTTTCACTGCTGGAACAAATCTCAGCTGCTTGAGCTAATTTGCTGGATTCATCCCCAAGAAAGGAAAAATTTTCAGGTAGCGTAATGTACTCGGCTCCACGACGAACAGCGAGGTCGATCAGCTCCTCTGCCTGAGTGAGATTCTTCTCAAGGTCAGGTACGCTAGTCATCTGCAGCGCTGCAGCCAGATAAGATTTCATGTGGGCACTTACTAGTGAATTTGACCTTAGGCTCTACATTTTACGGGGCAAATTGGTCAGTTGGAAAGCGCCATTAGTAACCTTTGTATACTTTGTCCGTTTTTTATACCTGTAGCAGGGCTAACTGCCAGACTTGATAACCTAAACGGTTAAGATGCAGGCCGTCAGTGGTCAGTTCCTGGCGAAGATTACCGGTATCGTTACTAAAACTAGGATGGAGATCCAGATAATCTAACTGGTGGTAATCGGTGAGCTGGGCAATACGAGTATTGAGGGAACGAACTCGATGACTTGGAATATTTTCCCACCGAGTAGGCAGTATTGAATGCACGACGACACGAGCATGGGGATGCTGTTGCCGGAGCCTTGCCATAATCTGGTTAATGTTAGTCAGGATTTCGTGATCGCTGGCTCCATTTTTGAGGTCGTTGACACCGGCCATGAGATGAATAGTGTCAGGGTTTGTATTAGCAAATGAGGACAATCGACTTAAGATGCCGCCGGTGGTATCACCAGAAATGCCCTGGTTAAGCCAGAAGCGATCGCGAGGCAATAATTCTGGAGGAAGCCACATACTTAGGGAGTCGCCAACAACGACGGTAAGCCGATTGTTGCCCTGGCCAGATGCGATCGCATCGGCCTCTCGCTTTAATAGCCCTTTCCATTCTTCATAGTTAGGCTGATAGGACGCTTTAGACCATTGACTATGAAAACTGTCTGGAGATATGCGTGTGTACAATGAACCAGACTGGAGGGCGGCCCAACGCTGCTCAAATAACTGTGGTCCACTCATAGGTTTAGGTCCAGCAGTGACCGTCACCTGACGGCGAGCTACTTCCAATGCCCGAGGTGTAGTGGTAAAGGCAGTAGGCTTAGGTTCAGGCAGGCGAGCAGTTTGCTGGCGGGCCGTAGGTTGCTGACGAGCCGTTTGCTGAAGATGTAAAAGTTTTTGCCGACGACGCGCTTCCACCTCACTCGAAAATTCAGGTGCCAAAGCCATATTTCCCTGCACGGCAGGTTGAGGTACCGATTGTTCGATTTGACTGGCCGCATCCACAGCAGCTTTGGCCATGGGCGCAATGTCCGCATCCGGATTTGGACCGCTCAGGGGTTCTGCAGCCGTCAGCTGCGCCATCAACATCAGTAGGTCTGACATATGCCCGTTTTCCTTGCCTATGGGGAACAGAATTTACATACTTAAACCGCCTACTCCATAGGCAATCAGGACGAATTATGGCCCAACACCATTTATCAAAAACTGTAAACAGTTTCAGGAATGCCCATACCCTCAAATTCCCCCTTGACAGCAGCCACCCAAATTAACGATGATGAGACCCTGTGCAAAAAACTGCTCGGATCAGGTTTAAAGCAGTTATTGCTACCTGTACGGCAAGGGAGAATCCATGGCATACGCAATTATTGAAGCAAGTGGCACTCAACTGCGGGTTGAACCCGGTCGCTTTTACGACATCAATCGTCTGGCAGTTGATGAAGATGCCAGCATTACTATTGATAAGGTTTTACTCGTTAATGACGGTGGTGACACTAGCATTGGACAGCCCCTCGTCGATGGTGCCAGCGTCAGCGGTACAGTAGTACGGCATTTGCGGGGTAAGAAGGTTATTGTTTACAAAATGAAGCCCAAGAAGAAGACCCGCAAAAAGCGAGGTCATCGTCAGGAACTCACTCGCCTGATGATTGATTCGATCAACATTGGTGGCAAAACGATTACTGCAAAGGATGCTCCTGCCGCTAGTGAAGAAGAATAGCTCATTAGTTCAGGCAGGTTATAGTTAAGTAAGCACGGAGATTGAAGTAATGGCTCATAAGAAAGGTACAGGTAGTACGCGGAATGGTCGCGACTCAAATTCTAAGCGTTTAGGCGTCAAAAAATACGGCGGTCAGTCAGTCATTGCGGGCAATATTATCATTCGTCAGCGTGGTACCAAGGTTCATCCTGGAGAGAATGTAGGACGCGGTGGCGACGATACCTTATTTGCACTAATAGATGGTGTCGTTACCTTTGAGCGCAAAGGTAAGAGTCGTAAGAAGGTGAGCGTTTATCCCGTAACTGCTTAAGACAGCCGTCTCAGCTGCCTAAGTTTTCTGCAGGCTGGCAAGGTAAAGATAGTAAAAAAGCACCTCGGCTAAGCCGAGGTGCTTTTTTACTATTTACAATTTATTTTATCGCTTGGCAAACACATAGTTCAGGTCATACGTTATCGCTAATTTTTTAGTTGGCAACAGCTATACGCAGCACACTGCTAATGCATCCAGAAATGCGCTATATAGTTCCATCCTTTGACCAATAACTGCATTTATTACGGCAAAAAGTCGGCTCTTCGGGATTGATTATGCATTTTGAGAATTAAAAATGCCAGCAAATCAGGCATCTGAGTCGAAAGCGTTGGAAATTTCTAAATCCATACCCAGATCGCTTAATCAGCTTCAGACGAGTATTAATACCTTCGACAACACCACTGGTGGTTCTGTTTTCAAAATACTGAATAATCTCGCCAAACCACCGACCTATGGTCGCTACTGAATTTGGATACAGAGACTTTGCCGTGTCCATCCAATCCAATAACTTCAGGATGGCATCATCACTATTTGTCTGCTCAAATAGGTCTCTAAATGCTTCTTTATGGTGATGCATCTGAGCCAGTTTAGGGGAAACAGCTTTGACCTCAGCCAGTTTGCTCACTTGGGTTTCGGTCAAGTTAGTCTTCGGTTTGAGCAAGGCATATTTACTGTTCTTGAGAGCCGCTTTGGCCTCGTCAACACTGACCTCATCGGGTAAATCAGCTGGGTCACGCTTAAAGGCATTCCGCGCCTGATTGAGTTCTTGGTTAACTATCTTCATCACATGAAAGCGGTCAGCCACAATGTCAGCATTCGGTATCATCCGACGCACCAGTCCACGATAATTACCCGATAAATCGATGCTGACCTCTTCAATCTTGGATAACACCTCAGGCCCCCATGTCTCTAACACCGGTTTGATAGCCGCATGGGTACGGGCAGGAGCCATGCCAATGAGCGTGTGCTGGTCTAAGTCAGTGAAGACGACAACAAAATCCTTATGCCCCTTGCGCAAGGCGATTTCGTCGATTCCCAGACGTCTCAATCCACTCACATCGATGATGAGTTTTTTTCACTCATGTACTCCACCATCGACCACACCAAATCGTCACTCAAGCTTTCATTCAAGGCTACATTTCGCGTATCACTGTGCTTCACTTGATTCACAATCCATTCGGCATATCGGTCTGTATAGGTTCGTCGGGGACCTACAAACTCTAAGGGTTCACTAAACGGTTTGCCGCACTTTGAACACTTGAATTGACGACGATTAACCCGCAAATAGGTTTGATAATGACTGATGGCTAAATCGCGGACCAAGTAGCCATGATTTTGATGGAGACGATGGCTCAATGTCCCACACCGTGGACAGGTGGCCTCCTCTGCATGGGCTTCTACTGAGAGAATCAAACGGTCTCCTAAGTCTTCATAGGATTCAACATCAACCCCAGGTAAACCTAATAGCTCAGTGAGTAGAGGAACCATCACTCAAATATGTGTCAAACATTACACCAGCATACTAGATCCCGAAGAGCCAAAAAGTCTAGTCACCTACTAAACCTATGTTATTGGCTGAGAACCTATAATTATTGTTCAGCTTACGCACATATAGATTTTCATCAAATCAAGTACAAAACCCCAAAAAACAGCC
>JAHQVZ010000227.1 GCA_019634055.1 Leptolyngbyaceae cyanobacterium MAG.088
GGAAGCAATCCTTGGCTGATTTGATTGGAGTCATTAATTCTAAAATCCTTGAACTCCTTGTATAAAAAGGATTTTAGGGATTTCAAAACCGGCATTCCCGCTAGGGAATCACACTCCGTTTGTCAAATTTCAGATTCATTGACGGGGAACCAGCCACACTGATAGGATTGGCCCTGTAAGCTGCTTCCCCTGTAGGTTTTCAGCGGGTTTTACCCCATTACTTTACAGAGGAATAAAATTTTTAAGATTATGGGCTTAACGACATTGAACACTGTTCGTGCGTTTTGCTTCTAGAGCTGTAAAACTGTTTTTTCTAAGGGCTTAGGAAATGCTTAAAGGGTTATCTGGTCTCAAGCTGCCAGTATTAAACGGAAAAAAACCAACTAAAGCCAACGAGGTTAGCGAGCCTAAAGCAGCACCTGCTCCTGTCCAGCCCCCTACCCCAAAAGCTGTCTCTACGCCAGAACCGGCTACGACCCAGACAATGGACGGTCGGATTCTAGTGCCGATAGCCCCAGAAGATAAGGCCAAAACATTACCCACTAAGTATCGTGATGCCTTCGCCGGTAATGTCGTCGCTGAATACACTAGAGATTCACTGTCTCAGGGAAATGCTGATCTGGTGATTGCAACGGCATATAAGCAAGTATTTGGTAATGCTCATTTGATGGATACTGAGCGTTGTCCAATTGCCGAATCAAAAGTGCGTCGTGGCGAGATTAGCGTACTTGAATTTGTTCGTGCTCTGGCAAAGTCTGACCGTTACAGGGCATTATTCTGGGAAAAGCATCCCAATGTAACTGCCATTGAGCTGAATTTTAAACATTTGCTAGGACGTGCCCCTAAAAACTACGCTGAGATTTCTGAGCACATCCAAATTATTGATGAAGGTGGGTTCGAGGCTGAAATTGATTCTTATTTAGATAGCGATGAGTATTTCCAAACATTTGGAGATATGTATGTGCCCTATCCTAGAGGCTACAATACTCAGCCTGGCGTTGATAACTTAGGGTTTACTCGCTCATTCTCTTTATTTGGTGCAGCCTGTGGCAGCGATAAGACTCGCTTTGGTGGTGACAATCCTGGCTTAAAGCCAAACCTGTTGTCAGAAGGTCCTGGAGAGATTCCCCCCCTAAGTGGCGTTCAGGAATCTTATTCGGCTGAACTGGCTAAAACGCCTATCCCTCGTATACCGAAGGAAATATATAGCATCGCCAGGGAATTACTAGGAGAAATGCGTGCTAAGAAGGGGCTTGCTCCACTTACGTACTAAGGCTTCATAGTAGTCTTAAGTCTTATGGTTTTGTCCCCCTTCTTCTTATGGTTAAGGAGAAGGGGGACATTGTATTTGCCAACCAGTATTAAGACTGAAATAATCGCTCTAGGGTTTGTCTTACTTCCAGGTCAGAGGCTTTCTTCATAAACCAAAACGTAGTCTCCCATGAGAAGAAGGCAACGCCACGATAACCGGCCTGCTGTACAGCTGAAATCTCATCTACCGTACGCTTAAAGTCTTTGGCCTCGGTCATTGGGCCAGTATAGAGACCAATGGCAATGGGTACCTGGTTTCGTAGGTTATGAAAGCCACTGTTGTAAAGGTCATTTTCAAAAATAGCGAGGTCATCTCGATATAGCTGTACAACAACCTCATCAACAATGCCCAGGCTGACCCAGTTGACCCAGTCTTGAAGATATTTGCGATAGGCAAATCCGGGCGGGTTGGGAGAAACCGAAATAATGGCCTCTGGTCGTACCTGTTTTACGGCTTGGGTGATGTCGGTGAGCAGTGAAGTAATGAAATGGGCGCGCCAGGCGATCCATCCTGGCGCATTCAGATCCTCTGGTGGTGATGCACCTCCGTGGCTTTCCTGGTATAGCTTGACCGAGTAAGGATCGTAGCCCATGGAAATGGGCAGGCTAAAGTGGTCATCTAGCTGAATGCCATCGACTGGATAGCGTTTAACTACATCGACAATAAGATCGATTAAAAACTGGCGTGCCTCTGGATGCATAGGGTTAAGCCAGGCAATATTGCCACCGCTAATTTCCATCTGGAAATTTTGTAGAGGTTTAGGAAATAGCGGATGGGGAGATAAAGCAGCAGGGATAATATCGCCTGCCTGGTTAGTGGTTAACCATTCAGGGTGGGCTCTGGCAACGGGGGAGCTTGCCGGTACCATCAGACCGTATTCAAACCAGGGAATCAGGCGCATATTATGGCGATGGGCCTGACGGGTAAGGCTGTGGAGAATGTCGTCAAAGGGATAGAAGGGAACATTGGCGATGCGATCGCAACACTTTCCCCCAGCCTGTTGGGTAATTTGATTAGGATACAGCGTATACCCCTGATTCCAGACACTGGGATACAGCGTATTGATGTGGTGCTTCGCTAAATTAGCCACCGCATCATCCAGGCGAAAGCTAAAGTAGTTCATGGCCGCTGCCGTATTGGTCATCCACACACCGCGAATCTGGTTGCTGTTGACCAATTTAACCGCCGGGGCCTGCCAACAGGCCAACACCAGCCACATAATTGCAATGCCCAAGGCCCAATAGCGTCGGCGTTTGCGTTTACGCTGGGCGGCTAAGGTAGCC
Source organism: Leptolyngbyaceae cyanobacterium MAG.088 (assembly GCA_019634055.1). GTDB lineage: Bacteria > Cyanobacteriota > Cyanobacteriia > Phormidesmidales > Phormidesmidaceae > Leptothoe. Next base: position 2,596 of record JAHQVZ010000227.1, read on the forward strand.
CTTATGGACAAGCGCTTAGATGATTTATCAGAAGATTGACCAGATACATTGTCGGATGATTTATCAGAGGATTTAGCTTCAAACATTCACCATTGACCAACGGAATTCTAAATATTTCACCACGCTATCTTCACTGTGGTGACCAATAATCTCAGAGGCATGTTGCCGCAGTTCAGGTGTGGCATTTGCTGTGGCTACCGCCACATCAGCCAGCTTAAACATCGAGATATCGTTGTTGTGATCCCCAAACACGGTTAGATCATAATCCTGTAAGTTTTGCAGTTCTTGCAGTTTACGAATGCCACTGGCTTTAGTCGCCTGAGCATCTTGCAACGTCAGCCAGTACCAGTCTGGTTGATAGGGATTTTCAAATAAATGCACCTCAAAGCAACTGGGAAACCGATTTGCAAGTTCATTTTCCAGCTCGGTCAACCGTTCTTTTTTATCAATCAGGGTAAACCGCATCACCTGTTCATTCAACGTTTTTGTCAGATCGGCACAAGAGTGCCAGCGACCATCTTCATTGTGTTTTGCATCATCGATATACCACTGGATCCCTGGGTTGACGTCTGTGGTGAAATAGACATGGTCCTCTTGACCGTTATAGCTAGAAATTAATGGTTTAAACTCCCATGACTGCACCAAGCTAAGAACATCAGCGGCCAGGTCAGGGGCAATATGATTGGCCATCAAATGATGTCCTGTGGCTAAATCGGTAATATAGGCTCCATTTAGCTCAATTACTGGCAATGGTAGTGATACACCTTGAAAAATAGGGCCGATGGAACTGACACTACGAGAGGTGGCGATAGTAAAAGGTAGACCGGATACGAGTAAGCGATTGAGAGTATCCCTGGTGTATGGAGATAGGGTGGCTGTGGGAGTTAGTAACGTGCCATCAAGATCTGAAATATACAGGGTGGGCATAAATGTGTTTGACTTAAAAACTCCCGAAAATGCGAAATAGATACTGATTTAACTGTATTCTCCCTAAAGTTATGCCAGGTGTACCCCCAATTGTCTAGACGCTGTCAAAAATGTATGGAATCGGCGTAACGACTTAACCTGATCACCAGGCCAAGCCTAAACATTTCAGTAACGGGAAGCATACTTATTTTGCTATCTACCTTAAGAAAAGATGTTCATTCTGACCTTTACAGAAATTTAAAACAACTGTGAACAATATAGTTAGGAGACGCTGGTGGTTACTATTTTGGACATTAGCAAACTGGTCAGGCCTGATTTTAGGAGCTTTGACAGTATTTATGCTCCACAGTCATTTAAGCCTGAATCAGTATAGTCAAGGGAAAGATTGGGGTTATCTTTTTCAGGGCTTAATGCTTTGTGGAGCCGTCCAAGGACTGATATTAGGAACTTTACAGGGAGTTGTTCTATGGGCCATGGGGTTCACTGGTTTTCAGAAAATACTCCGGTGGATTGGAGTGACCATTGTTGCCATGGCTGTGGGCATGGTACTACCAATGGCCATGGCAGTACTTTCTGGTGATTCAACTCATTCCTTTGACAACCGCGTAATGGGTGGTTGGGTGATGTCTTGGTTACTCACAGGTTTGTTGTTAGGCGCGATGGTGGTTCATCATAAATACCAAAAAATTCGATTTGCCTTCATTAATGCAGGGGCGTATTTGTTCTGGGGAATGGCGACAGCGTATGGTGCCCTGCTATTAGGAGCGGTTTTGGACCATGTATCGATGATGTCGCTAGCCCTGATTGGCAATGGTTTATTCATCGCGCTGATGTTGACAGCAGGATTAGGACTCAACAGTTTTGTTTTGCTGAAAAGTATGATGTCTAGACGGTCTCTGTGGTTGGCTGGGGGCAGTTGACAGGAGTCGGTAAGCACCATGAATGATAATGGAAAATATAAGTTTGGGGGCTCCCTTTAGCATTGGGGGAGCCCTCTTAACCTTGGAGGCTCCCTTTAGCATTGGGGGAGCCGCCAATGCAACTAAGTCTGACTCAGCAATTGTTGCGATTCGGAATGTCCTGAGCGGATTAACTGTCGAGTGTGGATAAACCCTAGAACCGTAGTCACGGTGACTAACAGGCTCAAGGGTAGGGCCAATACCGCCACTTCAGGAGGCATGCCTAACACATGGGCGGGACGCGGATAAGGCTCTAGCACGGCAAAAGCCATGCCCACAGACAGGGCTGGAAAAGCTAGACAGCTAATGCTACCCACAGCCCCAAGCCAGACCCAGTTTTTCTTGCGGGGAAGCATCAATAGGGTTTGGCTCACCACTGCAGAAAACAGAATCGAGCCTATAAACATCAAGATGCAGCAGACAAAAACTAACCCATCAACCTGACTGGAGAGAAAGTTATTAAATCGGCTGCAGAAAAATGTGAGCACCAAGCTATTGAGGAGTAAAAGGTTAAGTGCGATCGCAACAACTGGAGAACTCGTATCTCCAATGATCAAATCTTTCCATAATGGGAGTCGCTCATGGGGTGGCCTAGCGTGGCAAAATCGGGTCCAGTCCTTTAAGGTTTGGCGAGCCGGAGACAGCGCCATTATGAGCATCACAAAGTAAACCAAGCTCAGCAACGCCATCAAGAATAGATGTAACGGTTCATCATACGTCTCTCGGACCTGTATACCGGTCAGCCCCAACATAAAGGCAGCAAAAATTAGCGTAAGAAAATAGCTAAAGCGGCGTTTAAGTAAGGTGTTATCAGCATTACTAAAGCGTCGTTCCAGACCATGCCCCAGCAGCGCATACCAGCCAGCAGCATGAACCAGAGCCAGCAGCCCATACGCTGTGAAATTAAGTTGAAAATCTCCCAAAGTCAGATCGAAATTTGACCCGACATTGGATTGTTCAACATTAAAATAAGCCAGGCTTGAGAACGGGGAAAATAAAACAGACCACAAAAACACATGGGACTCTGTATTGCCGAAAAACTCCCGAGAGACAGCATAGTTAAACATAAGCCAGTTAAACCCGATCACCCCTGCTGCCAGCAGCCAGGGTTGTAGTCCTAACACCATCAAATTAGAGACTGACAGACTTATCAACAGCGCCCCTAAATAAAAGATTAGCGTTTGAGCAATCAATGTCAGGTAAAACCCGAGCATCTGCCCGATGCCATAGCCTGCATTTAAGCCCGTAAACCACTGTAGGGGCACCACCAACCCAACGGCCAGATATAAACAGACCGGCACCCCCAGCAGTTTACCGCTCAAA
>JAHQVZ010000228.1 GCA_019634055.1 Leptolyngbyaceae cyanobacterium MAG.088
ACAGCAATGGTTGGCATAGTCCCTCTGATAAGCGATTACTGCTCTATAGTAGCGCCTACCCACTCACCATTCACCCCTATGGCATCCCCCTTACTGATCACCAGCTTTCGACCATGGAAAGCCCATCAGGGCATAAATAGTAGCGATATTTTGATCGAACAGGTAGCAACAAAATTGCCTGAAAACACCATTTCGCTACGATGGCTACCCGTGAATTTTGACCTGGCACCGATGCAGGTGATTAACCATATTGTGCAGTACCGCCCTAAGGCCGTTATCTGCTGTGGCATGGCAGAAAATCGCAACACCCTCACCGTAGAACAGTGGGGTACTTATCAAGACAAAAAATTAGCCACCCCCATTAATCTAAAAACCTTAATCAAAAAAACAGTCCACACCCACATTAGTAATGATGCCGGCGACTTTGTCTGTAATCGTCTTTATTATCGAGTGCTAAAGCATCTTCAACAGCAGTCGGCTATCGCCCTGTTTGTCCATGTTCCATTAATTACCCCAGCCAACCAAGCCGTGGTTGAGTTTGACTTTCTGAAAATTGTTGAGCATCTCAATGGCGAAAGCAGTTAGCACACTTCGAGCGCCCACTATTGCCCAGCGCAGCGTACTCCCCTAAAGTAAATGGGCTATAAGGTCCGCTGTCTTTCAAGCCATGATCCCCCTGCCTCTTCTGATTGCCCAAACCCCGCCTCCTGTACAAATCGTTCGCCCTCAGGAAGTGAGACCGCTGCCAGCTCAGCTAGACACGATACCTGTGTTTAATAGCAACAGTCCTGAGCTAATTGGCGAGCCAGGGATTTTACTCTCCACCTTTCCCCCCGAGGGCATGGAGCAACCAGAGGCACATCTAAATTTTGCCTTTGACGGACGGTTTGATGTGTTTGCTCACCATGTATATAGAGCAGACGATCCTGACGATCTAAGCGCCATGTATGTGGCAATTTTGGTACATAACCCTGGGGTAGACACCGTTACGCTCAAGGTACTGGCTGGGGCTAGCTATCTGAGTCAGCCGGATGCGCCGTTTATAACGTTACCCAGTGCGGTTCCCTTTTCACCAAGTGATCCAGTCTTTGCGGGGCCTGGCAGTCGGGCCATGGGGGACTTAATTCAAAATCGTCGTCAGGACCTGTTTCCATCACAGCTGGTGGTGCCACCTGGGGCCAGTGCGTTATTGATGAATGTGCCGATTCCAGTGGCTGAGTTTGACCCACCGATTAATGGTCGTTCCACCTTGCTAGAGCTAGACAGTGATGGGCCAGTGTATCTAGCCAGTTTGGCCCAGTCGGCTAACGCCGATGGCAATGAAAATGAGTTTGCGCCATCCCTAACCCAATGGGAACGACTCTTAAAAACATCTGGTGTTGCCGGACCGCGCGATCGCACCCCCACCCCTATTACCGATAATCCAGAGCAGATCATCTATGGACGCGTAGCCGGTGTTGCCCAAGGCTCTAGCTGGACCACCACCGTAACCGACCATGATGACGCCGAAATCCTAACTATCCCAGCGTCAGGATCAGCCATTTCCTATGGCATTAGCACCCTTTATGCCGGGCAAATGGGTACCGGCCAAAACCAAAGCGCAGAGATGCTTGTGCGCTATGACGACACCGCCTATCAAGCCCATGGCAACTATGGCATAGAGTACAACCTGGCATTTCCATTACACAACGCTACCGACAGCCCCCAAACCATCACCGTCGCCTTAGAAACCCCAATTAAAGAAGACACCCTCTCTGCAGCGGGGCTACAGTTTTTCGAAACCCCACCCAATCGCACCTTTTTCCGGGGGCCCGTCCAGATCAGATATCGCGATGACCTGGGTCTACCCCGTATTCGTAATATTCATTTGGTCCAGCTACGGGGGCAGCAGGTTGACCCCCTCACCACATTAACCCTGGCCCCTCAAGAACACCGACGTGTGGACGTAATTTTGCGCTATCCACCTGATTCCACACCGCCCCAGGTAATTACGATCCAAACACAATAACTATGCATGGCCGCGCACCTCGAATGTTCAGACATCCATGCAATAGTGTCATTCCAAAATGAACAAATTACACCAGGACTGTATAGATGTAGCACACCTTACAGCTAGCATAGTTTTGATGAAGATAACTTGAACCAGGAATAGATTGCGGGTTATGCTCGTAATCTAAGACGCGGCGCATTCTACTCCATCGCTTCACCAGCAAATAGCTTGTTAAGCTGATGTCCATTTTGGTCTATTTCTGAAAGATACAAGGATTGATCTCAGTCTGTACGAAACCCTGCCAACGCGGGACTCGAAGCGTAAGCATGTCAAACGTAACCATTATTGGTGAATTAAACCACAAGATTCAGAAAGCTAAAGAAAACCTGTTTACTGGAATTCTTGCCATCGGAACGGATACAGAGGTCGAATGGTTCTTGTATTTTCTCGTTGGTCAGATTGTTTGGGCAAATACTCGCACCCATTCAAAACGCCGGTGGCATCGACAGTTTCTTAAGTACTCTTCATACCTGAGTCCCAAAACAATTCACGACATTGCCCATCAGCCTCAAAACTATAAAACCGTGGCGCAGCTTGTCATGCAGCAACAGTTTAGTCGAGAGCAGTTTTCTCAGATAGTTGTAGGCTGTATCTCGGAAGTGTTATTTGACATTATCCATCAGGCAACACTCGCCTATAACCACTCCAAAACCCGGCTGGTCTACAAAGTGAGCAACCGTAATGGGGCTAATTTTCCTTGCATTGGTCTCCACCGAGAACCTGTTTGGGAGCGGGTTCAACAGGAATGGTACAGCTGGCAACAGGCTAAGCTAGTTGACTATTGCCCAAATTTAGCCCCCGTTATTGTTCGAGCCGACATCCTCAAAGAGCGCACGTCTGAAACAGTCTTTCAAAACCTGAGAAGTCTGGCCAATGGCCAGGAAACCCTGCGAGATTTGGCCATTAAAACCGGGAAACCTCTAGCTGCGTTAACCCAATCCCTGATTCCCCATATCCGTCGGGACTTGATCAAACTGGTCAACGTCGGTGATTTATCAGTTAATAAACCATCACAGCCACACTCAACAGTTTCATCATTAATAAAATCTGCGGGCGACAAAAATAGATTGCCCAGCAGATTGCCCAAGGGTGCCCCATGCAAGCCGCATCCCTTAATGCCTACTGAGATAGGGTTAACAGCGAGCCAAATTATTAATGCCACAAGAAATAAAGCTGTTGTGGCCTATGTCGACGACAACCCTGCAGATAGCCAAGCCATGGCAACTATTTTTCAGGGGTCAGACTATCGCTATGTCAACATTCCTGATCCATTACAGGCCTTACCAAAGCTGCTGGCCCTGAAACCACAGCTTATTTTTCTCGACCTGGTTATGCCTGTGGTCAATGGCTATGAGCTCTGTGCTCAGATTCGTAGAATCTCGGCCTTTAAGCATGTTCCCGTTATCATTATGACCAATAACAACAGCATTCCCGATCGCGTACGGGCAAAAGTTGTTGGTGCCAATGGCTTTCTGGGCAAACCCATCAAGCCTAAACCGGTATTAAAGGCTGTTATTAAACATCTTTCTTCCAAAGAAATCCAGCCTGCGGCGTCACCCATACCGGTTCATTTTCGCAATAGCCTGCAGCCAACCATTTAGCCACCGTATTCCCCGTACTCAATGGCATCTGTCAAGCGCTATATCAGCGGAGAAGCAGCCGTTTGCTAACCGTTTTCACCATTAAAGCGTTTAATTCCTTACGTCAGCATAATGTCTCACTTAGTTGCCCGACCGCCAACAAAAGCCTTTCAGCGCGAAGCGTCTGAACTACTCCAGCAAATAGGGCATGAACTACAGCAGCTACGTCAAAATTTTAGTGTTCAAAAAGCCCATAACCTGATGCGGTTGGCCCACACCCTTAAAGGGGCTGCAGCCATCGTGGGCTTAGACGTCATTCAAACGGCTACCCAAGCATTGGAAAATGCATTTAAAGCATTATGCACTCCAGATGCTTCCCTTTCTCCCTCGGTAGAAGCCTTGATTGTTGAGGGATATGGATGCTTAAAATTGTTGCTTTCGGTACCTTTGGCCAATGCTCAAATTAATGAGTCTGAGGTTGTAGACCGGCTAAATATGATTGTTGCCCAGATGCAGACAACTCTGGGCAATCGGTTTGGTCAAGATAGCTTTTTACCCACCTCTGCTCAGCTGGGTGTTGATGTGACTCACTCGATTTTTGAAAGCGGGGTCACCGAATATTTAGATGAGCTCACCCAAGCACTGGTAACGCCTGACCCTATTTTTTTAAAAGAGTTATTACACATTCAAGCAGACGTATTTATTGGTTTAGGCGAATCCCTAGACCTACCAGGGTTTGGCAACATTGCCCAGACCACACTTGCGGCCCTTAATCAGCATCCCAATCAGGTCGTACACATTGCTCAACTGGCCTTGCAAGATTATCGGGCTGCTCAGGCCAGGATATTGCAGGGCGATCGCAACCAGGGAGGTGCCCCTAGCCAGGCTTTGGTTACCCTCGGTCAACCCCTGCAGTCACCACCGCAACCAGACTGGCTAAACAATTTCTGGCAACGGCTGAGTCAGCCTCGCCAGGTTTCTCAAACCCGGTCAATAGACCTTAAAATGCAACCTCTCGGTCAGCTATTTCAACAGTGCCATGAAGAGTTACAGCGTTTAACCCAGCAGCAGGGTAAACCCATTGTGGTCAAAATTAAAGGAGAGGATATTCAGATTGAGCAGACCCTAGCGAACCAACTCTCTGCAATATTGCAACACCTGGTACGCTATGCCTTTTATCAAGACATTGAAATGCCTGCCGTACGAAAAAAACGTGGGAAATCAGCGATAGGTAAAATTCAACTAGCAGCAAAACAAGTAGAGCAGCATATTGTTATCTGTGTTTGGGACAATGGCCGTGGTCTTAATCCAGAAACTGTGCGCTTGCAAGTGCAGCCCTATATTAGCGCCCTCAACGGAACGATCACAGCGGCCTATCTTGTGGGGAAAGGTACTTGTTTTACCTTAAAAGTCCCCACCAGGGCATAGTTTTAGAGACTAGCTAAGGGAACTGCATAACAATCATGTACCCAGGTAAGGCAGTGGGCTTCGACGTAGCTCAGTCGAACGGCAGTAGAGGCATTGCATGCAATGCCCTCAGGCAGTAGGCAGTGGGGTTTAAATGAATCGTGGAAGGATCGGCACTTAGTAAACTAAACTGTTAGACTTGTTTATAAAATACCAACGAGAGATTATTAGCAGGCATTTCAATCACTTCTTTCAACATCAGTTTATGGTCCTTTGCTACTGTTTCAACTGCATCTAAATCACGTACGCCCCAGTCAGGGTTTTGTTCTTTTAGCCAGTTGTCAAAGGTTTCATTGCTGGGGGCTGTGTGTTGACCATTGCGTTTAAAGGGGCCATATAAATAAAGCACACCGCCATCTGGCAATATGCGCTCAGCACCAATCATTAGGGCATTACACACCTGCCATGGGGCAATGTGGATCATGTTGATATTAACAATGGCATCAACCGTGCGTTTTGCGTCTACTTCAACGGGCCAGGGTTCAATGCAGACATTTAGCTCTATGGGCGACAGCAAATAGCGCGCGTTTGTTTCTCGTTGCCAGGCAGCAATGCTTTTGAGCATGGGTGCACTGATATCACTGGGCCACCAGCGGCGGGGTGCTAGTTTGGGTGCAAAAAAGCTGGCATGTTCTCCGGTGCCACTGGCAATTTCTAGCACGGTGCCAGGGTTGGGTAATACTCGCTCTAAGATTTCAAGAATGGGCTCACGGTTGCGTTCTGTAGCGGGGGCATAAAGGCGACCATCGTTGGGTTTGAAATCAGGCATAGGAGAGAGTGGTTTTGAGTTGTAAGCGTTGGGCTTACGTTATTTTGGATCAAAACTGATACATCGTCTTGATTTTAGTTGCTATTGATTGGACCGAGCAGCAGAAATGGCTAAGGCCATTTCTGACAAAGAAGCTACCAGTTCCCATGGCCCCAAACTCCCAAATTTGGGGGCTTTGAGTCTTTTCCCCCTCAGGATTGGGGGGCTAGGGGGGCCTTCAACCGGTATAGTCTTTTCGAGAAAACGCCTAACCTTGAATAAGGTTGAATCCGGATCGTATTGAGGTGACACGCCTGATTCAGTGTGAGTTTACAGGATGTGTCAGATAAAGTCTTAACTATTACAGCTAATTATTTAGTCAGGAGGCACTTCATCCTGATACT
>JAHQVZ010000027.1 GCA_019634055.1 Leptolyngbyaceae cyanobacterium MAG.088
CATAGCATCTTGGGCAAGCTCAGCTATGGTCAAACCGCCCAGGCGCGAAATACTGCCCTTAAAGCCCGCAGTCAATAGCTCAGGCCCAATGCCAATCGCTTCAAAAATTTGTGCGCCCTGATAGCTAGACAGCAAAGAAATTCCCATTTTAGAAAGAATCTTCAGTAATCCAGCTTCTATGGCTTTACGATAATTAGCCTGGGCTCCATTCAATGTAGTGACAGGAAGTTTACCCGTTTCCATGAGTTTCTGGGTTTTGCCGTTGGCCCACCAATGGCGAACACTTTCTAGGGCTAGATAGGGACATACGGCGCTAGCCCCATAGCCAATCAGGCAGGCAAAGTGATGGGTGCCCCAGCATTGGGCCGTATCAACTAATAGCGAGGCCCGCATCCGTAGACCGTTGCTGATCAGATGATGATGCACCGCACCTACGGCTAGGAGTGGCGGGATATAGGTATGGGTGGCTGATAATGTGGCTGGGTTGCCGCTATTGTCGATGCGATCGCTCAGAATAATGACTTCAGCACCTGCCTTTACAGCGGCATCTGCTTGCACGCACAGCACATTGAGGGCAGATGCCAATCCATCAGGACCATCTTCGACGGCGTACAGCGTTGAAACAGTCGCCGTCTGTAAACACCCTTGACGAATCAGCTCTAGCTCGTTGTCATTCAACACTGGAGAGTCCAGCTTAATTAACTGACTGGGGTGCTCTTCCAATAAATTATGCCGCTGGCCCAACTGCATCTGTAGCGACATCACTAACCGCTCTCGCAGTGGGTCAATGGGGGGATTGGTTACCTGGGCAAACCGCTGTTTGAAATAGTTGTATAGCAGATGGGGCTTATTCGAGAGCACTGCCAGGGGCGCATCATTTCCCATACAGTAAGTGGGCTCTTTACCTTGGGCAGCCATATCCTGAATGATCATATCCAGGTCTTCAGCTGTATAACCGAAGGCAGTTTGCTGGGTTAATAACACCTGACTATCAAGCTGGGGCTGTTCTCGAAATAGCTGAGGAGAGACCGCCTGGCGATGGGTTCGTACCCATTCGCCATAGGGCTGGATTTGAGCCGCGCGCTTTTTAATATCCCAGTTCTTCAAGATTTCATGGGTTTCAAAGTCAATGGCAATCATTTGACCAGGACCCAATCGACCTTTTTCGACGATCTCCTCTGTCGGTAGATCAACCACACCCGCTTCAGAAGAGACCACGAGATAACCGCTCTGGGTAATGGCATAGCGAGCAGGGCGCAGGCCATTGCGATCCAGAGTGGCACCCACTTGCTTGCCATCGCTGAATACCACCAGCGCAGGACCATCCCAGGGTTCTTGCACACCGCTGTAGTACTCGTAAAAATCTGTGATTTCAGGATAATTTAATAGTTCTGGTTGGTTGAGATAGGCCTCAGGCACCATCATCATCAAGGCTTGAGCTGGGGTACGACCAGAACGTACCAGCAGTTCCATCACATTATCTAAGTTAGCGGAATCGCTATTGTCAGCATTCACAATGGGTTTCAGCTGCTCAATGCTCTCTCCCCAAACCGGACTGGCTAAATCTGCTTCACGAGCCATCATCCAGTTGATATTACCGATCAAGGTATTGATTTCACCGTTGTGACCCAATAGCCGCATGGGGTGGGCCAATGGCCACTTAGGCATGGTGTTTGTGCTAAAGCGACGGTGATATACCGCAAAGGCGCTTTCGTAATCACGGTCTTGCAAATCTAAATAAAATTGCCCGAGGATTTCACTTCTAACCATGCCCTTATAAACCATTGTGCGGTTAGAAAAAGAGCACATATAGGTTTCTTTTAACGCCGTTTTAAGCTCATCTGAGCCCTGGACGGCTTCTAAGGCTCTTACCCAGGCACGGCGTAGTAAAAATAATTGGCGCTCTAGTGCATCACCTTCTGCATTAGATTCCACCAGCACCTGTTCAATCTGGGGTTCAAATTCTTTAGCAAGTGCGCCTAACGTATTGGAGGCCACTGGCACCGGTCGCCAGCCAATGACGTGTACGCCAGCGGCTGCAGATACCTGGGCAAACTGTTGCTTGGCAATATCCGTTGCCTCAGGGTGGCGGGGTAGAAACGTCATACCAACGCCAATGTGCTCAGGCTTCAATGCGGTCCCCTGGGCCCAGCGTTGCAAAATTTTCCAGGGAATAGCTGTCATAATGCCTGCGCCATCACCAGACTCCTGATCGGCACAACATCCCCCACGGTGCTCCATACAGCTGAGGGCATGTAAGGCATCAGTCACCAAGCGATGACTGGCACGCCCCTGCTGATCAGCAATAAAGCCTACGCCACAAGCATCTCGCTCCTCTGTTAGTGATTTAGGGCCCAAGGGCTTTAAGCCTTGATTTTTTTGATTCGATTGCACATTATCTAAACGCTTATTACCCATGGGCCAGTTACAAAAAGAAAATAGAAAACGATTGAACACTTATTGCCAGATAGCATTGCCAACGGTCAGTTCTGGCAGGGATTAAAAACTAATCACCCCACGCATCATTTAGGGCGATTACGGTGACCTACAAAGTTGGCAGATGATGAAAAGTCAGCCTAAGAAAATGGTCTGTCTACAATCAGTCGCCATGACTGAATAGAACCGTTTTGTATAATTTGATACCTTCGGTAACCCTGATGGAGAATTTGTCAAAAGCACTGCATTGCTTGTAAATAGTCGCAATGATGCCTTCGATATGACCGTGATCACACTAACTTCGTACTTTAAAAGTAAATCAAATTTAGTGATTCTTCACCAAAGCTAAACAAACCATATTGAAGATTCTCAAGATTTTAAGGATCGCTATTATCAAGCGCTTTGCTTGGATTCGTCAAGAATCTTTAAGCGCTTCCAAAGATAAGGTTTAGACCTTAATTGCGGTAGTTACTCTATTTGAATGCCCATTCTTGGTCTATTGTTGGCATGCTATTGGGCTAACTAGTAGGGGCTAACTGCCGGTGGGGTAATGGGATGAGGATTGTTGAGAGTCTCTAGTTAATGGCTGTCTTTGCCCATCATTTGATCGGTTATAGCTCTGTTAGTTCAGGTAGTACCCTTAGTTAGTTTGGCCTCAGAGTTGAGACTGTCTAGAAACTAAATAAAATGTCCCTCAGCTCTTTGTTGCTAAATCGCTTCATATCATTTGATTAGTTGCCTATGTCGGTGCAAGGTCCTTGGTCTCTTCACATGAGGTCGTCACTGAAATATTTGGTCTTGATGCTCTGTGTCTTTAGTTTTGTGCTGGGGGGAGCGCGCATAGACTCGCAACCGGCATTAACGCATGTTGCGGTGTCGTCTCTTGGGCGGTTGGCCCTGGTAAAAGCAGCTGAGCCGACGGCCAGTGGTCGACAGCTGCGGATCAATGGGCGGTTAGTGAATGGTGCATGGCAAAAACGACGGGATTTGATTGGGATTGTTGATGGCGCGATCGCAACCCAATTTGGCGTGGAATTAGGCAGCACAGGGACACCGACTAAGCAACCAGTGTCTTGGTTTAATGGCATTAATCAAGGGATGCTGATTTTACCCGCATGGCGCTACGAAAATAATCGCTACGTCGATATAGCGTCTCTAACGCATCAACATGGCTGGCAAGTCACACCCGATGGGGCGGTCTTAGATTTAAACTTGCCAGCTAGCCAGATCATGGGAATCCGGCAGGGTCGTCAAACCTGGGGTGATCGACTGGTGCTGGATTTAACCCAAGCAGCGACCTGGCAGCTGAGTCCGACAGCGAACAATATTGTGGTGACTGTGGATGCGGCGATAGCGCAGAGTGCGATCGCAAAATTTAAACTGACTCCTACAAATAGTCTCAAAAATATCAACATTAGTTCTAGCGCTCAGCGCACGACCTTAACTTTGACGGTGGCCGACCATCTTCATGCCCAAGTTTCGAGCCTAGCTGAGCCCCACCGGTTGATCTTGGATATTCGTCCTGATGCCCTAAAAGCCAAAGAGATCCTCTTAGCTGAGGGAGTGCAATTTCAGCAGCGTTACGTTGAACTCAACAAAAACCGCTTCCCCGTATATACCTTGAGCCTAGATTCTGACAATTCTGAATTTTCTCTATTACCGCTGTGGGCATTTCCTTCTCAGGCCCAAGGGCTTAAACCTCCGGATGCTTTAGCCGAGCAGTGGCAAGCTTCAGCCTTGGTCAACGGCGGTTTTTTTAATCGCAATAATCAGCTCCCCCTGGGAGCCCTACGCCATAACAATCGCTGGATTTCAGGCCCAATTCTAGGGCGTGGAGCCATCGGTTGGGATAACCAAGGTCATGTCGTTATGGATCGTCTTACCCTCTCAGCAACGGTGAGCGCCAATAATCAAACCTATTCTGTTGATGCCCTTAATAGTGGTTACGTTAAAGCCGGTATTGCACGCTATACAGAAGACTGGGGTGCTCAGTACACTACCTTGATTGATAACGAAATTGTCATTACTGTTCAAAATGATCAAGTAGTGCGACAACGTACTTTGGGAATTGCTGGCCAAGATACTATTCAAATTCCCCCTGGCAGCTATTTACTAGTGTTGCGATCCTTCAATTCTGCTGCATCTGACTTTCCTGAAGGCATGGTCGTCGTCCTCAATCAGCAGGTACAACCCTCTAGTTTTGAGCAATTGCCCCATACATTGGGGGCTGGGCCATTGCTGATTAGCAATAGCCAAATCGTTCTAGATGCTCAGCGAGAAGCCTTTAGCGATAATTTTAGTCAGGGTAAAGCCCCCAGAAGTGCCATTGGTGTGACCTCTAGTGGTCAAATCAAGCTAGTCACTATTCAAGATCGTGTAGGAGGTCCTGGCCCGACACTGACAGAAACTGCCCAAATCCTAAAAGCTATCGGATGTACTGAAGCTCTTAATTTAGATGGTGGCGGCTCATCGAGTCTGTATTTAAGTGGCCAGTTGGTTAATCGATATCCACATACAGCAGCCCGTATTAATAATGCTTTGGGGTTGTTTGCTAACTCGTCGACGCTCAATCGTCCGTAAAATTCTCGATGCTTGAAGCAAGCTTTAAGGTATTTTCCGTAAATTGAAGACTACGTTTAGTTGTCTGCTTCGGTGGCTCTACTCGTGACGTCTATCTAATTTCCACTGTTATGATGAGACCTGAATTAAAACCACTTTATTCAGCATCACAAACTTAAACAAAATACTGTGTCTATTTCAGAATGCAGCATCTACGGTGAAGTGATGTCGTCAATCCCTGTAGCGCATTAATACACACCGTAACAAAATCGGTATTGAAACTTTCTACCAATACTTCTGGTCAGCGCATTTATAGCCTATTGCTCAGCGACTGCAGGTTAAGTTTTCCTTGACCTTCGTCAATGTCTACAAATTAAGCACAAAAAGTAGCTGTTATCTGTATCCGTACTTTTCTAAAAAGGAACTATTACCATGGTCCAAACTCAAGAACGGCCTAAGTCTTCCACTCCAGAAAACAAAGAGACTGTGACCACTGCCAAAGAAACTTCTCCCATGTTTGACACACGTCCCTGGGGGTCTTTTACAGTCCTCGAAGAAGGTAAAGGCTATAAGATCAAACGCATCGAGGTTAAACCTGGGCATCGTCTAAGTTTGCAGATGCATCACCATCGCAGTGAGCACTGGATTGTAGTTTCCGGTACGGCTAAAGTTGTCTGTGGCGACAAGGAAATTTTACTGTGTACTAATCAATCTACCTATGTGCCTGCTTGCACAGCCCATAGGTTAGAAAATTCAGGCGTTATTCCTCTTATCCTCATAGAAGTACAGAATGGTGAATATCTAGGTGAAGATGACATCATTCGATATCAAGATGACTATGCCCGTACAAATGGCAAATAGTTTTTCTTTGAGTCGGTAAGTTCGTTAGCAAATTCAAAAATAGCTGTTACTACAGATAGTGAGTGACCTAGGTAGACTTAACTTATCTAGGTCACTCACTGTACATAAGCCGAGATCAGAATTTTTGCTTATAGATGTATGCTCTATTTTGTTTGAAATTCATTTTCCATAGAAAACAAAAACTTAATTGACAATAAGACCTCGGAATCGATACGATGGGGTCTTGTGAAAACTTCGAAGCAAAGGCATTTGCCTTTTTCAATATGCCAACTATTCAACAGCTCATTCGGAGTGAGCGCAGTAACGCCCAAAAGAAGACAAAATCTCCAGCGCTGAAGAGTTGCCCTCAGCGTCGAGGTGTTTGCACTCGTGTTTACACCACAACACCTAAGAAGCCTAATTCTGCCTTGAGGAAAGTGGCTAGGGTAAGATTGACGTCTGGTTTTGAGGTTACTGCCTATATTCCTGGTATTGGCCATAACTTACAAGAACATTCCGTTGTGATGATTCGCGGCGGTCGTGTTAAAGACCTTCCTGGTGTTCGCTACCACATTATTCGTGGAACTCTTGATACCGCCGGGGTAAAAGATCGCCGTCAAGGTCGTTCAAAATATGGCGCTAAGCGTCCTAAGGAGTAACGGTTCTGCGGCAACGCACTACGGGAGGTTGGGCAGGTGTGGCCCTTGAGCTTTCGTGTAGTTGCAGTGCGTTCGCTAGTGTATCCGCCACATACTCTCTAGCTAATTATTGTCGATGTTAATCGACTCTTAGCACTCAACTCATACCTCTTATCAAAGGATTACTATGTCTCGTCGTTCGAGCGCTCAGAAGCGTGTTGTTCCACCTGATTCTGTATATGGCAGCCGATTGGTCAGTATGATGGTTCGACGCATCATGGTCAGCGGTAAGAAATCCCTGTCACTTCGTATTGTTTACGGAGCATTTGAACTTATTAAAGAGCGCACTGGCAATGAGCCTCTAGAAGTTTTTGAGCAAGCTGTGCGCAATACCACACCCTTGGTTGAAGTAAAGGCTCGTCGTGTGGGTGGTGCTACGTATCAGGTCCCTATGGAGGTGCGTGCTGATCGGGGGACTGCTTTATCGTTGCGATGGATTTCTCAATTTGCTCGTCAGCGAGCTGGTAAAAGCATGGCCATCAAGCTTGCTAACGAGCTAATGGATGCTGCTAATGAAACCGGCGGAGCTGTTAGGAAGCGCGAAGAAACCCATCGTATGGCAGAAGCTAATAAGGCATTTGCCCATTACCGTTACTAGTCCAAAGTTTGGCTGGAATGTTAGCAACATGACTTTTGAGGATGTCGTTGTGAGACTACAGGTATGGCACGAACCTCTCCATTAGACAGAGTTAGAAATATTGGAATTGCCGCTCATATTGATGCCGGTAAGACCACCACAACTGAACGTATCCTTTTCTACTCTGGTGTTGTTCACAAGATTGGGGAGGTTCATGACGGTAATGCTGTGACTGACTGGATGGAGCAGGAGCAGGAACGTGGCATCACGATTACTGCTGCTGCTATCAGTACTAGCTGGCGTGACCACCAGATAAATATCATTGACACTCCTGGTCACGTTGATTTCACCATCGAAGTAGAGCGCTCAATGCGAGTCCTAGATGGCGTAATTGCAGTGTTTTGCTCAGTGGGTGGTGTGCAGCCGCAGTCAGAAACTGTGTGGCGACAGGCCGATCGCTATAGCGTTCCCCGTATTGCCTTTGTCAATAAGATGGATCGCACTGGGGCTAACTTTTTTCGAGTTTATGAGCAGGTCCGTGAACGGCTTAAAGCTAATGCTGTACCTGTTCAGATCCCTATTGGTGCCGAAGACCAGTTTCGGGGGGTGGTGGACCTGGTCAAGATGCGGGCCCACGTTTATGCCAATGATTTGGGTACAGATATTGAAGAGGTTGATATTCCAGCGGAACTTCAAGACCAGGCTGAAGAGTATCGGACGTTGCTAATTGAAGCGATTGCCGAGACTGACGATGTTCTTATGGAGAAGTATCTTGAAGGTGAGGAGCTAACCCATCAAGAAATCATGAATGCTGTACGCAAAGGGGTTACTGACGGTGGTTTGGTGCCTATGCTATGTGGTTCGGCGTTTAAGAATAAAGGTGTTCAGCTGCTATTAGATTCGGTGGTTGATTATTTACCCTCTCCTTTGGAAGTTCCGGCTATCCAGGGTACTTTGCCCAGTGGTGATACGGGCGAACGACCACCTGAAGACGATGGACCGCTTGCGGCCCTGGCCTTCAAAATCATGGCAGATCCCTATGGGCGATTGACGTTTATTCGCATGTATTCAGGCGTCTTAGCTAAAGGGAGCTATGTTTATAACGCTACTAAGGATAAGAAAGAACGGGTTTCTCGTTTAATCGTCCTCAAAGCAGATGACCGGATTGAAGTAGATGAGCTTCGCTCTGGGGATCTTGGAGCTGTCTTAGGTCTTAAGGACACGACAACAGGGGACACAATCTGTACAACTGATAGCCCGATTGTGCTAGAGTCCTTATTCGTGCCAGAACCCGTCATATCCGTAGCTGTGGAACCTAAAACCAAGCAGGATATGGAAAAGCTGGCCAAAGCTTTACAATCGCTGTCTGAAGAAGACCCCACATTTAGGGTGTCTACAAATCCTGAAACAAATCAGACGGTGATTGCAGGAATGGGGGAGCTTCACCTGGATATTCTCGTGGATCGTATGAAGCGAGAATTTAAGGTAGAAGCAAACATTGGCGCACCCCAGGTTGCTTATCGCGAAACCATTCGCAAGGCGGTTACCGCTGAAGGTAAGTTTGTGCGTCAAAGTGGTGGTAAGGGCCAATTTGGTCATGTGGTTGTTGAGGTTGAACCAGGGGAGGAAGGCTCCGGATTTGAATTCAAATCTAAGATTGTTGGCGGTACGGTACCTAAGGAATACATTGGTCCTGCTGAAGCTGGCATGAAAGAAAAGTGCGAATCTGGTATTCTAGCTGGGTATCCCGTGATTGACCTTAAAGTCACACTGGTGGACGGTTCTTACCACGATGTGGACTCATCTGAAATGGCTTTTAAGATCGCCGGATCAATGGCTATTCAAGATGCAGTCACAAAGGCTTCTCCAGTATTACTGGAACCTATGATGAAAATCGAAGTTGAGGCTCCTGAGGAGTTTCTAGGTGACATCATGGGAGACCTTAACTCTCGTCGAGGCCAGATTGAGGGTATGGGGTCTGCGGACGGTCTAGCTAAGGTGAGTGCGAATGTACCCCTGGCTGAGATGTTTGGCTATGCCACTGACATTCGTTCAAAGACTCAGGGTCGAGGCATATTCTCTATGGAGTTTAGCTGCTACGCGGACGTTCCGCGGAATGTGGCTGAAGCGATTATCGCTAGAAACAAAGGGAACGCATAAGTTAGTTTAGGGACACAGTAAATACATGGCACGCGAAAAGTTTGAAAGAAGTAAACCCCACGTTAACATTGGCACCATTGGCCACGTTGACCACGGTAAGACCACTTTGACGGCTGCTATCACTATGACATTAGCGGCGGCTGGCAGCGCTAAAGCTCGTAATTACGAGGATATTGATGCAGCTCCTGAAGAGAAGGCGAGGGGTATCACTATTAATACGGCTCACGTAGAGTACGAGACCGAAAATCGCCACTATGCTCACGTAGACTGCCCTGGACACGCAGACTATGTAAAGAACATGATTACAGGTGCGGCCCAGATGGATGGTGCCATTTTGGTTTGCTCTGCAGCTGATGGTCCGATGCCTCAGACCCGTGAGCATATTTTGCTTGCTAAACAGGTTGGCGTACCTCATATTGTTGTTTTCTTGAACAAGCAAGACCAGGTAGATGATGAAGAACTGCTTGAGCTAGTTGAGCTAGAAGTCCGTGAGCTGCTTAGCTCCTATGATTTTCCTGGTGATGATATTCCTATCGTTGCTGGTTCTGCGCTGAAAGCAGTTGAGGCACTTCAAGCCAATGGCAGCCTTGGTAAGGGCGATGATGAATGGGTAGATAAGATTCTTGAACTGATGGAACAGGTGGATGAATATATTCCTGCTCCCGAGCGTGACGTTGATAAGCCTTTCTTGATGGCGGTTGAGGACGTCTTCTCGATTACTGGTCGTGGTACTGTGGCTACTGGTCGGATTGAGCGTGGTAAGGTCAAGGTCGGTGAGACAATTGAAATTGTCGGCATCCGCGATACGACTGAAAGCACAGTAACTGGCGTTGAGATGTTCCAGAAGACCTTGGATGAAGGTATGGCTGGTGACAACGTTGGTGTGCTTCTACGTGGTATTCAGAAAGAAGATATTCTGCGCGGCATGGTACTTGCTAAGCCCAAGAGTATTACGCCTCACACTAAGTTTGAAGCAGAAGTTTATGTACTGAATAAGGAAGAAGGCGGTCGTCATACTCCTTTCTTTCCTGGCTACAAGCCCCAGTTCTATGTACGTACAACTGATGTAACTGGTTCCATTGCTAGTTTTACTGCTGACGATGGCAGTGCTGCTGAAATGGTTATGCCTGGTGACCGCATTAAGATGAATGTGGAACTGATTAACCCGGTAGCCGTTGAAGAAGGTATGCGCTTTGCTATCCGTGAGGGTGGTCGTACTGTAGGTGCTGGCGTAGTTTCTAAGATTACTGAGTAATAATTGTTACTGAGTAATTTGTTTTAGTCTAATGCGAAGAAGGATTTATCCTTCTTCGTTCCCTCGGTCCTTGGACCATTTGAACCTTGATAATTGAAGGAAGCTTTAAGTCGTAATGGCTACTATTCAGCAGCAAAAAATCCGTATTCGCTTGAAGGCATTTGATCGCCGTCTTTTAGATACTTCTTGCGAAAAAATTGTAGACACGGCAAATCGCACCAACGCAACCGCAATTGGACCTATTCCTCTGCCTACCAAGCGCAAAATCTACTGTGTTCTGCGTTCCCCTCACGTTAATAAAGATTCTCGCGAACACTTTGAAACACGTACCCATCGCCGCATTATCGATATTTATCAACCTACATCTAAGACGATCGATGCTCTAATGAAGCTAGATTTACCTGCTGGTGTAGATATTGAGGTTAAGCTCTGATTGGCTAAATTCACTGGTCTGCTCTAGGGTGGCTTATGGGCTAAGCAATTTAGCTTGGTGAAATAGCATCGGTTATTGAATTAATTGCTTGCTTGCAAACTCGTATATCTGTTTCCAGCCGTGATCAGATGTCTTGTATATCACCTGAGATGGAGACTGTGCGAATCTAGTGGATGGGTTAGAATAATTGTACGCATCTACAGGGTTGTATGCTGCTCCTGTAGATTGCTTGTTTGACTAAAAGTATTTTTACCCCACCCTAATGGATTCTGCCTCATCAGTCGCTGTCCGAGAGTTACCTTTATTCCCTTTACCTGAGCTGGTTCTCTTTCCTGGTAGGCATTTACCACTTCATATATTTGAGTTTCGTTATCGCATCATGATGAATACGATCCTCCAGTCGGATCGGCGTTTTGGTGTCCTTATGATTGATCCTGATAATGGTGAAATTTCTAAGGTTGGTTGCTGTGCAGAAGTTGTTCATTTTCAGCGTTTGCCAGATGACCGTATGAAGATATTAACCATGGGGCAGCAAAGGTTTCGGGTTTTAGACTATGTTCGCGAAAAACCATATCGTGTTGGATTGGTTGAATGGATTGAGGATGAATCGGTTGACAAAGATTTGACACCTTTAGCCTCTGAAGTGGATCAGCTATTGCGAGATGTTGTCCATCTATCCTCGAAATTGACGAGCCAGGAAATTGAGTTTCCTGAGAGTGTTCCAGAACTGCCATTAGATTTGTCTTACTGGATTGCTAGCACACTGCATGGTGTGGCACGAGAACAACAGCAGTTGTTAGAGATGCAAGATACTGCTAAGCGTTTGGAGCGTGAGGCCGATATTTTAACGTCTACTCGTAATCATTTGGCAGCTCGTACAGCTTTGAAAGATGTACTGCCAGATGATAAGCCTTCATAGTGAGGCTTTGACGTATAGCAGCATTATTTACTATTCTCCCCATGCCTTCTTAGGCAAAGTATTTAGAGTTGACAGACTATTAGACTTGCTAATTCTGGACTTGAATTTGTTCATAGCTGCCAAAAATTTTCAAGCTTCTTGTGCAGTTTTTTAGAAGTTGTAAAGCGGCTTGGGTATTTGGGTCATCTAAGCTTGCTTCAATGTCAATGAAAAATCGATAGTCTCCCAGGGCTAGTTTAGTTGGCCGTGATTCAATACGACTCATGTTTATGCCTTGAGTCGCAAATAATTGCAGTGGCTTTAGTAAAGCGCCTGGTGTGTTGTCTGGCAATCTAAATGCTAAAGATGTATGACTTCCATGGCTTACCAAGTGTTGGCCTAGAACCCAAAAGCGAGTTGCATTGTCAGGGTTATCGTTGATTGGGTCTGCAAGTGTTGGGATGTCATACAGTTTAGCTGCCCACAACGGAGAGATGGCTGCAATGGTCTTATCGCTCGATAATCTAGGAAGGGCCTCAGTGGTGGAACTTGTTGCGATTTGAACCGCAGTGGATAAGTTGACTGCTAACCATTTTTGGCATTGGGTTAGGGCTTGGGGATGTGAGTAAACTGTTTTAATAGTGTTTAGACTATCGGCATGGGATAAGAGTGCATGGTGAATTGGGATTACCAAATTATTTTGAATTTTGAGGTTATCTAGTTCCCACAGCATGTCTAAAGTATCGCGTACACTTCCACCAATAGAGTTTTCAATAGGGACTACGGCGGCGTCGGTTTCACCAATGGCAGCGGCTTTAATAGCTTTGGCAATAGTGTTGTAGGGTTTTAATGTTGGTAGTTGATTGTGATGTATTTTCAACCAATGGGCATAGTTAGTGGCTGCCAATTCGGAGTAGCTTCCGGCTGGTCCTAAGTGTGCAATAGAAGTCATCTAGAAAATATATGGAGGTCATCAGTGCCCCCTGAAATAAAGGTGTTAGAGTTAGCTTAATAGCTTTTGAGCGAACTATTGTTTAATGGGATGGCAGTCAAAGAAATCGGTTTTCAACAGCTGTCTATGCCTTGGGAATTTTATGTATGGTGCTGGGGTGAAATTTGACTGAATGGTTCATTTTCATGCGTCACAGTCTGTAGAAATTGCCATATCTCCTGCACCTGTGCCTATTCATCAGTATTTGAGTAATACTGAGCGGTTGGTATATGCTCTTGCGGATCCGAGCCAAATCAAGGTTTTAGAGGATAATACGTTTCAATTTAGTATGCGTCCCATCAAATTTTTGATGTTGACGTTGGAACCTGTCGCTGATGTGAAAATATATCCAAATGATTGTGACGAAATAATCATTTATTCAGATTCCTGTCGCTTAAAACATCAGGCATTACTTAATCGACATTTTTCATTTAAGCTTCAAGGCTGGTTAGCTGCCCGCTCTGACAACTCTGGGGTATCGGGTAATGCGGAGCTAGATATTCAGATTGACTTACCAGCGGCATTTAGGTTGACTCCTAAATCACTTTTAGAGTCAACAGGTAATACCATTGTTAATGGTATTTTAACGACGATTAAGCAACGCTTACAGCGTCGATTGCTCCATGAATATAAAGGCTGGACCACGGGGGTTTTGGCGTCGTCTCAGCTTCGATAATGATGATGCCTTCTAAGTTAAGTCGAGATCGCTACAGCAAAGATAGCTGCTGGCAACTTTTGAATGAACGACGATGGTATCTTGTGGGGCCTAATGCTTTTAGCCCAGCTAAATGTTTTGGGCTACCGTAGCCTTTATTCGAGGCTAGGTCGTAACCTGGGTAACGTTTTGCTAGTCGAATAATGAGCGTGTCTCGCCAAACTTTAGCTAATATGCTGGCGGCTGCGATCGCAACTATAGACTGATCACCTTTAATAATCGTCTTTTGTGCAATATCAAGCTCAGGGATAGGTTGATTACCATCCACTAGACATTGTGTAGGTTGAGGCGTTAAATGACTAATTGCCCGATGCATAGCCTTTAATGAAGCCTGTAAAACATTTATTCGATCAATCTGATAAGCCGAAACCCAGCCAATTTGGGCATCAACAGAGGCTGAACGAATAATAGGGATTAAGCGCTGACGCTTTAGGGGAGTAAGAACCTTACTATCTGCCACGCCTTGTGTTTGTAGCCATGATTCTAAATCGGGCTTGAGCATTACCGCTGCCGCTACAACAGGTCCGAACAGAGCCCCTCGTCCTACTTCATCTACGCCAGCAATTGACATTCGCCTAGCTTGGATAACAGTTAACCTGCTGTTGCAGACGACCGGCGACGACGACGACGAGTCGGAGGCGCTTCTGATTCATCTGATTCTGAAGTTTCCTGTTGAGAAACATTAACATCGACTACATCAACATCGGTTTCATTGGATGGGTCTATGCCAGAAGACGTAACCGTAATGTCAGAATTAACGATGTCAGAATGTTCATCTTCCGTTGCTAAAGCCAACGTTGGACTACTATCAAACTGTGATGTTTCAGTAGCTGCATCAATGCTATTTTCCTCAGAAACTGATACTTCACCCGGTAAAACCACAGATACAACTACATTCTTAGTATCTTTAATCTCTTCTTGACTTAGCACTAGAGGAGAAACACCCATCTCAGCATAAATACGCTGTTCATCGGGTGTTAGAGCTACAGTTACTATCTTAGGAGGTGTTTCTGGTTTGCGGCTACGACCACGAGAACGCTTGCCGCGACTAGGCACAGCTTCTGTCGGGAGCTCCTCCCTTGAACTTTCTCCATTGCCTGTGATCATAGGAGAAGAGCCAATAATGGAGCCGACATTACTGCCATTATTAGCCAACTTGGGTGGAGCAGCGGCTGATCTACCACGAGTACTTGGAGCATCGTTACCGCGCCGCCGCCGACGACGATTACGACCATTTCCCTTATCGTTGTAATCGGGGTGATTAACCAAATCGAGGGATTTCAGATTCTGGTCAGGTTCTAAACTACTTGATGAGCGCTCTTGGCGTGCCATGCGTACACTGGGCATCGGTACAACGCGGCTAGCTACTGCCGATTGCTGCACTTCCACAGGAGATTCACCCGGTAACTGAGCTAGATGGCCTAAACCTCCACAGGCCGTACAAGGACAACCAAATAATTCATAGATGTTTTGGCCTTGCCGCTTCCGCGTCAGTTCTACCAGACCTAACTCAGAAAGCTGAGAAATTTGAGGACGCGCTTTATCGGCTTGTAACGCTTTGCCAAAGTGCTCTAAAACTTGCATTTGGTCACGCCGAGATTCCATGTCGATAAAATCAACGACAATGACTCCTGCTACATTCCGTAAACGTAGCTGCCGTGCAATTTCTACAGCTGCTTCGCAATTAGTCCAAAGTACGGTTTCTCGAGCGGTTGCTGATCGAGTAAATGACCCTGAGTTGACATCTACTACCGTCAACGCCTCAGTGGGTTCGATGATGATATATCCACCTGATGGCAGATCGACGCGAGGCTTCAACGCTTCACGAATGGCGGCATTGACCCGAAAGTACTCTAAGATTGGCGGAGATTCGGTACGATGATGATCCACCAATACTCCGGCTGGTAAGCGTCCATCACTCCAGCTCGATAGATGTTGCTTCACACGCTGCATACCAATGTCTGAGTCCGTCACAATCCGATTGACATCGGCATTGTAAACATCCCTCAAGACCCGTTGAATAAAATCATCATCGCGATTTAACAAAGCTGGTGGCCTAGTGGCCATAGCTTCCTGTTGAATCATTTCCCAGCGTTTTTGCAACGCTTCTAAATCTTCGATAATGGCTTCTTCAGAGACACTTTCAGCTTCGGTTCTGACCAATAGCCCCATGCCTGGTGGCTTTGTCAAAATACCCAAAGCCCTTAGCCGATGGCGCTCAGCCTCGTTACGAATTCGCCGAGAAAGATTTACCCCTCGTCCATAGGGCATAAGTACCAAATATCGTCCAGGCAAAGTGATTTTACCAGTCAGTCTGGGTCCCTTATTGCCTGTTGGCTCTTTCATGATCTGCACCAATACTTTTTGTTTGGGTGCAACTAATTCAGTAATCGGTCCCGGAGCTCGTTTTAGCTTTAGTGGCCCTAAATCGGACACATGCATAAAGCCATTTCGCTCACTATCGCCAATGTTGATAAAGGCAGCATCGATACCTGAAAGGACGTTTTCAACAGTACCTACATAAATATCTCCAACTTGGTGGCTACCGGTGGCCACAATCAACTCTTGAATTTGATCTTCTGAAAAAACGGCGGCAGTACGATGCTGCTCCGCAATAATGATCTGCTTAGGCATCCAATTTCCTCAAAAACTTATGCCGCTAACCCCACAGTCACCGGGGCTAACGTACGTAAGCTCAACGATTAATCCTTCAAATCTAAGAAGCCGCCCAAACCTACAACCTTTGGCACCTTAATAAAAGTCAATCAGGCCCTGTTGAGGCCATGGGCAGGCTACAGAGAAAACCGCAGGAATCTAAAAACGTTACTGCTTAGCAGCTAGAAGTACCGTTTAGATAAATCCGATTAGAGTACTGGGGCCTCAGACAGACCGTAAGCGTCGCTAGTACATTGCAATCGCAAGTGTTCTGACAGAAGCGGAACTGGTCAGTACTCGCCTTTGATGAGCTGCAACTAACAAACTCTGTAGTTATCCTGCGGCAGCTTCAGTTGCAATGGATTATAGCTTGAGCCTGTTCATATGACCAGGAAATTGAAATAAAAATTTCAATTTTGACAGAGAATAATTTATTCCCAATCTTAAAGTTGAGAATATGGGGCATGCATGTTTTTAACTTCAGGGGATTAACAACTATTTCTAGTACCCTGAAGCTAAAAACTATCAATGAGGTAAAACCCTAAACAGCGACAACTCGCTTTTTAATCGGTTCAGTTGGCTGTAAAGGCGTCTGAATGTCAACGGGTTGCATTAAGAAAACAATCAGGGGGTAACGTTTGGGGAGTTGACGTCGCACGAAGTGACGAACTTCCTCTTCTAATCGAGAACGCAGGCCATCCCAGCGCACCGTACGCTGATTGCCAGACGTATTAATGACCTCGCTCCAACGACTTCGCAATCCAGCTGTGACTACCTGGTAAATTTTTTCCTCCCAATCTGCTTGAGATAGCTTGGTTACTACGCCCCTTAAGTGAACCGTAGGTTGAGCTAATAATTTACCGTTGATATCTACGGTAGTAGATATGGTGATGATGCCATCTTCCGCTAACTGCTGGCGTTCTTTAAGCACTGTGCGACCAACAATGCCATTTCGAGACGAGTCTACTAACTCAATTCCTGATGAAACCTTACCGGCGATTTGGATGCCTTTTTCGTTATCAACAGTAACAATGTCGCCGTTTTGAATGACAACCATATGCTCAGCAGGTATTCCCATACTTTGAGCCGTTGCTGCATGCTTCACGAGCATTCGATGCTCTCCATGAACGGGTAGGAAATACTTTGGACGCGTCAGCGCCAGCATGAGTTTTTGGTCTTCTTGAGCGCCATGGCCAGAAACATGTAAGCCTCGACCCTTACCGTAGATTACATTCGCTCCCTGGGCCATCAACCTATCAATAGTATTGACAACTGCAATGGTATTACCGGGGATCGGATTAGCTGAGAAGATAACCGTATCGCCTGAACGTATTTTAATTTGGCGATGAGAACCATTTGAAATCCTTGTCAGGGCAGCCATAGGTTCACCTTGGGACCCTGTGGTCAAAATCATCGCCTTTTCATCGGGGCAGCTATTTAGGGCATTTAATGGTTTGAATAAATCGTCAGGGCATTTCACATACCCTAAGCTGCGAGCATGGGCTATGACATTGAGCATGGAGCGGCCTACCACAAAGACTGAGCGCTTATGCTTTTGTGCTAGCTCTAACAGCATATTGACCCGATGCACTGAGGAGGCAAATGTGGTCACCATCAAACGACCGTCTGCTTCACTAAAAGCACGATCTAAGTTTGGGAAAACAGAGCGCTCAGATGCAGTATGACCAGGTACTTCAGCATTTGTAGAGTCGCTGATTAAACAAAGTATTCCCTCTTCGCCATAGGCTGCGAGACGGGCTAAATCAAAATACTCGCCATCTACAGGGGTATGGTCAATTTTAAAATCCCCCGTATGAATCACAATGCCAGCGGGAGTGCGAATGGCCACCGTGAAACTATCGGCCATAGAATGAGTGTTGCGGATATATTCCACCGCAAAGGACTGACCTAGTTTGACGGTATCACGAGGCTTTACTGTTCTCAGTTCAGTGCGATCAGACACACCGGCTTCCTCTAGCTTGTCAGCCAGCAGTGCCATAGCCAGGCGTGGGCCATAGATAACGGGAATGTCAAATTGTTTCAGGTGAAAGGCAATGCCACCAATGTGGTCTTCATGACCATGGGTGACAATCATGCCCTTGATTTTGTGGCGGTTTTCTCTCAGGTAAGTGACATCCGGTAACACGATATTCACGCCGTGCATCTCATCAGATGGAAAGGCTAGACCTGCATCTAGCAGAATAATTTCATCATTAATTTCAAAGACACAGGTGTTTTTCCCAATTTCGTGTAATCCACCCAGAGGGATAATCTTAAGTGTATTTTTATTCAGTGGACTGGTCGTTTTCGGTGCAGCTTTTTGAGGATGGCTTCGAACTCTCTGGTTGCCATTCTGATTGTTAACTTTTGTAGTAGTTCTAGATCTTTGGCTTGTTCTAGATCGTTGACTCATAAGTTCCTTAATGAAAGGTCAAAAAATGTAAATTTCTGAGAGCGTTTAAAGAGTTTCTGTGGAAACTCAGACTTGATTTAAGGAGTAATAACTCTTTGGGGCTTGTCAGACTATTGCTGGAATAAGAGTTAGATTTATACAACTGCTGTGGGCAGCAAATCTAACTCAGCCATCAATGTTTTAATCTCTTCAATTAGGTCAGTTGGAGCTTCACTCAGGGGTGAACGACAGGTGCCGACTGACCAGCCTTGTAGTTGCAACGCTGCTTTAATCAAAATGGGATTGGTAGTTGCAAAGAGTGCTTTGCACAGGGGAAGTAGTTTTAGATGGATATCCCTGGCTGTTGACACCTGACCAGCTTCATACGCTTGAATCATCTGCTGTAAAGCATCTCCTGCTAGATGGCTAGCAACGCTTACGACGCCTGCAGCTCCCACTGCGAGCATGGGTAAGGTTAAGGAATCATCTCCTGAATAAATAGCAAACCCGGATGCTGTTAAACGACGAATTTCGCTAACTTGATCTAAATCGCCACTGGCTTCTTTGATGGCGATTATATTGGGAATCTCTGCTAACTTGGCGACTGTGGAGGCTTCTAGATTCCTCCCGGTACGCCCTGGTACGTTATAAAGCATGACGGGCAGGTTGGGGACAGCCGTTGCGATCGCACTAAAGTGTTGCAATAATCCATCTTGGGGAGGCTTATTGTAATAAGGCACTACCTGAAGAGTCCCGTCTAGCCCCAACTCGGCTGCTTTTTGAGTGGCCTCAATGGCTTCCTTTGTACTATTGGAACCAGTGCCGGCAACAACTTTGCCACGACCACTAACGGCAGCTTTAACCACCTGAAACAGTTCATATTCTTCTGCCCAGCTAAGTGTGGGCGATTCCCCAGTAGTGCCACACACTACAACGGTATCAGTCCCATGGCTAACCAGATGAGATGCCAACTGTCGTGCAGACTCATAATCTACGGCCCCCGCCTGATTAAATGGGGTGATCATTGCCGTGAGTATTCGTCCAAAATATGCCACGTTCTATCATCCTCACTACATCACAATCATGCTAAAAAATTGACAGACTAACACCTCCAAAAAGCTAGGCTAGGGACTATCTGATAATCAGAATCCTTAAGTTTTTTCGTTCAAGGAATACTTTGAAATATTGTCTTTTTAAAGATCGACATGTCCAAGCCATAAAACATTTGGTGCCTTAGCAAAGAGCAACTACTGAGGAGGTC
This sequence comes from Leptolyngbyaceae cyanobacterium MAG.088, assembly GCA_019634055.1. GTDB lineage: Bacteria > Cyanobacteriota > Cyanobacteriia > Phormidesmidales > Phormidesmidaceae > Leptothoe. The sequence goes on from JAHQVZ010000027.1 coordinate 19,871, forward strand.
CTAAACCAAAGCTTTGGACATTAGCGCTTGTTTGCTGACCAAAAGCTCAGCAATCTGAACAGCATTGAGTGCGGCTCCCTTCCGAATTTGATCGCCACTGAGCCAGAGCTCGAGACCGTTCTCATGGGATAAATCGCGGCGCACTCGACCAACAAGTACATCATCTTGCCCACTGGCTTCCATTGGCATGGGGAAATAATTCGCCTGCCAATCCTCCACCACTTTAATTCCAGGTGCAGCTTGAAGCAGCTCAAGCGCTGTATCTACTGCCAAGGGCTGTGCGAACTCAACATTAATAGCTTCTGAATGGGCTCGTAAAACAGGTACACGCACACAGGTAGCACTGACGCGCAGATTTGAAACCCCAAAAATCTTACGGGTTTCATTCACCATTTTCATCTCCTCTTGGCAATATCCCTGTTCATTCAAAGGAGAATTATGAGGGAATAAATTAAATGCTAATGGGTAAGGAAATGAATTGGTAGGTGGTTCTTTACCTTCCAAAATTGCCTGAGCTTGCTGCTTTACCTCTTCCATTGCCCGCGCTCCAGCCCCACTTGCAGACTGATAAGTGGAAACCACAATCCGCTCAATAGGCTGCTGTTGATGCAGTGGCCAAAGGGCAACACTCATTAAGATAGTGGTGCAATTGGGATTAGCAATAATCCCTTGATGCCTCAGTGCCGCTTCAGGGTTAACTTCAGGCACAACTAGAGGCACTGAGGGCTCCATTCGAAATGCACTAGAGTTATCAACCACTACCGCTCCGGCGGCGGCGGCTTTAGGGGCCCATTCCTTGGAAATAGAACCACCAGCAGATGCGAGGACAAGGTCAATGTCAGCAAAATTAACATCACTGATTGCCTTGACTTTAATCGGTTTACCCCGAAATGCCAACTCCTTTCCTGCTGAACGGGGGGACGCTAAAAGTGAAAGCTCTTGAACAGGAAAGTTACGTTTTTCCAAAAGCTCTAGCAGTTCGGTCCCAACGGCACCCGTAGCACCCATAATTGCTACACGATATGCTTCAGGCAAAAGATTTAACCTCCCTCTATTCAAAACTTCGTAATGTGAACATAAAAAATAAAAACTAGCCGTAATTGATCACTTATTCAGTAACAGTGCTCTTTCTAAGCAACGTTCAGATGATGTAGTTGAGTAAGAACGTCATGCTTAATAATCAATTCTCAAGCAAAAACTTTAAGCCAGCAACGAAAATTATCTATACTAATCAGCCTTAAAACTAGTATCAAAACCTGGTAGGCCAGACAATTTACGCAAAAAAAACAAAAACAGCAACTATTGAGCATTTGAAAGACATACCAGGCAATATCTCAAGTATCAGTTACCACATCTGCATTAGGACCGCTTCAAAAACGCTGACAAATAAATTAAATCTATTGAACCAGCCACCACGCCCTTTTCTCTATAGAAAAACGTAGACAATGTTGATAACTATACCCTCAATAAAGAAAATCCAGTTTCTTCATCAGCAAATTTGTGAGTTCTTAACAGCTGACTGAAGACAATAGACCTTGGATTGACGTCCAAAGTTCCAGATATCATTATTGTTAATCAATTAAGACCCATCAAGTTCTATAGCTATCATAATGTACTTAAAACTTGCTCAGCCTTGACCACGAGATTCCAGGTGATAGATAGGATTCCTATTCTATTTTACTACATCGCTAAGTGATAACCTAGCGATGCCTATTTATCCCTTCAAAAGCATGCTCTTCATTAGTTTGCCCAGATACACCATAAGCCTAAGAGGGTGACCTTCCAAACGTTCACTTCGGACTTCTACAGTTCTGGATAGGAATAATCAGGTAATATAGCTAATTGCGCTCGTAGCATATAGCTTTGATGTTGATCAAACATCCAAGATCCTTTTACAGGCATAGGCTGTATTGTTTCTTGACTCAAGGCAGCTATCGGCTGAGATGTAAATGCTGCTTTTTCAAAGATAGGAAAGCAAAACTTTACATCTCATCGATTTGTGGTAAAAACTCCTCTGCACAAGCAATAAATTAAAACAGAAATCTCCAATGAAAGTTACCCAGGAAAAATTGCCCGATAGCCAGGTTGGCTTAGAAATAGAAGTTCCTGCAGATGTATCTAAGCAAACCTATGAGCAAACACTCCGTAAGTATATGAAGACGGCCAGTATTCCTGGGTTTCGTAAAGGTAAGGTGCCGCGGCAAATCTTGGTGCAGCAGTTAGGCTCAACCAGGCTTAAAGCGGCAGCCCTTGAAGAACTGGTGCAGGCCGTTATTGATAAAGCCATTGCTCAAGAAAAAATTGAAGCTCTAGGCAATTATCAGCTTCGTTCCGGTTTTGAATCCTTAATTGAGGAATTTGAGCCCGGTAAATCCTTAATTATTTCAGCATCAGTAGATGTTCCTCCCCAAGCTGAACTTAAGCAGTATAAGGAGCTATCGATTAAGGCTGAAGAGGTTGTTTACAAGCCTGAGCGCATTGCCGAAACGTTGGAAAGTTATCAGCAAAATCTAGCTACGTTGGTGCCCATTGAGGACCGAGCCGCACAAGAAGGTGACGTGGCCGTAGTTGATTTCGTTGGAAAAATTGCTGAGTCCGGTAAAGAACCGGTCGAATTTGAAGGAGGTAGCGCCAGCGAATTTCAAGTTGAAATTAAGGAAGGTCGCTTTATTCCCGGATTTGTCGAGGGCATCGTTGGGATGGCTTTAGGGGAAACTAAGGATGTGGATGTTACTTTTCCAGATGAATATCCTCAGGAAGACCTGGCTGGCAAACCAGCTGTTTTTAGCATTACCCTAAATGATTTGAAGGAGCGAGAACTTCCTGATCTTGATGATGATTTAGCAGAGGAAGTCAGTGAATTTGAAACCTTAGAGGAATTGAAGCAATCTTTAGAAGATCGTTTTAAGAAAGAGGCTGAAGATGCTACTCAATCCAATACTGAAAAAGCCCTTTTAGATGAGTTAGTCACTCACTTACAAGTAGAAATCCCTAAGACCTTACTGCAGCGCGAAGTTGATCATATTGTCACTCAAACAGTGATGCAGCTATCTAATCAAGGCATTGATATTAATAAGTTTTTGACTAAGGAACTGGTCGAAAATATGCGTGAAAATGCTAAACCTGAAGCTATTGATCGATTACGTCGTACGTTGGCTTTGGGGGAAGTGGCAAAGCAAGAGTCTATTAACGTTGAAGATGATGCTATAGCCGCTCGCATGAAAGAGATGATGGCTGAAGTGGATGACCCTACCAAAATCGACCAAGATCGTTTGAAGCAGGTCGTTAATGAAGATCTACTTAAGGAAAAGATTTTGACTTGGCTGTCGGAAAATGCATCCGTTGAGCTAGTGCCTGAAGGGACGCTCACTCAAGACGATGAAAGTGATGCAATAGAGGCCAACAGTGAGGAAGAGTAGTGATCATTTTGACTGTCGACCGTAGCCTGGTAATTACCCTAGTGCATAGATGATGCTATCTATAGCTAAAACCGATCAAATTCTTTTAGAGATAAAAGGTGCTTAAGGTCAAGTGTTACTAGCTAGAAAAGGGGTTGTATAGCCATAAATTCTGAAAGTCAGCTAAAGGATTTCAAAAAAAACTAGTTAGTTACTGTTGAAATTGGTCGGTTTTCGCTAGAGTATGGGGGCCGTTTCCTGAACTTATCTCAGTGAAAGGATAAGGCATAATGTAGAGGACTCTGTTAATCACTATATGTATTCATCAACGTTTCATCCTTACCACAGTGCGACAGTGCCAGAGCTATCTGGTCATACGTTGTCTGCTGCTGGTATTGACGGAGCAATTAATATGCTGCCGGTGGTGCTGGAGCAGTCTGGTCGGGGTGAACGGGCTTTTGATATCTACTCACGGTTGTTGAGAGAGCGTATCGTTTTTCTTGGCAGTGGTGTAGACGATACGCTGGCCGATTCAATTGTGGCTCAGCTACTATATCTAGACGCTGAAGATCCTGAAAAAGATGTCCAGATCTACATTAATTCCCCTGGGGGATCGATAACAGCCGGCATGGCCATCTACGATACGATGCAGCAAATTCGTCCAGATGTGGTGACTATCTGTTTTGGATTAGCTGCCAGTATGGGGGCTTTTTTGCTATCTGGTGGGGCTAAGGGAAAGCGTATGGCCTTGCCAAGCTCCCGTATTATGATTCACCAGCCCTTGGGGGGTGCCCAAGGACAAGCTGTTGATATTGAAATTCAAGCTCGGGAAATTCTGTATTTAAAGCAGCGCTTAAATGAGTTGTTAGCTGGTCACACTGGGCAGCCTTTGGAGAGAATTGCAGAAGATACTGAACGTGATTTCTTTATGTCTGCTGCTGAAGCTGCCGACTATGGATTGATTGACACTGTGATTTCTCGCGATGCTGCCGCCAATTTGATGTCAACGCACTAGGTTAGGGCTGATATGTCTAAGTATGACTCCCATCTTAAATGTTCCTTTTGCGGTAAGTCGCAGGAGCAAGTGCGAAAGCTAATTGCTGGTCCAGGGGTTTATATCTGTGATGAATGTGTTGATCTTTGTAACGAGATTTTAGACGAAGAGCTATTTGATTCTAGTTCTGCGGTTACGCCTCCGGCACCTCGACGAGAGCAGCAACCTGAGCGTGCTCGTAAGTCTCCATCTCACATTTCCCTTAATCAAATTCCTAAACCTCGGGATATTAAAGCTTATTTAGATGAGCACGTTATTGGGCAAAACGAGGCTAAAAAGGTTCTATCTGTTGCAGTCTATAACCATTACAAGCGTCTGAGCTATGTCCAGTCAGGCGGTGATCCTGGAGAAGACAGTGTAGAGCTGCAAAAATCTAATATTTTATTGATTGGCCCAACCGGCTCAGGTAAAACGTTGTTAGCTCAAACGTTGGCAAAAATTTTAGATGTGCCATTTGCTGTGGCGGATGCCACTACGCTGACTGAAGCGGGTTATGTTGGTGAGGATGTGGAAAATATTCTGCTGAGGCTGTTGCAGGTTGCAGACTTGGATGTTGAAGAAGCACAGCGAGGCATCATCTATATTGATGAAATTGATAAAATCGCTCGTAAGAGTGAAAATCCATCCATTACAAGAGATGTTTCTGGAGAAGGGGTTCAACAGGCATTATTAAAGATGCTGGAGGGGACGGTTGCCAATGTGCCCCCTCAGGGTGGCCGCAAACATCCTTATCAAGACTGCATTCAAATTGACACCAGTAATATTTTGTTTATTTGCGGTGGTGCCTTTGTTGGTCTAGAAAAAATTATCGAGCAGCGCATTGGGAAGAAATCCATGGGCTTTGTGCAAGGCTCGGGTGACCCTCAGACGCAGTTCAATCGTGATAAGCGAGCTGCTGATGTACTGAAAAGCTTAGAGGCTGACGATATTGTTAAATTTGGGATGATTCCTGAGTTTATTGGCCGTATACCAGCTATTTCTGTACTCAATCCCTTGGATGAAGAAGCGTTGATGGCTATTTTGACCGAGCCTAAAAATGCGCTTATTAAGCAATTTCAGAAGCTGATGCTTATGGACAATGTGAGTCTTGAGTTTAAGCCTGATGCTATTCGTGCGATCGCACAAGAAGGGTACCGACGTAAAACGGGAGCGCGGGCTTTACGCAGCATAATTGAAGAAATTATGCTTGACATTATGTACGAGCTACCTTCAAGAAAAGACATGAAGCGCTTCCACATCACTCAAGAAATGGTGGAAAAACGGTCTACTGCAGAGCTATTACTGCATCCTTCTTCATTGCCTAAGCCAGAATCTGCTTAATAAAAACCGGTGATCCTCGTGTTGTGATACCCCAAAGTGCAACTCTATTGAGTGTGCATTAGTTGAGGGAATGTATGGCTTACGTAACACTCAACGGGGTTGATCATTACTATGAGTGGATTTGTGATGGGCCGCAAGGACATCGCCCAGCTTTAGTTTTTCTTCATGGTTGGGGCGGTTCAGCTCGCTATTGGGAGCGGACAGCCCATGCCATGAAACACCAATTTGATTGCCTATTATATGATTTGCGAGGATTTGGACGCTCGTCAGCAGCATCGTCTACGTCAGCTGAGTTAGGTTCATTAGAGAGTTTTGCTGAGGATCTTGATTGTTTATTGACAACCTTGAATTTAGAGCGCGTATTTCTTAGTGCTCATTCTATGGGTGCTTCGGTGGCTCTTTACTTTCTCAATAGCTTTTCTCAGCGTGTTAGCAAGACTATTCTGGTTTGCAATGGGTCGTTTGAATACGATGAGTTAGCCTTTAAGGCATTTCATCGATTTGGCAGCTACGTAGTCATGTTTCGCCCCTCGTGGTTATTGCATTTTCCGTTTGCTCCTCAAATGTTCATGTCAAGATTTCTTAAAGGGCAAATTCCTGATGCCGATAAAAAAATCTTTCTCAATGACTTTTTGCAGGCCGATGCTGCAACTGCCCTGGGAACCCTAAAGGCTTCAGTCAGTAAACATGCCACAGAAGCCATGCCCCAGGCATTTGCCGCTATCAATGTACCGACACTGATGATATCTGGACAATATGACAAAATTACTCCTGCGGAGCTAGGGCGTCAGGCCGCCTCTTTAAGCACGCATATTAAGTACGTTGAAGTGCCAGGAACTGGTCATTTCCCAATGTTGGAGGATGCAGAAACCTATTTATCGATAGTTCGAGCTTTTCTTAACTCGTGAATCGATCAATGTTGGGGGTCTCTAATATGTTTGATTTCCTTTAACGATGCATTGCCATTGTGAGATGGAAATGTTTCAAGAACAAAGAGTGCTTGTCATTGAGGGAAGAATGATTAGTGCTCTTTATTTTTTGGATCATTAAAAGATTCATTGTTGATCGTTCACATCTAAAAGAATTGTTTGAATTAAGGGGTAAATATTGAGCTAAATCTGATTTGCTTGATGTTATTTATGCTGAAAGTTAATAGCTTTAAGTTTGTTTCTTATGTGCTTGTTAAAATGTTACGGGGGTAAAAAAACATACAAATATAATTTTGTATAAATAGTTGACTCGCTCAGGAAAATCTCTAATGTATGTTCGTAAATCCCCTCTGGTCAATGCTTTTGGGCGATTTATAAGAAAGTTATTTATTTTGTGGTTCGGGTGATTCTACGTAGGCTTGCCGCAAATTTATGGATCGAATCCCGTAATCCAACGATGGTGTGCTTAAGTCAACATCCCGACAATGAGTTTAAATCACGATTTAACGCCCTGACACAGGATATTTAGCACACTATGGCTACTCAAACCTCATCGCTTCGATCTCGTGGGATGGAGATGCTGATGGCATATAAACAACAGCCATCAATCAAGTTGCGCAATGATTTAGTCCGTTTAAATGCTGGTTTAGTGAGGAAAATAGCACATCGGGTTAGTCACCAATGTGCTGAACCCTACGAAGATCTTGAACAGATTGGCTACTTGGGATTAATTCGAGCTATTGAAAGGTTTGATCCAAGTCAAGGATGTGCGTTTAGTTCTTTTGCCGTTCCCTATATTCGAGGTGAAATGCTTCACTTCTTAAGGGATCGTGGTACTACCGTTAAGATTCCTCGTCGTTGGCAAGATTTGCAAAAGGCTAGTCAAAAGTTGCAGGCTGATTTGCTGCGTCGCTATGGTCGTCAGCCATCTGACCATGAAATGGCCGAAGCACTTGCTATTTCAGTAAAAGAGTGGCGTCAGGTAAAAATGGCTAATAAAAATAGGATGCCACTGAGTTTAGATGCTACTGTTTGTCATCAAACTGACTCAACTATCACGTTGGGAGATACGCTTCCTGATATGCATTATCAGCTGTTGCAATCGCTGGAAGAAGATCGTCAGCAGGTACAACGAGCGCTTAGTCAGTTAGAAGATAAGACGCGTTCAGCCATCGAATTTGTCTTTTTTAAGGGACTTTCTCGCAAGGAAGTGGCTGAGCGAATTGGGGTGAGCCCGATGACGGTGACTCGTCGTATTCAACGGGGAGTTGATCAAATGATTACTTATTTGCATCCCCAAACGCTGCAAACAGACCCATAAGCTTTTGGGAAAGTCTGGGTGTTTAGCTACATTGAAATATAAAAGGTCTCTACTTCTAGTATTGGGCTTTGATGGACATAAAAAGTAGCGGTGGAACAATATTCCCACCGCTACTTTTGTCTTTATTGCCTCTGTCAGGTTAATTGGGAAAATGGATATTTCTTAAAGTCTTATGTAATAACGGCTAAGTTGACTAGCAATAGACGTAGCCTGTCTTTTGAAGATAGTCTTCGATGGTTATAGATGATTGCTGTAAGCCTTATGCCAGTTTTAGGTTTTGAATGTTGAATTCTAGAAACTCTTGCTGGCGGAGCGTTGTGGTCAAAGATTTGTAGCTACAGTTTTAGAACTTGCTATTAGCTTTTGATCGCAATCTATAGATTACGATATTGGGTTTGCCAAAAAATTAGGAAAAACGCATTCATTGGGTGTAATAAGATCAATAACCAGTTGAGTTGATGAAGGGGTAGCTGTGATAAGTGAATCAGCCAACTGCGTAGTTCGAGATAACTCAACCTTTAATCAGTTACAGGCTCGGTTAACGACATGCTGGCAGCCTATAGATTGCTTTGATCGGGCTCCTAGGCAAATTTTAGTTGTGCCCTCCCTCAGTCTTGATCAAGAGGAACTGAGGAAGATAGAGGGGGTACATCATTATGAAGAGCGGTTGCTATTTGCCTTGCTTCACTTGCGTAACCCTAATACATCGCTAATTTATGTGACTTCTCAGCCGTTACATCCCAGCGTTGTGGATTACTATCTGGAATTACTGCCAGGGATTCCGAGTTCCCATGCTCAAAATCGGTTGCGTCTTTTTTCTACCTATGACGGTTCGCAACAGCCTTTAACTCAAAAGATTCTGCATCGTCCCCGTTTAGTGGAGCGTATTCGTCAGTGTCTTGCTCCTTCAGAAGCCTATATGGTTTGCTTCAACTCTACGGCCTGGGAGCAGCAGTTGGCCCTGTCATTAAATATTCCCCTAATGGCGTTATCGCCGATGCTGCTGAATTTGGGAACTAAGGCGGGGAGTCGTGAGATTTTTGCGTCCTGTCATGTTCCACATCCCATGGGGAGTTGTCTTACGCACTGTGTTGAGGACTTGGCTACGGCTACGGCTCAGCTTTGGGAGCAGCTACCAGAATTAAAGCGGATTGTGATTAAGCTGAATGAGGGGTTCTCAGGGGAAGGGAATGCTTTGTTGCTGTTAGATGAACTGGAAGCCGTAGCGCCTGGTAAGGCAACCCACGACGAAAGGGTAGTCAGGATACTTGAAGCCTTTAGGCATAACATGCGCTTTCAATATGTGCATGAAACGTGGGGCCACTTTAGTAGAAAGATAGGAGAGTTGGGTGCGATCGCAGAAGCTTTTATCGAAGGTGACATCAAGCGTTCCCCCAGTGTTCAAGGCCACATTACCCCCTTTGGCGAGGTGGAAATCTTATCGACCCATGACCAAATCTTAGGGGGGCCAGATGGGCAAGTCTTTTTGGGGTGTCGGTTTCCTGCAGATAAGGCCTATCGGATGGAATTGCAGAAAATGGGGCGTTGTGTTGGTGAGGCATTGGCACAGCGAGGAGCCTTGGAGCGATATAGCGTTGATTTTATTGCGGTGCAGCAAGCGGACCAAACGTGGGATTTAAATGCAATTGAAATTAATCTGCGTAAGGGGGGCACAACTCACCCTTTTATGGCTTTACAACTACTGACTAACGGTAGCTATAACCTAGAAGATGGGCAGTTTTACACACCCCAGGGCCAGCCCAAATACTATCGGGCCTCGGATAATTTACAAAAAGAGCAGTATAAGGGGTTGTTGCCCAATGATTTGATGGACATCATCATGATTGAGCAATTGCACTTTAATTCTATTGCCGGAACGGGGGCCGCATTTCACCTGATGGGATGCCTCTCGGAATATGGCAAGCTGGGTCTCACCTGTATTGGCAATAGCCCTGATGAAGCGGAGCAAATCTATGGGCAAGTTGTAACTGCCCTGGATAAGGAAACCAGCTAAGGAAACCAGCTAACGATTTTTCATCATGCGGGCGATGTCACGTTTTTCCTGCTTTTGTTTTAAGGATTCACGCTTATCGTGGAGCTTTTTACCACGCCCAATGGCGATATTGACCTTGACCCGTCCTTTTTTTAGATATAGCTTTAGGGGAACCAGGGTCAGACCCTTTTCTTCTACTTTGCCGATTAGCTTACGAATTTCGGCTTTATGTAGCAATAGCCGACGGGGACGGCGCGGGTCATGGTTATAGGCCTGATTGGTCATATTGTGGGGTGAAATGTGGACATTGAGTAACCACACCTCTCCATTTTTGACCTGGGCATAGCCATCTCGCAGATTGACCTTGCCTGCTCGGATCGACTTGACCTCGGTACCTTTTAAGGCGATGCCTGCTTCATAGCTGTCTAAAATTTCGTAGGTAAAACGAGCCTGGCGATTGTCAGCCATGACTTTAAAGCCATCATTGGGCTGGGATTTTTTATTTGTCTTCGCCATGCTGACTTAATTTCTACAACGATGAAACAGTTTGATTCGCTATCCTTGGTCTGCTATTGTAGCGGGCTATTCCACTACGACACACCATTCATGTAGCTCGTAGTTGACGCAGCCATTTTGGATCAAGGGATCGGCTTTGACAATGGCTTCAGCTTCCTCTAGAGAGGATGCCTGGAATAGCAGCATGCCGCCACCGCGCTCAGCCCAGTAACCGGTTTTAGCCTGGTGCCCCTTAGCAATCAGGTCCTTAACATAGGCCACATGGTCAGGTACAAACTGGTCAAATATGGGTTTATTGACGATGCCACGTTCGATTTTGACAAACCAGACCATAGGTAAACTCTAGAGACAGCGGCCATTTGGCCTGACAAAATATATTGTAGAAAGATTAATGGCTAACTTATGAATTCGCAGCGATTCTTCATCGCTCTGGTGCCACCCCCGGAGATTCAAGCGGCTGTCGATGATATTAAGGCCTACTTTAAGCAACAGTATGGGGCCAGTAAGGCCTTTAATTCACCGCCTCACATTACCCTGCAGGCTCCATTTGAGTGGTCTAAGGAACGGGCTTTAGATGAGTTGACTGCGGGGTTGAATGAGTTTGCTACTGGTCGGCATGAGGTTGCGATCGCACTCCGTAACTTTGGAGCCTTTCCTCCCAAAGTTATCTATGTTGATGTCATTCATAATCCAGCTTTAATGGCCCTGCAAAAAGACTTAGCCAGATTTATGGAAGTCAACTATGGCATTATCGATCGCCGTTATAACCACTTCTGCCCCCATATGACTGTGGCCTTTCGGGATTTAACCAAAGCTGCCTTTGAGCAAGCATGGCCAGAGTTTGTCAAGAAAAAGATTGCATTTGACTTTACTGCGCAGAAAATGACTCTGCTGCACCATAACGGTCAAAAATGGCAGGTTTATCAGGACTATTTTTTGCATAAAACTATGCCCTCTGCCAACTCAGATCAAGCCTGAGTTGACAGAGGGCATAGATTCCAGCCTGCATTAAAGTCTATGGCTGGAACTAAGGCATTAACCCAAGAGAAGTGGGTAAGACGTTAGGCCCTCCACACTTCGATGCCGCACATATTGAGAGCATCTGCTGCAAGAGTGCCTTGAACAACTAACTGTCCATTGGCAATGGAGACTGTGCCCAAATCAAGTTTTTGCCAGGTTCCTGCGGAGCCGGATGTACGATTAGACAGGACATTGCTGCCATTGACAGTGACAGAGAAAGTGACACTGCTATTGTCCTCAAAGACCCACAGATAGACGCGGTAGTCACCGTTGGGCATGTTTTTCATGGTGACACTCACCGGTCTGCCCCAGATAAAGCTTTGGAGCATAGCCCTTGTCGAGCTATCTACAGTTGGGCTTGGGGACGTGGTGGTGACATAGGTTTTACCAACGGTGGAATAGTTGGGAGCAGTTTTACTTTCAAAGGCGACACCATCGACAGAGAGGGCATTGCCATTGAAGTTAATGGCCCGATATAGGGTGCCAGCGCTATTATTGCCGCCGTCATTGCCGCCATCATTGCCATTATCCGGCGTGGATGCGCCTTCATTGACTGTGATGGTGACGGTATCGGTATCGGTGGCTCCGTTATCGTCGGTAACAGTTAACGTCAGAGTATGGACACCCACTGTCAGAGGAACGGAGGCTGATGCCGTAGAGGCCAGGGTGGTATTGCCCTCTTTCCAGACATAGGAAACGATGCTGCCATCGCTATCAGATGAGCCAGTGCCATTGAGGGTCACCGACTCAACGCCATCACCATTGGTATCGGTGACGGATTGATTGGTGCCAGCATTGGCAACGGGTTCCTGATTTTGGGGTGGGGGATTGTTCCCATCATCCGCTCTCCACACTTCAATGGCGGATATATTAAGCACGCCCCGTGGCATTTCACTCTGGACCGCTAATTGACCATTGCTGATGGAGACTGTGCCAAGGTTAAGCCGTTGCCAAGTGCCAGTGCTGCCAGAATCAATATTAGTCAAAACAGTCCTGTCATTGACTTTCAAAGAAAATGTGAAGCTACTTCCATTGATCTGAAAGACCCAAAGATAGACCTGGTAGTCTCCATCAGGAACGCTGGTCATGGTGACGCTGGAACTTCGGCGTCGAATAAAGCTCTGAATTAAAGCCTTTTTATTAGTGCCCACAGAAGGTATGGGCACGATTTGGGAAACAAGGGGGTTCCCAAATGTGGAATAGTTGGAAGCACTTTTGCCTTCAAAGGCGACGCCATCGACAGAGATGGCATTGCCATTGAGGTTAATGGCCCGATACAGATTGCCAGCGTTAGTGGGTGGGGTATTTCCGCCATCATTTCCACCGTCATTGCCGCCGTCATTTCCACCGTCATTGCCGCCGTCGTTGTTGTCATCGTTGCCGCCATCATTGCCGCCATCATTGCCGTCGTCGTTGCCGTCATCCGGTGTGGATGCGCCTTCATTGACGGTGATGGTGACAGTATCAGTGTCGGTGGCCCCGTCATCGTCAGTAACAGTTAGCGTCAGAGCATGGACACCTACTGCCAAATTAACGGAGGCTGATGCTGTAGAGGCCAGGGTGGTATTGCCCTCTTTCCAGACATAGGAAACGATGCTGCCATCGCTATCAGATGAGCCAGTGCCATTGAGGGCAATTTGTTCGATGCCGTCGCCATCGGTATCGGTGACGGTTTGATTGGCTCCAGCATTGGCAACGGGGCCCTGATTTTGAGGGGGAGGATTATTTCCACCATCCGCTCTCCACACTTCAATGGCAGAAATATTGAGAGCATCCTGGGACAGATTGCCTTGAACAACTAATTGTCCATTGGCAATGGAGACTGTGCCCAAATCAAGTTTTTGCCAGGTTCCTGCGGAGCCGGATGTACGATTAGACAGGACATTGCTGCCATTGACAGTGACAGAGAAGGTGACACTGCTATTGTCCTCAAAGACCCACAGATAGACGCGGTAGTCACCGTTGGGCATGTTTTTCATGGTGACACTCACCGGTCTGCCCCAGATAAAGCTTTGGAGCATAGCCCTTGTCGCGCTATCTACAGCCGGGGTAGGAGCAGTGGTAGTGACAAAGGTTTTACCAACGGTGGAATAGTTGGGAGCAGTTTTGCCTTCAAAGGCGACACCGTCAACAGAGAGGGCGTTGCCATTCAGGTTAATGGCTCGATATAGGGTATCAGCGTTAGTGGGTGGGTTATTGCCATCGTCGTTGCCACCGTCGTTGCCGTCGTCATTTCCACTGTCGTTGCCGTCGTCATTTCCACTGTCGTTGCCGTCGTCATTTCCACCGTCATTGCCATCATCTGGTGTAGATGCGCCTGCATTGACGGTGATGGTGACCGTATCGGTGGCTGTAGCACCTTTGTCATCGGTGACAATCAGAGTGAGGGTGTGGACGCCTACAGCGAGTTCGACTTCGACTGAGCCCGCTGAATTGAGCGTTGCCACTGTTGTGTTGCCATCTTTCCAAACATAGGAAACGATACTGCCATCACCATCGGTTGAACCAGTGCCATTTAGAAATACTCGTTCAGAGCCATCACCGTCACTATCGGTGACGGTTTGATCGGGGCCTGCATTAGCTGTCGGCCCCTGATTTGGTGGTAGTACTGTTATCTGTACGTCATCGGTGTCTCGGGCTCCACAAACGTCGATCACTGTCAGACGAAATGTGTAGGTGCCTGCCACCAGGTTGGTAACCGTTATTTCTGGTGTGGTTGCCCCAGTAAAGCCAATATTGGGACCACTGATCTGTGTCCATTCATAGGATGCGATGCTACATCCCACATCTATCCCGGAACCTGTGAGCGTAACTCCACTGGTAGGTAGCTGAATGGATTTATCTGGCCCTGCATCAACCACGGGGGCATCACTTAATGGTTCATGGCCATATAACCGCATGACCTTTTGCATAAAAGCCTGATGCCAGGCGTTGCGTTGTGAGATGCAGGTACCAATGCGGGCAAGAAAAACATTTGTGGCGTTGTACCAGGTGTTGGCAGGATTGGCATAGTCCCATTCATAGCCGCCATCAATCCCGATCCAGTAGTTAGGTCTTTCGGGGAATGGGCGAACATATCTGCCAGCCCAGGAGCCTCGAGTTGGATCATTAAGGTTATTGGCAGGGTCGAGTAAGTAGAGGACTGAATTGGTATCTAATGCTCGGAAATAGTTTGGAAAGACCTGCTTTATATTGGCTCCAAGGGCACCTGCGTATTGTTTTAGTTGATCATTAAGAATGACGGCTTCATTAGCCACACGTAAATCTTCATTGAAAACCATTCCCATCCAGGACCAGTCCATTTCCAACCACCAAAGATCTGGATAGTTATTCCAGATCCTCATGCGGGCATCGCCCCAGGCATTCCAGTTATATGTCTGACCATCGCCATTGGCTAATGCATTATCCAGAAGATAGGTGCCAATTGAAATGAGACGTATTTTGCTTCGTTCTGCAGAGGTAAGTTTTTCTAGACTCTGGGGAACGCGGTGGGTGCCTCCCCAGACCAACATGTAGATAGGTCGAGAGTCGGCAAGTTGTGCTTCTGCCTTGATGGTAGAAATCGCTTGGTCGTGACTGGTGAATAATTTTGTGCGAAGAGAGGATGGGGCAGGATAGTCTAATTCTTGGAATTTGTAGGCTGAATTGTTGTAGTCCTGTTCGTACAGGTCTAGGGCTATTTGGGTGCCTGTAACACCGCTATTGATATCGTCGGGCCATATACCGCGTATATCTAATTCGTTGGCGTACATCATGAGATGTGCCATTGATTGTCTATCGTCTGGATCGCCGCTACCAACCTTGATATCGGAGATGACAACGACGCGTGGTCTTTGATTGAGAGGAATGATGCCCTGTGCTGATGCTCCAGTAATTGATAACAGACCATTCTTGCCCCAGGAACCTGCGGCAAAACCTAGGAGGGAGTTTCTTAAAAAAGCTCGCCTATCCATGGATTTTCTCCTAATACTTATGAATGCGGATACTTATGGATGCGGAGATGCTACAGGGAAATACAGATCACAAGCTTTGCGGAAAAAATAATTGCCAGGTTAAGAAAGGTATCGGCAATGCTTCATCGTTAGCTTATGGATCCGCAGAATTTCTTCATCGTTCTTTTATCCCCTCCGGAAGTTCAGACTTACATCCATGAGATTAAAGGTTGTGCTTATATTTCCATGAGCGCCATGGCGCTCATAGGGCTTTGAATCCTTAGCCTCACAGCATTAACGTCTTCAGTTTGAGTGGTCTCATGCGCTCAAACTGAAGACGTTAACCCATGGGGTGAACTATTTTATTGTGAGGATATAAAAAATAGGAGCGCATCCATACTTTTGGGGACTTTTGCCCAAAACTCATCGTTATGGATGGCATGCATAATTCAGATGTAATGGCTTTATATCAAGCCTCTGACATATCTATGGCAGCCAAATTAACTTAGTCAGTTGCAATCTGACCTAACGCCGCTTTTCATCACGTATGGTCAAATTTTCATAGAAAAGCCTTAGTGTTTGGCTTTACGGTCAAGTATTTGATGCATTTGGTTCCTGGCCATAGAGTTCTAGAACCTTTTGCATGAATGCCTGATGCCATACATTGCGTTGAGAGATGCAGGTATTAATTCGAGCCGTGAAAACATCCCTGGCATTTTGCCAGGTCCTGGCAGGGTTGGCATAGTCCCATTCATGGCCGCCATCGATACCCGTGTAATAGTTTGGTCTTTCAGAAAAGGGACTGTAATATCTTCCTGCCCATGAGCCCCTCGTTGGATCATCAACATCATTGGATGAATCCAGCAGGTACAGCAAAGAATTGGTATCCAAGGCTCGAAAGTATTTAGGAAAGACCTCTGTGATATGTGCCCCCAGAGCTCCGGCTTTTTGAGCTAAAAAGTCATTAAGCACCTTGGTTTCGTCAGCTATCTTCAGGTCCTGATTAAAAACCATGCCATTCCACGACCAGTCCATTTCCAGCCACCATAGGTCAGGAAAGCGATTCCAAATATCCATGCGTGCCTCGCCCCAGGCATTCCAGTTATATTTTTGGCCGTCGCCATCGGCCAGGGCATTGTCTCGCAGATAGGTGCCGATGGAAATAAGCCGTATCTTGCTTTGTTCTATAGGGGTAAGTTTTTCTAAGCTTTGGGTAACCCGATGTGTGCCTCCCCAGACCAGCATGTACAGCGGCCGAGGATCGTTAACACTGGCCTCTGCTTTGACGGCAGCAATAGCCTGATCGTGGCTAGTCAATAACTTTGAGCGCAGATGTGAGGGGGGAGGGTAGTTAAGGTCTGGAAACTTATAGTCTGGAGTGTTGTAGTCCTGTTCGTAACGATCAAGAACCATTTGAGTTCCTTCAAGACCGCTATCAAGGCTGTCGGGCCAAATGCCCAAGATATCTACTTCATTGGCGTACATCATTAAGTGCGCCATCGACTGTCGATCGTCTGGGTCGCCTTTGCCAACCCGAATGTCAGAAATGACTAAGATTCGTGGCTTGTTACTGAGAGGTTCTCTTGTTTGGTCTTCTGCTTCGGAAATAGGCCGGAGGCTATTGGCTGGGCTGCAAGAACCCATAGCAAGACCGATGAGCGAGTTCCTCAAAAAAGCTCGCCTATCCATGGGCTGATTCTCCTAAAGGGTTAAGTGCGAATACTTTAAGCGCAGTAAAAACTACGGGCACCCCCTTATTCTTCTCGATATTTCCAGGCGGCCTGGAAAAAGTCTCGCTCACACACCATGGCGTAGCGATAGGTGGAACGAATTAACGCATTATCAGTGGCGTAGTCATCCACGATGGCCTCTAATTGAGCGGCTAAGGGTTCAAACTCGTCACTGCTGTAGGTGGCAATCCAATCTTTGTAGATATGCTCTGGAATGCCATTTTGCGCAAGCTGCTGACCCAAATAGGCATACAGACGCATGCAGGGCGACATAGCAACGGCTGTAACACCAATGGGTTGGCTCCAGGCGGTTGCGAGCAAAAAATCTGTATATTGCCGCGTGGCTGTGCCTGGGCTTACCAGAGCTAAATCTACATGCCAGGTCTGGGCATAGCTCTGGTGTAATTTTAGTTCTGACAGCACCCCAGCAGCCAAATCATGGAATACATTAAAGCTTTGCCAGGAGGGGGCTTTAGCTGCTGCAATGCTATAGGCTCGGGCAAAGGCTTCTAAAAAGAATGCGTCCTGGCCCACATAGTAGGCAAAGGTTTCCTTGGGCAATGTGCCATTTGCAATGCCTTGTACAAACGGATGGGCAAGGCTTTCATTGGCAAGGTCCATGTGGTCTTGCCAAAGCTTAGAAGAAAGGGCCATGGAGGTTAAATCGTCGGTCGGACTGCGGCTGACATTATAAAATTAATGGATTATGATCCCACCGGCACCCATCGCCGAATACCAATTGCCCCATGCTAGATCTGTCTGACCTCAAACGCGAAAGCGATCTATTGACTAATCGCCTGGGCAAAGCTCAGGAATACCTTTGACTTGCCTGCTATTCAAGCAAAAATTGATGATTTAGAGCAGGTGGCTGCCCAGCCAGACTTTTGGGATGATCAGGCACAAGCTCAAAAGACGCTGCAGGTCCTAAACGAATATAAATCTTACCTGGAACAGCTCAATACCTGGAATACGCAGCTTGGTGATATTCAGACCATTGCCGAATTGCTAGAGGTTGAGTCTGATTCGGCCCTTTTAACTGAAGCGCAAGAAACGGCTCAGAATCTGGCTAAATCGCTTGATCAGTGGGAGCTACAGCAGCTGTTGTCTGGTCCCTACGATAAGCACAGTGCCATTTTGACTATCAATGCTGGTGCAGGGGGAACAGATGCTCAGGACTGGGCAGAAATGTTGCTACGGATGTATATGCGCTGGTGTGAACAGCATAGTTACAGCATCAAATTAGTTGAGGAATCTAAGGGGGATGAAGCGGGTCTGAAGTCGGCCACCCTGGAAATTGATGGCCGCTATGCCTATGGCTATTTGAAAGCCGAAAAGGGCACCCATCGCCTGGTACGAATTTCGCCGTTTAATGCCAATGGCAAGCGTCAGACTAGTTTTGCTGGGATTGAGGTGATGCCGGTGTTGGATGACAATATCGAGCTAGATATCCCAGATAAAGACCTGGAAATTAAGACATCGCGTTCTGGCGGCGCGGGTGGTCAGAATGTCAATAAGGTGGAGACGGCTGTGCGGATTACCCACCTGCCGACCGGCTTATCGGTGCGGTGTACCCAGGAGCGATCGCAACTACAAAACCGCGAAAAAGCTATGGCACTGCTGAAGGCGAAACTTTTAGTCATTGCTCAAGAGCAGCAAGCCCAGGCCGTGGCAGACATTCGTGGTGACATCGTAGAAGCAGCCTGGGGCAACCAAATTCGCAACTATGTTTTTCATCCGTATCAAATGGTGAAAGACCTGCGCACAAACGTTGAGACGACTGCCATTGGCGATGTCATGAATGGTGATCTTGACCCATTTATTGAGGCTCTACTTCAGCAAGAAAATCAAATTACTCAAGAAACCACCCCATAGACAGTCCTTTGTCATATGGAACTGATACATTACTTAACACAGGCCCCCATGATGCTTAGCCGCAGTTTTCAGGGGGACTTTTAGCAGCGTAAAACTCATTTTAGTGAAAACCATGGCCCAGTCTCCTCCTCCTTCTGTTGACACGCAACCTCAAGAACCCACCCCCAGTTATGTCAAATTAGCCATGCGCAATATGGTTAAAAAAGGGGGTAAATCCTTATTCCATTTTTTCCTAACCACCATCGGTCTGCTAGGACTCTTGGTTGGTTTAGCCTATCTGACACGGTGATCTTGTTGACTAAACTAGTAAACCCTCAACTAGAACTTTGGGTAGAAACAAAAGATCTTGAAACGATTATTCAACCCTCTGAGTTGCCAGCCACGACTACCTGGAAAGATTGGTTCTCTATATGGCTCAGTGTTCTCGCTCCCACTGCCTCACCGATTGACTGCTACGAGGTTAGCCTTCTATTAACCAATGACCTGACTATTCAATCGTTAAATGCTAACTATCGGCATCAAGACAAAGCCACTGATGTGCTAGCGTTTGCGGCTCAAGAGACCGCAATACCTGGGGCTGAAACTATTTACCAAACGTGCCCTCTACCGCTTGGAGATGTCATTATTTCTGTAGAAACTGCCCAGCGGCAGCGGCATGATGACAATTATTCCCTTAGCCAAGAGTTAGCTTGGTTAGCTACCCATGGTCTTTTACACCTATTAGGATGGGATCATCCTAACGATGAAAGCTTGAAAATTATGCTAGAAAAGCAATCGTGTCTGTTACAACAGATTGATTGATCTATTGGCCAGATGAATGTTAAATCGCTGACTTAGATAGGTAATATACGATCATAGATTTTGAAGAAGGTTAACATTAGTCTGCAGGATAATGGTGCTTTCGGGAAACTATCTAGTGGTTTCAGGCTTCGATTAACTAGGCCCGAAATTAATTAAGGGTTTCTCTATGGGCTAATTCCAGGATCCTGTTTTGACCGTTGCCAGTTGATTTCAATAGTTTTGTACGTTCGTGCGAGCTAACATACATCACCTCTAAAGTTTGTGCATGTCTATTTCTAATCTTCAAACCGTTCCTAAGAGTAAAAAGGAAAGCAAAACTGCTTGGCAGGTTGCCCCTGATTTATTCAGCAGTTTTCGCTATGCGTGGGCTGGCATTGTCTATGCCACTAGAACCCAGCGAAACTTTCGTATTCATCTAGCGATTGGTTTGGTGGCTTTGTCCTTGGGGTTGATATTGCATATCAAGGCTATTGAAGCAGCTGTCGTTGCCATAACTATTAGTGCTGTTCTAGTCATGGAACTTATGAATACAGCCTTGGAGTCTGTTGTCGATCTAACGGTTGGCCAGACTTATCATGAGCTAGCTAAGATTGCCAAAGATTGTGCTGCTGGGGCTGTGTTGATCTCTGCTATGGCCGCTCTATTGGTAGCCGGATTTGTTTATTTGCCGCCATTAATTGTGCTCTTGAACAACGGGATCGCTTAAGCTGGGCTAACAGAGCTGTGGGCGGCCAATGATTTTAGTCATTGATAATTACGATAGTTTTACCTATAACCTGGTGCAGTATTTAGGCGAGCTAGGTCAAACGCTCCCGATTGCAGCCGATATTCAGGTTTTTCGAAATGACCAGATTACTGTAGACGAAATTCGTTCCTTGGTTCCGGATGGCATATTGATTTCGTCGGGTCCTGGAACGCCTAATGATGCGGGCATTTCTTTGGCGGTTATTCAAGAGTTGGGACCTACGATTCCCATACTTGGAGTATGTCTGGGGCATCAAAGCATTGGCCAGGTATTTGGTGGCACCGTTACAGCCGCTAGGGAATTGATGCATGGTAAAACATCCCCTGTGATGCATACTAATCAGGGGGTTTTCTTGGGGCTAGACAATCCGCTAACGGCTACTCGCTATCACAGTTTGGTGGTGGATCGAGAGAGCTGCCCTGAGTGCTTAGAAATTACTGCCTGGGTTGATGACGGTACGATCATGGGGGTACGCCATCGGCAATATCCTCATATTCAAGGTGTACAGTTTCATCCTGAAAGTGTCCTGACCGTATCTGGTAAGCAGCTATTGCATAACTTTTTAAGTTCTATCTCTGCTCGGGTCTCTGTGGCAGTTTAGTGGTTTGTCGAGATATTGCATTCGGCGTTAATGCGGTTATAGTTTGCTGCAGAATTCAGAAAACTGTCTGCTCTACTTAGCGAGGATGCCAAGGCTGTGGCACTATAACAAGTCATGGACACTTGATCTCGATGGGATGTGAGGACAGTATGAAACGGCGGCAATTGCTTCAGAATGCCGGTGCAGCATTCGTCGGTACCCTTGGATTGGGCATTGCTTCAAATTGGCAAGCCTACCAAGCGCAAACGGGGACTTTAAGTATTACAGCCTTGGGGCATATGTGTTTCCGGTTTTCTGGCGGTGGCACAACGATTTTGACTAATCCATTTACTCCCATTGGATGTACTGAAGGGTATTCGGCTCCTGTGTTGAGCAGTTCAGATTTGGTTTTGGTGAGTAGTCGACTCTTTGATGAAGGGTTTATTCCTGAGAATGCAACGGTTGACTATTTAGATGAACCGGGAGTCTATGAAGTTAATGGGTTTGCTGTTCAAGGTGTGGGGATGCCCCATGATCGAGAAGGGGGTAGGCGGTTTGGGATTAATACGGCTTGGCTGTGGTCTCAATCTGGAGTCAAGGTAGTCCATTTAGGTGGAGCTGCTGCTCCTATTGATGTAGAGGATAAGATTTTGATTGGTCGGCCAGATGTACTCCTTGTACCTGTTGGCGGTGGACCAAAGGCCTATAATCCTGCAGAAGCGGTTGAGGCTGTTCAGAGTTTGCAGCCTAAAGTCGTTATTCCAACTCAGTATCGGACAACGGCTGCTAGCGCTAGTTGTGAATTAGAGGCTGTGGATGAATTTCTCAGTCTGATGGCGGGGACGCCCGTTGATCGGGTGGGCAGTACCTTAACGGTCCAAAGTGGTAGCCTGCCAGCAAGCGGTATGCGAATTAAGGTGGTTTCTTAACAGTGCAATTGGCCCCATGACAATTACGCAGGAATATCAACAGCGAAGACAGGCTGTGATGACGTCTATTGGGCAAGGCACAGCTATTTTTGGCAGTGCTCCCACAGCGGTCATGCATAACGACGTGGAGCATCCGTTTCGGCAAAACAGCGACTTTTTCTATTTGACAGGGTTTAACGAGCCGGATGCGATCGCAGTTCTGGCCCCTCACCATGAAGAACATCAATTTGTTCTGTTTGTGCGTCCTAAGAATAAGGAAAAAGAAACCTGGTCTGGCTATCGCACAGGGGTGGAGTTAGCTAAAGAAAAATACGGTGCTCAGGCTGCCTATCCAATTGAGGAACTAGCTGAAAAGCTACCGCAATATGTTGAAAATGCGGACCGGCTCTATTACCACTTTGGTGACGATGGGCGCTTAGATCAGCATATTTTAGCCTTATGGCAACGCCTACTAGCAAAATATCCAAAGCGTGGGCGCGGGCCGATTGCCATTGAAGATGGGCGGCTTTTGATGCAGCAGTTTCGCCGGATTAAAAACGCTAGCGAATTAGAGCAAATGCGCAAGGCCATTGCGATATCTGCCAAGGCCCATAACCATGCCATGGCCATTACCCAGCCTGGCCGGTATGAATACGAAATCCAGGCAGAAATGGAGCATATTTTTCGGTTAGAAGGAGCCTTGGGGCCTGCCTATCCTTCGATTGTCGCCTCTGGTGCCAATGCCTGTATTTTGCATTACATTGAAAACGATCGCCAAATGGAAGCAGATGACCTGCTCTTAATTGACGCAGGTTGCTCCTATGGCTACTATAATGCCGACATTACGCGCACGTTTCCTGTTGGTGCACGGTTTACGTCCGAGCAACGCATTCTCTATGAACTCGTATTAGAAGCTCAACTACAGGCTATCGACGCTGTTCGTCCTGGACGCCCATTTAACGATTTCCATGACGCAGCAACTCGGGTCATTACTGAGGGGCTAGTGGATTTGGGATTACTTAAAGGCAACGTGGATACGTTAATCGAAGAGAAGAAGCACAAGGCTTTCTTTATGCATGGTACTGGTCACTTTTTGGGGTTAGATGTTCACGACAGTGGGACCCTCCGTAACCCTGATAAAACCTGGCAACCATTTGCAACGGGTAATGTGGTAACGGTGGAACCTGGTATTTACATCGCTCCAAACTACGAGCCAGAGGAAGGTCAGCCTGATGTTGAGCAACGCTGGCGTGGCATTGGTATCCGGATTGAGGACGATGTATTGATCACCCAGGCAAGCCATGAAGTTCTTACCGCAGCGGTCCCTAAAAGTTTAGATGCCATGGAATCGCGGTAGTCCTCAGTCTGTTCTCTCAGCAACGTATTTGTGGTGGCAGCTTGTATGAATTTATTTTGATAAGGGTACTCTAACGGCGAGCTCGGCTTTGTTGTGCGCTAAGTAAGTACCTTGGTGATCTTGTCTGAAACCACAAAAGTTAGGTGAATCAAAGAAAGGGACAATCTCTAAACCGTACAATTTTTGATGTTCGATATCTTAAACATTGTACAAATGCGGTTAATCTTGTCTTGCGACATTGATCCTAGATTGGCCCAGGTGCTTAATGATCTTAGGATCATCACTGTTAAAAGGAACTGAAGCTGTGCATTGGAATTCTTCACTGGCTAGTAAGGTAGTCACTCGTGAAATGTCCTCCGGACTTATCTCTGGGGCGATTGGCATTTTAGGGGCTGTTTTGATTGCTTTGCCGGCTAATGCGGCTAATCTTCAGTTCTGGCGTTTTGATCAACAGCAAAGTCGTCTGACCTTTACGACTGATACTCAGGTTCGTCCAACGGCTCAGTTAATTTTTAACCCCACACGTTTAGTAATTGATTTGCCTGACACTCAGGTGACAAGTTCAGCTACTCAACAACAACTGCAGGAAGGATTGCAAGAGGTTCGAGTTGGCCAACTCGATGATCAAACAACTCGAATAGTGATCGAACTAGCCCCTGGCTATAGCTTAGATCCACAACAAGTTAAGGTGATAGGCGAGACCAGTCGTCGATGGTTTGTGCAGTTACCGGAGCTGTTAACGACCGATGGAGAACCGGTCAGCCAGGTAGCTGAACGACCCGTTGCCCCTAATCAGGTAGATAATCAGACGACAGCTGATACTACTTCGAATGTTGAGAATCAGGACACTCAGGTTCAGAGTATTGTGGCAACGTCTGATGGCTTTTTTATTCGATTATCGGGTCCTGCTCCAGAGGTAGAGCTTCGACGTTCTCGTCCTCGTCGTCGTGATCCAGAGCGATCAATCACCTTAGAACTGTCCGATAGTTCCATTGCACCTGGCTTAACGTCGACTTCTTTGCCAGATAATCGCTACAGTGTCGAAAGCTGGGACGTCTCTCAGGATGATTCAACGGTTTTAATTAAGATGACGCTGGGGGATGATAGTCCTGACTGGCGGACGATTGTGACTGAAATTAGCGATAGTCTGCGAGGGATTACTGTACTTCCCGACGGGGTTGCGATTCGCAACGTTCCTGACAGTGCCCCTAACAATAATAGTATTCCAGAACCCTCTGAACCCATTGGTAGTCGTCCTTCAAGGGATAGACCCGATAGAACGGCTAACCGTCCACCACCTGAGGTGACCTTGCCCCCTGAGTTACCTCGGGTTCGTCAGGGGCGTCTTGTGGTTGCCATTGATCCGGGTCATGGCGGACGTGATCCTGGTGCTGTAGGCATTGGCGGTCTTCAAGAAAAACAGGTGATTTTTCCCATTGCCCAGCAGGTAGCTTCTATTCTTCGAGAGCAAGGGGTCGATGTGGTCATGACCCGTAACCGCGATATTGAATTAGGTCTAGATCCTCGCGTCCAGATTGCTGAGCGTGCTGACGCGGATCTATTTGTCAGTATCCATGCCAATGCCATTAATCTCAGCCGGCCTGATGTGAATGGGTTAGAGACTTACTATTACTCCAGCGCAGGGGCTCGCTTTGCTCGCACGGTACATGATGTGGTCCTACGGGCTATGGGTATGTCCGATCGGCGTGTGCGACAGGCTCGCTTTTATGTGCTCCGACGTACCTCAATGCCCGCGATCTTAGTTGAGGTTGGGTTTGTCACTGGAGCAGAGGATATTCACAACCTGCGGGATCCAGAATGGCGTAGTGATATGGCAGATGCGATCGCACGCGGCATTCTTATCCATATCCAACGAGAGTTCTAAGCACCTGGTGATGGTCTGTTTTATCTATGCTTATTCCTTTTTACTTATGCTCTGGGTGCTCAGTGGCTTCACAAGGTTCGCCTAGGGTATTGAGTTTACGAATGAGCTGTTGTAGTCGGCCAAAGTCACGATGATTAAACTGAAATACTATGCGGGGCAGTTGGGCGGTTTCATCACTCTGTTCCTCTGGTAGAGCATCTGTCATCTCAATTTTTCCAGTGGTTACGATATCGCCGAAGGTTGTATTCAATTCTTCTAAAGCCCCAGCTCTTAGGCATGAATTAAGTCGTAAGACTAAGCGTTCATCAACATATCGACTGGAATGAAATACCCGATAATAATTTGTAATTTCATTCCAGGCATCGTCAATATTATCAGTCATGACATAGAGGCTAGGATCATCAGGACTAATCAGACGATTGGCCATTAGATGTTCATGAACATAGGTATTCCAACCTTCCCAATAGTTGCCACCAGGATGATCAATCAACACAATTGGCATTGGTTCAGCTTTACCTGTCTGCACCAGCGTTAGCGATTCAAAAGCTTCATCCTGAGTGCCAAACCCTCCTGGAAATACTGCTAGAGCATCACACTCTCTTAAGAAAAACAGTTTGCGTGTAAAAAAGTATTTGAATGTGAGCAGTTTCGGATCGTTTTCCATAATGGGATTTGACCCCTGCTCAAAAGGCAGTTGAATATTTAAACCGAAGGAATGCTCAACACCAGCACCTTCATTGCCAGCTTCCATAATGCCTGGGCCAGCCCCTGTCATGATCATAAACCCCTGTTTAGCAGCGCGCTGGGCAAATGTTTTGGCTAATTGATAGTCTGGATGATGACTAGGGGTACGAGCAGATCCAAAAATAGCAATCTTACGAGTATGACGGTGAGGATAGAAGCCCTGGAAACCCAGTTCCATATCCTGCAATGTATTGTT
Source organism: Leptolyngbyaceae cyanobacterium MAG.088 (assembly GCA_019634055.1). Lineage (GTDB taxonomy): Bacteria > Cyanobacteriota > Cyanobacteriia > Phormidesmidales > Phormidesmidaceae > Leptothoe. The sequence continues at coordinate 46,172 of JAHQVZ010000027.1, forward strand.
CAAAATCTTCCAATCTAAGCGATCAGCCTCTCGTCCAATCATTCTTACGAGGGTTTCTAAAATCTGTTGAATGACGGCCCCATGTTCCATAGAGGGCAATTGGGTAACAATTTCAGAAATCTTCTCTTGTAAGTGAGTTGGTAATTTTGTTGTAGAGGTGACCATAAAACACGAGTTAGTGAAGATTCTTAATCGTTAGCTCAGAGAGCCTGGATTTTCCATTGTATAGCAATGATTTCATCCAGTAAGATGTTTGTTTTTATATTGGTTTTGACTCAATACGTTGAGAGTGCTTTTCTATTCTTAATAAATAATTGTGCGCCAAATTCACTATAGCTTTGCACTCAGAGCAGCACAGGCGTATGTCAGTCTGCGTTATTACACCAATAATCATCAGCGTAAGTTTCTCTCTTATCGAGAAAACTAAGGGTTCTAGCAACGCGTTGCTAGAACCCTTAAAAAATTACAAGTTGACGGATAGACTCACTAATGCATAACTTTTGGAATTTCTCAAGGCCAAAAAACTAATTGAGCTAAGTTTACGAGTCCCTTAACACCTACAGATATTTCTCAAGAGTGTTGGCTAATGTGGTCTTTGGTACAGCGCCAACTACCATATCAACACGTTGACCATCCTTGAATATCATCAACGTAGGAATACTACGGATGCCGTACTGACTAGCAACCTTAGGATTATCATCCGTATTGACCTTAACAACTTTTACCTTGCCATCGTACTGTTCAGAAATCTCATCCACTACGGGGGCAACCATCCTGCAAGGGCCACACCAAGGGGCCCAGAAGTCTACAAGCACCGGTAGCTCACTTTTGAGAACTTCTTGTTCGAATGTCGAATCTGTGACTTGTGCGGCTGACATCCCTATATTCCTTGTCGACAAATATCAGATTCTTACCATAGCTGATTTTGGCCTGTGACTCATATCAGTATTGGAAAAATCAACCTTAAGAATACCCCTTTATGACCACTTCAATGGACTGAAAAAACTTTACGATTGCCCTTGCGAGTCAACTTTAATCCTGTTCATTTACACTCATACAAACATTTCTAAATATCAAATTTTATCCATATAGGAACCGCCTAAACCAAATAGGTTTAGGCGGAGTGTGGTGTGAGGAGTGAACGGAAACTTCCGTCTCCGCTTTCAGTACTATTGTAGGTCAAGTCTCAGCTTTTGCCATCCCCTGCAACAAAGGTGTGACGGGGATTTTAAGTTTTGTTTTATTGTAATCGGAGTAAAAAATAAGAGATACAACACTTGGCCATAGTGAGGCAGTGATGCTGAGTATGAGAACGATTAAATTATGTATTGGTAAAATATACTTTTGTTGAGAATTTATGCTGCAAATAGCTCAGATAAATAATCCGCAAATAGCTTTAAATAGTCAGCAGATTAGCTTGCTCAAAACCTAATCTGCTGACTATGCCTATTTGCCCATACCTAACTGTTGAGCTTTTTGATAAACCTTGCCTTCGGTGAGTAATGAAGGGGCAATGACGATATCTACATCTTGCATCCCCTTTAAATCTTTTGCGCCCAGGGTCCCCATGCTGGTCTTTAAGGCTCCCAGTAGGTTGTGGGTGCCATCGTCAAGCTGGGCTGGTCCCCGTAAAATTTGCTTTAGGCTGCCTGTGGTGCCTACTTGAATACGGGTGCCTCTGGGTAACACAGGGCTGGGGGTGGCCATGCCCCAATGAAACCCTCGTCCAGGCGCTTCAGCTGCTCTGGCGAAGGGAGAGCCAATCATTACAGCATCAGCTCCGGAGGCGATGGATTTGCATATATCACCTCCGGTTATTAACCCTCCATCAGCAATAACTGGTACATACTGTCCTGTTTCATGGTGATAGTCATCGCGAGCTGCCGCACAGTCAGAAACGGCTGTAGCTTGAGGAACGCCCACGCCCAATACCCCTCTTGATGTACAGGCTGCTCCGGGACCGATACCCACTAATATTCCGGCCGCTCCTGCTCTCATTAAGTCAAGGGTGACTTCGTAGGTGACACAGTTCCCCAAAATGACCGGCATGGGCATCTCAGCACAGAACTGTGCCAGGTCTAGGGGAACGATAGATGCGGGGGCTAAATGATTAGTAGATACCACCGTTGCCTGGATAAAAACTAAA
>JAHQVZ010000028.1 GCA_019634055.1 Leptolyngbyaceae cyanobacterium MAG.088
AGCGACGTGATTATTGATGCCTCCATGGCCGCCGCCATTCGTACCTCAGGTCAAATGTGGGGCGCAGATGGCCAGCCCCATGACACCAAGGCGATGATTCCCGATCGGTGCTACGCCACCATGTACCAGGCCTGCATAGACTTCTGCAAAGCCAATGGTGCCTTTGATGTCACCACCATGGGCAGTGTGGCCAACGTCGGCCTGATGGCCAAAAAAGCCGAAGAATATGGCTCCCACGACAAAACGTTTGAAATACCCGATATTGGCTCAGCCGCTGGCAAGGTCCGCGTGGTCGATGGCGTAGGCAAAACGCTGATGGAACATAGCGTAGAATCCGGCGACCTCTGGCGCATGTGCCAAACCAAAGACGTACCCATTCAAGACTGGGTTAAGCTGGCCGTTACCCGAGCCAAAGCAACTGGCTCACCGACCGTTTTCTGGCTGGATGAAAACCGCGCCCACGACGCCCAAATTATCGCCAAGGTGAAGCAGTACCTCCCCAACTACGACACCACTGGGCTAAATATTCAGATATTGCCGCCCGTTGAGGCCATGCGCTTCACCTGCGAGCAAATTAAAGCCGGAAATGATGTTATTTCAGTCACAGGCAACGTCCTCCGCGACTATTTAACCGATCTCTTCCCCATCCTTGAGCTGGGCACTAGCGCCAAAATGCTCTCCATCGTACCCTTGCTCGCAGGTGGTGGCCTGTTTGAAACCGGCGCTGGTGGCTCTGCACCCAAGCATGTGCAACAGTTTGTTACTGAGGGGCACCTGCGCTGGGACTCCTTAGGCGAGTTTTTAGCCCTGGCCGTCACCCTAGAAGAGCTAGGCCGTAAAACGAGTAACGACCGTGCGGTCATTTTGGCAGAAGCCCTCAATAACGCGACTAGCCAGCTCTTAGATACTGACAAGTCACCTTCTCGGAAGGTTCATGAGCTAGATAACCGGGGAAGCCACTTTTACTTAGCCATGTACTGGGCGCAGGCCTTAGCTGATCAAACCCAGGATGCGGAACTCAAGGCTCAGTTTGAGACACTTGCTCAAAAGCTCAGTGAGGGGGAGGCTACCATTATTGCCGAGCTGAATGCGACCCAGGGAAAGGCTGTAGATATTGAGGGGTACTATTTGCCCAATGCAGAGCAGGCCAGTAAGGTAATGCGACCCAGTGAGACGTTGAATGAGGCTTTGAAGTAGTGATACAGAACGGAGGCGCAGAATAGTGAATACGTTTCGATATCAAATGGTCATCGTTTGGTCCGATGAGGATGATTGCTATTTGGTGCATTTTCCTGAGTTTCCAGAGCAAATCTACCGTACTCATGGCAATAGTTACGAAGAAGCTGCCAGGAACGGTGAAAAAGTGCTCCAGCTTATGCTTGAAAAAGACGGACTGCCAGTGCCTAGACCGAGATCTGCCGTTGCCTAGTGATTTTGTGCAACGCGCTGGGTATTAGGCTGAGGCACGTTAGCCCTGAAAATCTGGCACCCAACAGTTTAGTTGAAGCAGTCTGTAATCGCAGCATAAGGTGCTGGTCAAGGCCCAGTCTCAAGTATTAAAGCATTCGCTATCAGCAGATTCTAAGCAATTCCATCATAGGCCTGTCATTGGATTCTAAGCGTCCATTCAGTCTAGAATTCTCCGCGAGCAATACAGTAATACCTGTAAGGAACACCAGCGAAGCTATCGCTTGATGCTTACCCGTGATTTCAATCTCATCTGATGATGGTGATGACTGAAATGACACCCCTCTCTCAAGGTACTTACTATGCAACACAGTGTTCAGAATACAAGCACGACTCCGCCACCAGGCAAGGTAGTTTCAAGACCGCTTTTCGACAATGCTGTTGAAAGCGTAACGGTAGAAAGCATTAGCTGCTCATTTCAACAACAATTGATAATTTGGATACAACAGATTGAAAACCCTTTGGGTGAGCAGATCTAAACAACCAAACGACAATCAGCCAATCTGTAATCTATCAGATTGCAATCTAGCAATCTATCAGACTGCAATCTACCAAACTGAAAACAATCGGGTCTCTATCTTCCAAATCTGGAAGGTCAGCTTCTGAGTAAACCCGTGACAAATCGGCACCCTTACCTCACGATTATGAGGTTTTAAGCCGGTATACCACTGTTAACGTGTCATAAGGAAAAAGCCATGGCAAAAGCTTGCAGCACACCCAAGCGCTATCGAGGGTACGTTTTAACCTATCAAGGCGTCGATAAACTACAACAGCAGCTATCGACCATAGAAAAACAAACTTGTATACGACAAAATGCTCGAACCATTTCGGACAGGGTTCGACTCACCGAAGCGGAAGGGATTCACCAAATGACTGTCCGCAAAATTCTACGGCAGCAGCAAGGAGTGGATAAAGCCTCCATAGAGCGCGTGTTTCAGGCATTAGGGCTCTCCTTGGAAATGGCCGATTGTGCCCATGCCAATTTATACAACAAAGCACCTAAACTCTTTCGCTAGATCGTTTTTAAAAACAATTTTTTCGGCAATGGGCTGGGAATGGACTGAGAAGCCACTAGCTACCCAGACTTCACTCTACTAAGAGACCACTTTTGCCGAAGTCATCTTGCCCCCTGAGCCTTCTTTTTTGGCTGCAAATGATGCCTTTTTTAGGCTGACAACTTTGTTATAAATCAGCTCAGCTTCACGGGCGGCCTGTTCTATTTGAATATGCTGGTCTTTATCAGGGTCATCACTCACATTCAAGGCCCGCTGAATACGTCGCCAATAGTGGCAGATAGCGCGATCGCTAACACCTAGCCGCCGAGCGATCGCGCCATCTGAAAGTCCCTCCTCAAATTTCAACTTTAAAACTTCCAACCAAGTCCGATCAAACCCATGTGTCATCTCCTCAGGGAAATGCACCAGTCCCGCCCGAGCTAATGGGACATGCGCTACAACCTCTGCCAACTGGCAAGGATGGCACAAAGCCACGAAGCCGCCTTCGTAGGCATTGATGGCGCAGATGATTTGTCGCAGTGGCGATAAGTCAGGAGCTAATAGAACAATATGAGGTAACGCCTGATTTGGTAAAAGCTCAGGCACTGACGGGCTATGCATCAACCTAGTGAATAACTGCAATATTTTCTCATCAGACACCGAACACACTGACCTTAGAACAACCAATACAAGACCAGGTAAGTGACGCTTTAAAACAGACGACTCATACTCATCGAGCGCTTGTTCCAGGCAATTCGCCGTCTCAATGGCGATCACTTCAGCCTTCGAATAATAAGACTTTAACGACTGTGGGGTTGCAGCCAATGATGGATCTGCCAACACCGGATCTGAGTCTGGGACTTCCGAGTCTGGGGCTTCCGAACCTGTTACAACCACATTAGGAGACAGGTCTAGCTTATCTGCTTCTGGATTTTTTCGAACCATATCTCCTCCTAATTGCATTCTTCAACAATACGCCTTGATTTTCTCTATTCTGCCAAAAACACTTTGGTATTGGGGTGAGTCTAACGACAATCCTAGATGCAGTCTTAAGGGCGATCTTAAGAGCCATCTTAATTAACAAGCCAAGCATAGGATCCGCATTTCATTTTCTGCATTCCTTTCACCGCCGTGTTAAACGCGCTATCAGCTATGTGGACTGATCAAATTAATTGGCGAACAATCGTCACTCAGCCTAATCAGACTGCCTCGGAAACCGATTCAGCGGTAGAAGCACCTATCTTTTTAGTGGTGGATGATCACGATGCCGTATTGCAATGCCTGGTACCGCTCCTACGGGCGACCTATCCAGACGTTGTGCTCATTGCAGCACAGGACTGTAAAAAAGCCAGACACCAGATAGAACAACACAATCTTGACCTGGTTGTTTTAGATTTAGAGCTGCCAGACATCGTGGGTCAGCGGGCACGCGCCGAATCAGGCCTAAATCTGTTGAAAACAATCATGGAAACTGAGCTGCCTCCCCACATTGTTGTCTTGGGCGATAGTGTAAAGCCCTTGGTTCGCCTCAAAGATGCGATTTATCATTATCCCGCTGGGTTTACGGCCATTGATAAAACCCAACCGATTCCTAAACTCTTGAAGCTGATTGATCTGGCTCTGCGTGGATCAATGTTTTTGCCGCCAGAGGTGCGATCGCGCAGTGAATTAAAGCCCCAATGGCTCACCCTGCTTACCCTCAAATTTCAAGAAGGCCTATCGGATAGGGCGATCGCACAGCGGATGGGCGTCAGTACCCGCACCATTCGTAGCTACTGGCTCCACATTCAAGATGCCTTAGAAGTATTTGACGATCCGGATAGGGACCTAAGGGTACAAATTGCCCAGGCTGCTCGCCAAGCCGGACTGATTGATTAGCCACCTTGATTAGTCACCTTGATTAGTCACCGCTTTCTGACGTTCTTACCGCTTAAGTTATCGCTTAAGTTCGTATCTACCACTGCCCCGTTCCTTTCTGAGAACTGCCAAGATGACCTTTATAGCCAGATTCAGCTTATTCTCATGAACTACTCATGCCTGTCTCATCATAAATTAGCTGATCATAATAGCCACAAGGAGGTTTTGAATATGGCCCCCCCTCCTGATCAAGTGCCTGGCCCCAGGCAGAACACACCAGCCGATAAAGTCCGGCACATCATGATTATTTCAGGAGAACTAGAACTTGCAGAGCTCCTTCAACTCGAGCTGCAATCTGTTGGATTTCAGGTCAGCCTTATTCATGATGGGCTGCGGGGGCTCCTCGCAGCGAAACGGCTAAGTCCGGACTTAGTCATTGTCGATTGGTCACCGCCTCGGCTCACAGGGTTAGAAATTTGCGATCGCCTCCGGCTTAACCACAGCGAAGAGCCCATTATTTTAATCACGCAGGCGAATGATGCTGCCCAGAGAATTGCCGGACTCCAAGCGGGCGCGAATGACTGCATTTCTACCCCCTTTGCCAATGAAGAATTCATTGCTCGTGTTCAGTCCAACTTGAAGCGTCGCACGCCCAACCTGGAGCAAAACTCCATCTTACGCTGTGCTGATGTTTTGCTGAACCGCAAAACGAGGGAAGTCTTTCGGCGCGATCGCCCCATTAAACTCACGGCCAAAGAGTTCGACCTGCTGGAGTATCTCATGGACCACTACTTTCAGGTGCTAACCCGCACGCAAATTTTAGAAAATGTGTGGGGCTATGACTATGTGGGTAGCTCTAATATTATTGAGGTATACATTCGTTACCTACGGCGCAAGCTAGAGGCTAATCAAGCACCTCGCCTCATCCACACCGTTCGCAGCGTAGGCTATATTCTCAAAGAAAACACCTCAGAATAAGAGAAGATTGTTCTGACACGATTACGAGCTGTTCTCGGCTGTTTTAAGACTCTTTGTCGCACCACAACCCTTTGTAGCAGACTGTGCTGGAGACCGTTTTCTTATCTCGCTCAGGTAAAAAATAGACGGCCCATCATTTTCCTGGAGTTTTAAACAGGCCTCAAATTTTGCTTGTGCCAATTCCCAGTGCTGCTGACGGTAGGCTTGGAGCCCTTGGGCAAAGGTATCGCAGAGTTGTGCGATCGCCGGTGCTAGCGTACTGCTATAGTCCAGCAATTCATAAATGGGCATTAAGGTCTGCTCCTTACCAATCGGCGTCTTACCCATGGGAATAGCATCTACTTCCCGCGTCGCAACAGAGGGTCCTGCTAAGGCCCGGGTTCGTTCGGTGATTAAAATAGTGGTGCCATAGCGTTTGTTGAGCCCTTCTAACTGTTCTGCCACCCGGACGGCATTGCCCATGGTGGTGTAAGACTTTGCTTGCTCAGTCCCTACATTGCCGACCACCACTTCGCCCGTATCTAACCCTACCCGCAGGCCCAATTGGGGCAGCCCTTTGCGAAGACCCATCAAATCCGGCAGCATTTGCTGCAACTTTCTCAACTGACTGGTTTGGGCCAGGGCCGCATAGCAGGCCAATTTTGCCTGTTCCTCAGGACTGACAAATGGTGGTCCCCAAAAAGCAACAATCGCATCGCCAATGAATTTATCAATAACCCCTTGAAATTCGGTGATCGGGGCGGTGGCCAAGGTGAAGTACTGGTTAATCAACTCTACTAACCGATTTGGGGTTAAGGTTTCACTCACCGTGCTAAATTTTGCCAGGTCGGAGAAAAAGATAGTCATCGTCGCACGTTGCCCGCCTTTTTCTACCGAGCAATCATTTTGTGGATCTAGCAGGGTTTCAACAATGCGAGGGTCTAGGTATTGACCAAAGGTTTTCTGTAAATAGTCTTTTTGGCGGACGCCCTCTAGCATGGTGTTAAAAGAAACAGCTAAGGTCTCCACTTCATCGCGACTATTCACTTTTGCAGAGCCCGCTAAATCCCCTTTTTCTACTGCTTTTGCTGTATTGACGAGTTGTTTTATCGGACGAACCAAGTAGGTTGTAATAGCGACTGCAAGGGTTAAGCCTAAACTGGTTGCAATCCCCGTCAACAAGAGATTCCATTGCAACAATTCTTGCTCATGCTGGTTAATTTGTTGCGTGACGTTTTCGTTAAATCGCTGAAGATTTTGGAGAACAGCATAAATTCGTTGGTTAAATCGCTGCTCTCGACGATCTAGCTCCTGTTCTAGTAAAACAATATCGTCTAGCTTATCAAGCTCTTCAAGATTGAGAATCTTGATAGCCTGCTCCTGAAAGTCCTGATGATCTTCTTCGAGGATATTGAGAATGGGTTCTAAACGGGAAAAATGAGCGATATTTTCAGGATCATAGGATTGCTTGGTTGCTTTGTTAGCTAGGGCGATCGCATCGTCAATAAGCTGATCTACTTCCTGCCCTAATGAGGTTAATTCAGTGAGTGCTAAAGCCTCTTTTTCAGGGGCATTCGGCACCGTTGCGACCTGCCGTAGCGCTTTCTCAAAATAAATTTCTTGACGCAGGGCATGGGTATTTACCGTTGTCACTTTCTGCCGTAACACGAGTGTGTAGGTCGTTAAATCAGAGAGTTTGCGATCGACTTGCTTGATCTGATAGGCATTGACTGCGGCGACTCCACCGAGCAGCAAGAGCATACTACTGGCCAGGGTATAAATTTTCACCCCAACAGGAATATGGGGAAGACGATATTTATTCACGATACGCTCCTTTCCCCTTTACACAATACAAACCGTTAGATACAAACTGTTGAATACAAACCATTAAACACAAACTGCTAAATACAAAACGATAACAATTCATCAATAGCATCCCAAAACAGCGGCTCAGCAAATATCGGTCTTGTCATAGCACTCTATTTCTTAGCCAATTTCCAAACCCCGGTCCATCCTTGTGGCAATGGCTGCGCTTGGAGAGTTTTAACACTGGCAAGATAATGGTGGG
>JAHQVZ010000229.1 GCA_019634055.1 Leptolyngbyaceae cyanobacterium MAG.088
ACTCGCCCCCCTCCAACTCGACGACGGTACCATCATCTACATCGAAGCCGAAGAAACCGTTACCGCTCCACCAGTCCCTGCATCCACAGAAACCACCCGCGTATCCAAAGGCCCTGCCGAACAAGCCATCCGTAACTTTCAGGCTATGCAGGGCACCATCCGCACCTACACCGCCCACACCCTCAACGCCTTCAAAGGTATGGCCACCGCCAATATAGACAAAGTCACCCTAGAATTTGGCATCACAGTCGCTGGCGAAGGCGGCATCCCCTATGTCACCAAGGGCAGCGCTGAATGTAATCTTAAAATCACCGTTGAATGTTCGTTTCCTAAAGAATCAAATCCATCGTAGGGGGTTAGGGCGTTAACTATCTTTGCCGTCGTAGGGCGGAATAATGACCCGATAGTTGGCATCGTATACACTCTCGTCTGGATTGTCGGGTCTTGGTTCTTCTGGCTCACCAGAAGGCTGCTGATCAGAGGCATTATCAGAGGCATCATTGCCATAGAGCCAGCCTTCTTCGTAGGTGCGGGTCTCATAATTAGGCCGCTCTCCGCGATCTGAACCGTAGGTTCCGCCATCATCCCAGCCAATATCTGCCGGGTCAGCTTCCTGCCTTGCGGCATACCTAGCAGACGACTCATAATCATCATCGCCCCAGCCCATTTCAATATCCCTAACAGCATCGCCAACGGAGTCGCCCAGCGGCGGTCTAGGCCGATCGCTGCTGGGGGGCTGATCGGGTTGTCGCTGTTGTCCCCAATCGTCCCACTGTTCTGGGGCTCTAAAGTTTTCCCAATTATTATCGTAAGGATTTTGTCGATCTGGCGGCTGAAAGCGACCAGATGGAGGCGGATTACTAGGGCGATTATCTGGCGTATCTACGGGGGCATTGACAAATCGCGTTGGCTCAGGAGCCGGGGCCGGGTCGCTCAACCGCTGACCGATGGGTCGGTAGGCCTTTTTTTGAGGCACCAGCTGATAGATGATCAACGTCAGCAAAACACCGATCGCGATCGCACCCAGCAACCACACCGACACCGGCAACGCCCCCAGGGTTGAGCCAAACACCACCAGCCCCATCACCGGCGTCAGATTTTGCAACACCAATATGACCAGAGCGGCCACAATCAATAGCAATGCAATCAGCTGAAACATCAACCTCTTCTCCTGTTGCCCACAATCCGATGTGCCATGCCCAATCTACCGCTTAATCGTCACCCTCAGTCTTTTGACCGTGCCCCTGCCAGCGATTTAGCTGCACACAGTCAATATCCAACTGATCCAACGCCCTGGCTACCACAAAATCCACCAGATCATCAATGGTTTGGGGCTGATGGTACCAGGCCGGAATCGCTGGCACAATTTTAGCGCCCGCTTCGGCCAGTGTCGTCAAATTACGTAGATGAATTAAGCTCAAAGGGGTTTCACGGGGCACCAATACCAGCGGCTTACCTTCCTTAAGTTGCACATCTGCCGCCCGCTCTAATAGGTCAGAACTCAAGCCCGCAGCCAGTTTACCCACCGTGCTCATGCTACAGGGCATGATTACCATACCCTGGGTCTTAAACGAACCACTGGCAATGGTGGCCCCCACATTACCCCAGGCATGGCAGCGTAAGACACCAGCGTCTAACACCCCAGCTTGCTCACGCCAAAATAAGGTTTGTTGCCCTAGATCTCCAGGCAGTCGTACCTGTTGCTCAGCCTGCCAAACCATATACACAGCCTTAGAAGCCACTAAATCGACTTGGTAACCGGCTGTTAATAAATGCTTGAGGGCGCGGACGGCATAGATTAAACCAGATGCTCCAGTAATGCCTAAAACCAGAGGGCGAGATGCTACTTGCGCATCATTTGGCATAGCTACTCTTCGCTGTCGTCGTAGACGTTGTCGTCAGCCATGGGTTCGCCATTGGGCATATCGTCATCGTCGTCGTCGATGGCTTCACTACCACCCCCCACCGCCACCAGGTCAATCTGTTGCCGGTAGTAGTCTACGCTTTTCACCTGCACCTCTACTCGATCGCCCAAGCGGTACTGCTGTCGGTTTTTGCGCCCCATCAGCTTTTGCTGCCGAGAACGATACTCATACCAGTCGTCTTTCAGTGAACTGACGTGAACCAACCCCTCAACCAATAACTCTTCTAGTTCCACAAAGAAGCCATAGGACTGCACACCGGTGATTAATCCATGGAACACTTCACCGGTATGGGCTTGCATAAAGGCAGCCTTTTTCAATCCTTCCAAATCAGATTCTGCTTCTTGGGCTAACCGCTCTCGCTCTGTCAGGTGAGTGGTGATATGGGTAAATCGTTCTTCAAATTCGTTGTGTATGTCTGGCGGCAGTACGCTCCAGTTAACTTCTCCATGGCTACTGCTGCTACGCAAATCAACCCGATCTTTTGAGCGTGTTGTTTTGCGATCGCGCCCCTCATCAAATATCGCATGCAGCAACCGATGCACTAATAAATCAGGGTATCGCCTGACAGGAGACGCAAAGTGGGTATACCCATCTTCTAAGGCCAGACCAAAATGGCCATCGGGGTGACTACTATAGGAGGCTGGCTTTAATGTAGACAACAACAAATAGGTGAGTACTTTTTCCACCCTAGATTGACTAAACTGTTGCACAAACCCCAGATAGTCTTTCGGTGCAACAGACTCTTCATCTTCTAGATGCAAGTCTAAGCCCATATTATTAGCTAACTTAATCAGCTCTTGTACATCACCTGGGTCAGGCGTGCCATGGAGGCGATAAATAGCAGGCACTCCCAGCTCTTTCAGGTGTTTAGCCACTAGCTGATTAGCCAACAACATACATTCGGTCACAATTCGACGGGCCGGTAGCAGGTCAGAAACCACCATGACACCGAGACCACCTTCGTCATCATGTTGAAACTTAGGAGAGAGATAATGAGAAAGCTCTTCTCCTGCCTCCTCTGGGAAAACATGATCCGGCAAATTCAGGTCAAAGGACCCCCGCTGATTGCGCTGTTCTTGCAGAAGCTTACTAACCTCAAACAGCTGATCAACCAGCTCAAAGCTATCCTTGTACTTGGTCAAATCACGCTTCTTAAATGACAGGGCTTCAAGCGCTGCCTTGTCATCCCGCTCTAAAATAGCCTGAGCCTCGTAATAGTTCAGCTGATGATCGTTGTAAATCACCGATGGCTGAACCTCATAGGCCAACACCTCTCCTTCCGAAGAGAGAATCACCATTACAGAAATTGTCAGCCGTTCTTTATCTGCCAACAGCGCACATAATGATGTAGACAGCGGCGGCGGCAGCAGCGGTACCGGTGAATCTGCCAAATAAACAGATGTTCCCCGACGATAGGCTTCTTGATCGATCGGACTATTGGAGGGCACATAATAGGAAACATCCGCCACATGAATCCCCAACAGCCAGTTACCATCATCGAGATGCTCTAATGAAAGGGCATCGTCAATCACCTGAGCCCCATCAGCATCGATACTAATGGTGGGTTGATCTCTCAAATCAATACGCTTTTTAATATCGGCCTTGCGCACCCGATTGGGCAGCGCCTTCGCCGCCATCATCACTTCTTCGGGAAAGGCACGGGGTAAATCGTGTTTGCAGTAGACAATGTCAATATCAGCGGCGGCTTCGGCATCACTGCCTAAAATTTGAGCGACTTTTCCATGGGGTAAATGCTGCCCAATGGGGTAACGCAAAATCTCTACATGGACCAGATGGTCAATAGCCGCCTGCAAATCTTCTTGACTTAATTCATCTTCCTCTTGATTTTTTAGGTCCAGCTGAAACAGCAGTCGATCATCCAGGGGGACTGCCTGTAAACTATCGTTCGTTTCAGATTCTCTAATACGGGCCAAAACCGAGGAATTGGCTCGCTCTAAAATCAGCTGTACTTCCCCTTCTGGGCTACGGCGTCGATTCCCTTCTTTGGTCACCTTAACCAACACCCGATCACCATTCCAGGCATGGTTAAGATGGGCCTCTCTTACATAGATATCGTCAGCTTCTTCCTCATCTTGAATCGCAAAACAAAAGCCCTTACTAGAACAGCGCAGTTTGCCTTCAATGACGCCTTCCTCATGCATACGGCGATATTTGCCCCGTTCCTTTTCCAACACGCCAATGCGTTCAAGGGCATCCAAGGCAATAGTTAAATCGCTGGTCTGGTCGTCATCAGAACAGTTAAGCTTTTTTTCAAGGGTCTTGGCCGTAACGAGCTTGTCGTTTGAGAAATTAGCTAACAGGGAAGCGATTGAAAAATTCATGTAGCGATGAATCCTACGAGTTTAGTGAAACATGCCACTGGTTTCTTGGCCAGAGACTGGGATAGAACGCGGCGCTTCCTAAAAAACATCCAAAAGCTGCATCCTTAGCAAAACCCAAACGCCAATGACAAACGCTGCTCTGCGAACCGCAAACATGACTGCCATACCGCCTAGTAACCAGTAAATCTTCAAGGTACGAGGGCAATCCCCCAAGACGCATCCCTGAAAACCACTCTAAACTACCGTTACACGGTATAACGAGCCACCTAAGCTGCCCTCAGATGAGCACGCCCAAGAAAATTAGCATACGAACGGTACAAGTTTTCCTTAAAGCGACTATTTTGTCAAATATGTTTCAAATAAATTATCTTAAGCCCTATTCCACTAAGTCCTACTCCACGCCCGTTTCCAGATCCCTTTTATTTTCTGCAGGAATAAAATCCTGGCATAGGTCAAAGATCAATGGCGTTCTCCGGTGACCACAAAAACGACTCGTCGCCCAATATTTGTAGCATGATCGGCAATACGCTCTAGATAACGAATGGCCAGGACCATTAAAACATTAGGTTCAACGCTGCCGGCAGTCGGGCTTTCTACCAGTAAGTCATATAGACGATCATAATCGTCATCGACAACGTCATCTTTTTCCTTGAGTTCTCGCCCCGTATCGGCATCTAGTTCAGATAGAGAAAGTAGGCTCAAGGCCACCATAGAACGACAGCGATCAAGCATAATCTGAACTTGATCCATGGCCTCGTTAGGAGGGTATGGAAATAGCTTTAGCGATACCTCACCAATATCCTTGGCATAGTCGCCTATACGCTCTAGGTCGCGAATCATCTGCATGAGCGCACTAACTAAGCGTAGATCTTGAGTGACAGGGGCTTCTAGCGTAATTAAGTTGACACAATCTACCTCAATTTGCCGATACAGTCGGTCAACCTGTTTGTCATGCTTCTTAAGCTTTTTGGCCGCATCAATATTGCGATCGCACAGCGCTTCCCTGGCTAATAAACAGGAGCTTTCAACCAGTGCTCCCATCCGTAACACGTCCCGTTGTAACCGTGTTAGCTTAAGATCTAACGCCGACCGAAATGTTGAAGCGCCCCCCAGGGGCTGACTTATGTTTGATGCAGTTGCAGGTTGGCTATCGATACGAGAGGAAGCTGTATTCATCTTTTATAGAGATCTTCTTAAATAAATATCCGCAAGGGAGCTTTAAAGTTACTGTTCGTATCGTGCAGTTTCGTTTAGTAGTGATAGCTTATCTATGATTAGAATGCGTGTTGTTAAAACTACATTCTAATGCAGGTTTATAACTTTCTTCAGATAATTTGAAGACTCTCTACATAGCTCACTGAATTACATCCAAATCGCATCCCTAGGAAGCCCAAAACATCATCTCAACCATCATACTGTGGGCAACATTTCGATAAAATACTGGCTTGTTTGAACGTAAGTGGCCTGAATAGTTACAAAGCTCTACAAATAGAAATTAATAATAAGACATCACCCTTATCCAAGGCAGTATGCAGTTCGCTCCGCTCCAGTAGTGCCCACTGCCCGTCTTTGCCTGGCGTGTATATTTTTGTGCAGTCCCCTAACCGCTAGAAAGCACCAAACCAGGTGGTGTTAAAGTCCAGTTGTTAAAGTCCAGTTGTTAAAGTCTGTAACAGATTGACGTTGAAGCGGCTGATTGTGACGGTTTTAGTCAACAATCTTCATAAGAACATAGTAGTCATTATTTAGTAGGAACTTAGCGCTCCATGGCTTTATCTGACACGCAAATCATCATCGCTCTTCTGATTGCTTTAATTCCAGGTGTTCTGGCTTTGCGTCTTGGGACCGAACTTTATAAGTAGACCTCATCAAGTACTCAAACTTGACTACGTACCTATAGGTTTTGATATCTGAAATACAGTTCGGTATCTTGTACATAGACAATTTTTGAGCATTTAAGCAATAGTGATCGCAGCCTTAAGCAATGCTTAGGGCTGTTTTTTATGGCAGCGCTATGTGTGCGGCTATGTGTGCGGCTATAAAAAATCAAACTTATGGTGCAAATATGGAAACAAGGTCCATAATGTGGCAAGCTAGGCACCGGCAGTTGGGAATACGTATCAATGGCTCGACAAAAAGCACCTATGGTTATCAGAGGCAAAGCTCGCCAATCTCTGGTTTTAGAGTCCACAGTAAAGCTCACCGTCAATATTTTGTTAGCGGTTGTAGCCACCGTCACCCTTGCTAAACTTTTCCCTTACTATCGTCAGCAAAAGGCAGAGCTTGACCTGCTCAACCATTCTATTCTCTCTTTAGAGAAGGAACATGATGGCGTATGGCACGACTTTAGCCACAATTTTGATCCAGAACAGTTTGGCCGCATCATGCGTGAACAGAGCGGTCAAGAGGATCCCACCCGTCATCCTATTGTTCTAATTGATCCGCTACAAAACTCACAGCCAGCATCTCCTACTGAGTAGACTCCGCAATCTAGGGAATAACACATTACAATCTATTGACAGTTAATTGACAGTCAGTAGGCAAGGTTCCGTGGTTGCTAACGTTAATCCATCATCGCTATCACCGAGTTCAGATGCTAATCAGGTGATAGACAATAAACTAGCAGAGTTTAAATTTGACAGTGTTGATGCAGCCTTGGCAGATTTGGCTGCGGGTAAAGCCATTGTCGTAGTGGATGATGAAAACCGCGAAAATGAAGGCGATGTGGTGTGTGCCGCCCAGTTTGCCACGCCCGATATGATCAACTTTATGGCTGTCGAAGCACGGGGGTTGATTTGTCTGGCCATGACTGGCCCTCGCCTGGATGAACTAGACCTGCCTTTGATGGTTAGCGGCAACGGGTTTGAAGATGAAAATGAGCAAACGGCGTTCACCATTAGCATAGACGCTAGCCTTAGCTGGGGGGTGACCACAGGTATTTCGGCAGAAGATCGGGCTCGTACCATTCAGGTGGCGATTAATCCCGAGGCCAAACCGCAAGATTTACGCCGACCGGGGCATATTTTTCCTTTGCGGGCCAAGGAAGGTGGGGTGCTTAAACGGGCGGGCCATACAGAAGCAGGGGTGGATTTATCTAAGCTGGCCAGGCTTTACCCTGCCAGCGTCATTTGTGAAATTCAAAATGCGGATGGTTCCATGGCCCGGTTGCCAGAACTGATTGACTATGCCAAAACCCATAGTCTAAAGCTGATTAACATTGCCGACTTGATCAGTTATCGCCTGCGTCATGAACGCCTGGTTAAACGGGAGGCCGTTGCCGATTTACCCACTCAGTTTGGTAAATTTCAAATCTATGCCTACCGTAATCTATTGGACAACTCTGAACATGTGGCGATTGTTAAAGGTGAGCCAGATGCCTTTGGCACCAAGCCCGTTATGGTGCGGGTCCATTCAGAATGCTTAACCGGTGACGCCCTGGGGTCGCTGCGCTGCGATTGTCGTTTGCAATTGCAAACCGCTCTAAAAATGATTGAGAACGCAGGTTCAGGGGTGGTGGTTTATCTCCGCCAGGAAGGCCGAGGCATTGGTCTGGTGAATAAACTTAAAGCCTATTCGCTACAGGATATGGGCTTTGACACCGTGGAAGCTAACGAAAAGTTGGGGCTGCCTGCAGACCAGCGTAACTACGGTATTGGGGCTCAAATTTTGAACGATTTGGGGGTCCATCAGTTCAAGCTGATTACCAACAACCCCCGCAAGATTGCGGGCCTTAAGGGGTATGGCCTCGAAATGGTGGATCGGCTGCCCCTATTAATTGAAGCCAATACCTACAATTCAGATTATCTGTCTACAAAGGCTCAAAAACTAGGTCATTTGCTGTTGCAGTCATACCTTGGCACCCTGGCACTGCTTTGGGCCGACCCTTTACCGTCAGCGCAGCGTTATGAAAAGGTAAATCATCTGCGTCAGCTGGCCTACGATGCCGGTCTATTACTTCAGGAAGAAGCGCGCTCTATTGCTGTCTCGCTGTTCAGCCCTCAGGCCTTAATTGTTAACCTGGGCCTGGCAGAACCAATTGCTAGCAATTGGTTTCAGCAACCTGATAACCCTTATCGCCAAGCGATCGCAACCCTGCTAGAGCAACTCATCCAATGGTCCGATCTAGAAGAGTTAGACCTACTGATCGCCAATGGTAATGACCCATTCACCACCCTACAGGTAGGGTTAGACCGTCAAATCTTTAACTGGCAATCACCAACTATTATCGGAGAACAGCTGAGCACCCAACGGATCTATAGCTTTTCTCGCCATAGTATCAACGATTAATGTTGACGTGGCCTCAAACCTAACGTTGACGTTTATTACCGCTCTATGTCTATTAGTCTGCCTAACTGGGGAGTCGGTATTATTGGTGAGCCCACGTTAGATAATTGCTGGCGTCGTTTAGCTGCAGCAACTTCTGTTTCTAAGGCTGAAACTGCCTCAATAAATTGTGGGTCTTGGGCCGTGCCCATTAACTCAGGGTTGCTGAATAAAGTGCTGCGATCATCGGAGGAAAGCTCTACCTGAATATCAGGCGTAATCCCTTTTCTGCTAATGTCAGTGCCGTTGGGAGTATAGTAATGGGCCACAGTCACTGCAATGCCAGACCCGTCAGAAAGACCATGGAGAGATTGCACCAGGGCCTTACCAAATGTAGGACTCCCGACCACAATGGCACGGTCATTAT
>JAHQVZ010000230.1 GCA_019634055.1 Leptolyngbyaceae cyanobacterium MAG.088
ACTCAAAGCCCCCAGAATTAGGGGTTTGGGGGCAAAAAACGCGAAGTTCAAAGGCTTGTTCATATCTTATAAAAGATTGAGTTCACCCACTTAATATAGAAACTTATATCTTCAATTGCTTATTATCTCAACATGTATTGCTAGCAAAAATCACATATATTCATTAACGGCTAACCATAGCAATCTCTTAAATATTTTCGGGCACTTGTATCGCGCATACCTGCTGCTGCCTAAGTCTTTTAGTAATTGCTAATGCTATAAAAAACCATAAAATACATGGTTCACCCATGTAATAAAACGATATTCATAGGTTTTTTAACTTATCATTTATTTTTTTGAGAATGGGAACAATATTTTTAAATGCACTTATCGTTTTTAATTAATTAGCTTAATTTAGACTGGCGAAACATGTCGAATATTTAGATGATTTCCTGAGTTCTCTTGGAAATTCCTGATAACTTAGACTATTTACTGTATATCAAAAAAGGGCTACGTCTAAAACAGACTTTTCATCCTGATGCATTGCAAATTAGACATGATTTATCTCATTTCCTATTAAAAATAACTATTTATCCAAAAGTTATTTAAAGGTTTAAATTGTTTTCGAGTTTGACAAATTTTAATTAGGATTTTTCTTTAATTTCTAATTTTAACTTCTCTTATTATCTGAAATTCTAGAAAGAAATCATTCTCTATAGCTATTAACATATTTGATTATTGAATATGAGAATAATCACATTAGGAATTGGTAGTGTTTTAAGTCTATTGTTTTCTTCGGTCCTGTCTGATACCGTTATCGCTCAAACGTCTTCTTTTTCAGAACAACATTACTCCAGTAATGATTTTGCCAATCAATCTTCGTTGCCATCCTTATCGTTTACTAATCATTATGTATTAGGTGCAGGCGACCAAATTAAGCTTGATATTTTTGACATTCCTGAAGTTCAGAATATTCAACAAACTGTTTTAGTTGATGGCACAATTACATTGCCGTGGGTGGGAAAGGTCTCTGTCGCTGGCTTAACGCCCCAATCAGCAGAGCAGACGATAGCCACATTATATGACCCCTATCTCTACAATCCATTAGTTACGTTAGAGATACTACAGCCCCGACCCTTACAGGTGGGTATCGTCGGTGAAGTCAAACGACCCGGAGGGTATACTCTACGCATCGGCACAGAAGCTGGAGAAAGCAATACTAGCCAACAACGAATTCGCTATTGGCCTACCTTAACCCAGGCGATTCAGGCTGCTGGTGGAATTACTCGAACGGCTAATGTTAGAGCAATTCAAATTCAAAGACCATCTGAAGGTACTATTTCCGTTGACCTATGGAAACTGATTGAGTCAGGAGATACTGCTAAAGATATTGTGCTTAGGGATGGTGACCAGATTCTAATTCCTGTTGCCTCTGAAATTACGCTTGAAGAGATTACTCAGCTATCTTCCTCTAGTTTTGCCCCTGATAAAATCACTGTGAATATGGTGGGTCAAATAGCGTCACCTGGGGCATTGCAAATTCCCTTAAATACGTCTCTTAACCAGGCGCTTTTGACCGCAGGTGGGTTTAATGAACGGGCTGACGAACAAACCATTAAGCTAGTAAGGCTTAATCCTAATGGTTCTGTCACCCAGCGAGAAATTACCGTTGATCTAGCCCAGGGGATTAATGAAAATAACAATCCTATTTTACAAGAGGGTGACGCAATTATTGTAGAACGTTCGTCGATAGCAGCGGCATCCGATAACGTCAGGCAAGTATCGTCACCGCTATTAAATATTTTGGGATTATTAAACTTTTTATTTTAACGCCATTTCCTGAATAAATCCCGACATTATCCATGACATCTATTAAGTCCTTATACGAACAACTTTCAGACGAGAATACTCTGAATGAGCGAGAAGAACTCGACATTCATATTTGGCTTGACCGTTATCGACTGATGCAAGCTGCTAGGCGTTCGGCCTGGCTCGCAGGCATCCTATTTTTGCTACCTATTTTGGGGGCGATATTTTATTCGACGCGGCTTGAAGATACTTATATTGCTGATGCAAAGCTTTTATTCAAGGCAGCAAGTACGTCAGCCCTATCTGATGTAACTAAGCGCGAAGATGCCGGTTTACGATCGTTGCTTGGAGACCAAACACCGCTCAGTACACAGACAGAATTATTATTGTCGCGACCTGTTCTTCAAAAGACAATTCAAGAAGTTCAGCCTGTAGACAATAGTGGCAATCTTCTAGAAACTAAAGATTTAAGAAAAAAAGTTGAGATCGAGATTATTGGTGGCACAGATATTCTTCAAATCAAGTATGAGCATTCTGATCCTCAAATTGCTGCACAGTTAATCAATACACTGATTGAAAATTACCAAGAGGCTTCTCTTGAGAGTAGGCGCTCAGAAATGCGTCAGGTTAAACAATTTATTGCAGAACAATTACCCCGTGTCGAAGAAAATTTACTAATAGCTGAGTCCGAACTTCGTACTTTTTTGGAAAGTAACAATGTTATTTCCATTGATGAGGAAGTAAAAACGGCTGTAGGCACTCTTGATTCGATGCAACAGGAAATAGTTGAAGTTCAGGCTGCTATTGAGGAATCCCGCATCAGGTCTGAAGACTTACAAACAGAATTACAACTCACCCCCAAAGAAGCATTAGCTATTGGCCGTTTGAGTGAAGCATCTTCAGTACAGTCAGCCCTTGATAAACTACAAGGCGTTAATCAAGAAATTAAAATCAAAAAGGCTCGATATAAACCTGACAGTCCAGTAATGCAGCGTTTAATTACTGAAAGAGACTCAATTACCCAGTTACTCTATCAAGAAGTAGAAGCAGTACTGGGTGAGCCTATGGAGATTTCTAGCGATATGCTGTACTCTGACCCGATTCAGTTAGGGTTAATTGAAAATTATATTGAAACCGAGCTTAACTATAACAGTTTACTTAAGCGTCTAGAAACATTGAATGCAGCCAATAAAAATTACCAACAACGGGTTGCAAGCCTACCCCGTCTAGGTCAGAAACAGAGAGCATTAGAACGGCAGCTATCAACAACGCAAGAAACTTATCAGACTCTTTTAAGACGGCTAGAAGAAATTCAAGTACAGCAGGATGAAACCATCAACAATAGCCATCTGATCGAACCTGCTGTTGTTCCAACCATATCGGCATCAAGTAAAAAAGCGCAAGTAATTGCTTTAGGGGTTTTAGCAGGAACAATATTAAGTGTGTCAATCACTCTAGTTGCAAGTATTTTAACTCCTGGAACACGCTCCCAATAGAAAATACAAAGAGCTATTGATTAAAGGTCATGAGTGTTAATCTAGAATGCCAGGAATCAAAATCTCAACAAATAAAGCAAGTATCCTCTTCTTTCACTAAGAAAATTATTTTTCTTGAATATTTTTTTACCATCATAGCCCTCTTCTTATATTCCAGTGAGATGATCAAACTTTTGATCACAGGGGGGGCTAGCGAAGGTGATGGAACAAACATGTATGCCTTTGATTACAGCCTTTCGAGTCAGCTTTATTTAATTATTTATCTTTTTACAGCTATACTTGCTGTTTTAAGATGGAAAAAGATCCTTTTCACATTATTGATAAATAAACAATTTTTAGTATTTTTAGTCTTAATTCCCTTCTCAACTCTATGGTCCTTAGCACCCACTGAAACAGTTAATGGAACTATTGCAATACTTGCCACATCCCTGATGGGAGTCTATTTAGCCAGTCGTTATACACTACGAGAGCAGCTTAGACTGTTTGGCATTACCTTTGCTCTAGTACTGATATTTAGTTGGTTCTTTATCCTATTTTTTCCACATTATGGCATCATGGCTGCGGTTCACAGTGGTGCCTGGCGGGGTATTTTTATACACAAAAATAACTTTGGCCAAACAATGGTTGTTGCCTCTACGGTATTTTTGGTCTTAGCAAATACCCAAAAGCCTAGATGGCTATACTGGCTAGGATTTGGATTAACGTTGATATCTATCATATTGTCGGCATCAAGTGGTGCACTAATCAATTTTACAATTGTTACCTCATTATTGATTGGCAGTCGTTTTTTTTGCTTACCCAAAAAGCGATTTATATTATTCTTAGTTGCATTTATTTTGATTAGCTGTTCATTATCATTATGGTTGCCTGAGATTTTTGCAACTACCCTTGGTGCAGTTGGCAAAGATACTACACTCACCGGTAGAACCGATCTATGGCCCTATGCCATTGATAAAATAGTTGAACGCCCCTGGTTAGGCTACGGATATAATGGTTTTTGGAATGGCCTAGACGGAGAGTCCGCTTATATTATTCGTGCCGTACGTTGGGCTGCGCCTAATGCCCATAACGGCTTTTTAGATTTATGGCTACAGCTAGGTTTTATTGGCCTTTTTATATTTGTTGCCATTTTATGGGAAACGTTTTTCAAGGCAGTTTTACTAATGCGCATTACGCAATCTTGGGAACAAACTTGGATTTTAGTATTTCTTGTTTTTTTGATTATTAGCAATCTTACAGAAAGTCTACTGATGTCAAGAAATCATTTTTCTTCAATCGTATTAATTTCTATTGTTTTTTCTGAGTCACTTATATTAAGTAGACTTTTAAAGTATCGCCGCCAATCCAGATTGGTACAGAAATAGTCCAGCATAAGCACTCTCTATTACCCAATAAAATTTTGAATAGACAATTTTAGCTGATTCATCAGCAAGGGTAGGGCCAAGACGGGCATTCTAAGCAAAAGCCGTCTAATGGTTCGTAGGATTCATGCTAAAAATTGCCGTTGGTCATAGCAACGATCCAGACTCCCTGGAAGCCGCTCAGGAAGTCCTGGAACAATGTAATCAGGACCTGGCAGGTCAAGCACCTCAAGTAGGGCTTTTACTAACCGCCTTTGACTTTGAGCACAGCATTATCCTAGAGCAAATCAATGCGACGTTTCCTGACCTCCAACTCATTGGCGGAACCACCGATGGCGAACTTTCCTCGGTTTTAGAGTTCCAGCAAGATTCAGTTACCTTAATGCTCTTAGCCTCTGATGAGGTAGAGTTTCAAACTGGAGTTGCCCGTCATGTCTCCCAAAATCCGGTAGAACTTACCCGCCAAGCCGTAGTCAATGCCCAGGCTCAGCTTAGCTCAGACCCCAAATTTTGCATTGCTATCCCTGAAAGCTTGACGGCAAGTGGCGATGATATTTTGCAAGGTTTACAAACAGCCTTAGGTGCGACTGTACCAATATTAGGCGGTGCTACAGCCGATCAGGCCGAGATGAAATGCACTTACCAGTTTTTCAATCAAGAAGTTTTACAGGATGCTGTTCCTTTCCTTTTGGTGGGCGGTAATGTGGTGTTTTCCTATGGGGTGGCCAGTGGTTGGACTCCTATTGGTAAGCGGAGTCAGATCACCAAGGCAGATAAAAATACTATCTATGAAATTGATGGCAAACCGGCCTTAGATTTTTATCACTATTACATCAATAATTTTGTTCCCAGTGCCGCTTATCCATTAGCCGTGTTTCCAGCAGGTGAGGATAGGTTTTTCCTTCGTGGTTCCCTAACTCACGATCCTGAAATTGGCAGCATTACAGTTTCTGGAGATATCCCCACTGATGCTACCGTTCAAATTACTGAAGCCTCCCTTGATGCCATTATTTCCGCATCTAAAGCTGCCCTTACTGACGCCCTTAAACACTATCCAGGTAAGCAACCAGACGCGGCTTTATTTTTCTCCTGCTCCTGGCGCAGGTATATTTTAGGCACCCGAACTAAAGAAGAGTATCAAGAGATTTCTACTAGCTTAGATTCAAATCTTCCCATCTGCGGATTCTATACCTTTGGTGAACTTGCGCCTCTGCGAGACGGGGGTCCTACGGTCTTTCACAACACCACGTTTACCACTTTGCTGTTAGGAACACCCTAAAACGGCAAGCTCTATGACATCAACAGACGCAGAAACAACTATTCGACAACTACAGAAGCAAAATCGGATTCTGGCCAAACAGTTAAAACGATCCGAGGCAGATCGAGCTAAGTTGGAAGATTTTAATCGTGACAAGGAATCTATCTTGAAACGAATCATTTGTGAACTGCAAGAATCTCAAAGTGTTCTAGAAAAAAAAGGTCAAGACCTAGAACAAACATTGCATGAATTAACCCTTACTCAATCTAAGCTAGTAGAGGCTGAAAAGATGGCCGCTTTGGGGGCATTAGTGGCTGGTGTGGCCCACGAAATAAATACTCCCATTGGTACCAGCATTACCCTGGCATCTACCTTGGGTGATGAAACAAAAGATTTAGTTAAGGCCATGGCCCAAGGATCGCTGAAGCGATCGCGTTTCCAAAATTATCTTAAAGTGGCCCAAAACTGTGCCGCTTTACTGTTTATTAATCTAGATCGAGCTGGCCAACTGGTACAAAGCTTTAAGCAGGTGGCTGTGGATCAATCCAGTCTCGAACAGCGCACATTTTTGGTAAAACCCTATTTAATGGAGATAATTACAAGTCTTTCACCCCACTTTAAAAACACATATCATCAGATCGATCTAGTAGGAGATGACACCATCACTCTCAACAGCTATCCAGGCGCAATTGCTCAAATTGTCACCAACTTAGTCACCAACTCCCTTACCCATGCCTATGGGGACGGGGACCACGGCCATATTACTTTAGAGGTTTGCGCAAAGGAACATTACATCCTGCTGCGATACAAAGACGATGGCGGTGGGATTTCTGAGCAGAATCTTTCAAAAATCTTTGAACCGTTTTTCACTACTGCACGGAACCGTGGGGGGACGGGGCTAGGATTGCACATTATCTATAACCTGGTCACCCAAAATCTTCAGGGTCAAATTTCAGTAAGTAGTCAGCCTGATCAAGGAACTCAATTTGACATTAAATTACCAGTTCATCTTAAGAAGAACTAAAGCAGATCCAGGTCAAATTTCGGGAAACCTAAAAAAGAGTCAATAGAACTTAAGTATGATTTCCTAACGTTAGCACCGTATCCACCCGACGAAAAACAAGGTTTACCTTGCTTAGATATTACGTTCGTATCCATGTCAAACCCCAATGACTTATCAGAATTAAATGCCCATGATGAGTTAATGTTTGTTGAGGATGAGGACTTCCTTTTAGAGGATGCTACGCTCGATTGCGAAGATGCTTTGGAAACGGCTACCTGGACGGTGGTGATTGTTGACGATGAACCCGCCGTGCATCAGGCAACCCAGTTGGCCTTGAATAACTTTGCATTTGAAGGTAAGCCTCTTAAATTTCTGTCAGCTTACTCTGGGGAAGAAGGCAAGCAACTATTATCAGAGCATCATTCAGAAACGGCGTTTGTTTTGCTAGATGTGGTCATGGAAACCCATGATGCTGGCCTCAATGTAGTTCAATATATTCGTGAAGAATTAAATAACCACAAAGTTCGCATCATACTACGTACTGGTCATCCTGGGGAGGCTCCAGAGGAATCAGTAATTCTCAATTACGATATTAATGATTACACTCTCAAGGTAGAACTTACCCGTAAACGGTTATTGACCACAGTTATTACAGCCCTGCGTTCCTATCGAGACGTAATCACCATTGATCAACAACGTCAGGAACTGGCCCAGACGTTAGTTCATTTAGAAAAAGTTCAACAGCAATTGACGGTCTACTCTCAAGCGCTTGAAATAAAGGTAGCTGAGCGTACCAGAGCACTGGAAAAAGCCAATCAAGAGCTAAAACGTTTAGCCTTTTTGGATGGCTTAACAGAAATTGCAAACCGTCGCTATTTTGATGACTACCTATTACAGCAGTGGCAGATATTATCTCAGGCACAGCAACCGTTAGCCTTGATTTTAGCTGATGTAGACTTATTCAAAAGTTATAATGATATTTACGGTCATCAGTCGGGGGACGCTTGCCTTAAGCAGGTGGCTCAAGCCCTGGACCAAGTCCTCAATCGCCCTACGGATTTAGCAGCTCGATTTGGCGGAGAAGAGTTTGCTATTGTATTGCCTTACAGTGATCTAAAAGGGGCTGAGCAGATTGCAGAGATAATTCTGACCACAGTTCGGGAACTGGCCTTACCTCACGAGGGGTCATCGGTGAGTAAATGGGTCACATTGAGTTTGGGGGTGTCAAGGATTTTTCCCTATGCTGATTCATCACCTGACACATTAATTTCGACTGCGGACCAGGCTCTCTACAAGGCTAAACAAACTGGTCGCGATCGCTACTGTATTTATCACCCGTCTTCAGGTTTGGAACTCACTCTATCCCCATCAATGAATCCGATATCTTAAGTTTATTAATATCCCACCCATAGTAAATACCTCCATAGGAAGATTAAGGGCAATACTTTGTGTCTAGATATTAAAGCGTTCTCTACCAGGGACTTCCCACCAAGGTATAGGTAGACCAGTAAAAGGGATGTTTAAAATTCCAACGTCCATGGTATTCAAGCTCTGGGAAGTGAGCCAAAGAGTTACCATCAAAACCATAGAGGGTGCCATCGGCAAACGCCAATTCACCCCGCATCATTGCCAACTGTGCCTGCCGTAAAGCTTTAGCCCGCACTGGTTGTTGCTGTAAATGCTCATAAAAGTAAGTCATCAACCCCAGGGTACCTTCATCGCTGATGGGCCAGAGACTGGCAACAGAGGTTTGCACCCCCGCATTCACCGCCAACCCAGCAAACCCATATTCAGCCTCATGATTTCCCAGGGCAGTATTACAGGCACTCAATACCATCAGAGCAATATCGGCCTCTTGCAGTCCGAGGGTGTGTACCTGGTCAAGCCGCAAGGGCTGATCCCAAAGCTGAATATAAGACTCACGGGGCTCACCCGGTTCAAAAACACCATGACTGGCCAGATGAATAATACCAAACTCATTTCGAGCAACCTGACTTTGCAAGTTATTTAGAGTAAATTTCTCATTTAGAAACACTTCACTCTCGTTAAATGCTTTGGTAATGATATCCAGTTCCTCTGGTACAGCAGGTAATAGTGGCTGGGATGGAAACTGAGATGCCCCCATTGCCAATAGTTGAGTATTCTCTAATTGAGTATAGAGAAAGTTTTGAGAATTAAAATCAGTAAGGCTAAAGCTAGGAATAAGTCCTAAGCTATACCGCTCAATCAGAAACTCTTCTCCATTGTGTAGTGCCGCCATCGGAAGCGTTCTTAAACCCGTGTCCATTGCCAATGCCAAACTCTGAACACCTTGTCGTTGCAAATCGCCTTCTATAGGGGCGATAAACCACTCATAAAGTTGTTGTGCTGGCGGCAAATATTGAGAGGGTGAAGAAATAACATTAGTTACCTGAGCAGAAAAATCGTCTGCAACTTTCATGACATCACCACGGGTAACGCCATCAATTTTTTTACGAATAGCTTGTTCATTGTGGGTCAATAACAAGACACCCAGCTCATCATCAGGATTTAAACCATTGGAGTCTGGTATGGCCGTATCTTTGTTATCAGCTGGTAAGAAATATACATATAAAACACCCGGTTTCACACCGGTTAAAGACTCAACATTATTTAGTGTTTGTTGCGCAACCTCCAAGCTGATAGATGAAATACTAACCCGCTCATATAAATTTAAATGAGACTTAAATTGTTCGGAGTAGGAATTCTCTAAGCGTTCAAATAGGGCTTTATTAGACGTGTCAGGCTCAATTGAATTAGATAAATCTTCTAAGGCTACAGTGCTGTTTCCTACCAATGGAGAGTTGAAATCGTTGGCAGGATTAGTCTCCGGGGTACTAATAGGTGAAGGTATGATGATAACTGGTGGGTCTATAACTGGTGGGTCTATAATTGGTGGGTCTACAACTGGTGGGTCTACAACTGGTGGGTCTACAACTGGTGGAATAACATTATCTTGAGTCAAAATTGAAATGTTACCCAGAGTGTGACTGTTTAGGAAAGAATTGCCAGGTTCAATACGATATTCTCCGCTGTTGAGAGCAGCGTGACTGCCTAAAAGAGTTCCATCACCCACCTTAAAGGGCGTCGCACCATTGCCTGTATGACGAATGGTAATCGACCCTGTGCCGTTGAATGCAGCAGTAGAGATGCTGGCAGGCATACCATCTAAATCCGTGAAGTTGTCTGTTGCTCGGAAAAATTCATTGGTGGTAATATCTACGTTGCCCCCAGTTGTATTCCCCTCAGCTCGAATGGAGTCAACTTCAATATCTTTAATCGAGCTAAGGGTAACATTACCACCAGTTCCGCTTAAGCTTGTAGTGTCAATCTGTTGGGTCGTAATGCTATCGGCATCAAGAATAGTAATGTCACCACCATTGATATTCCCTGCTGTGCGAAGGTCGCCCACGGCAACATCATCAGTAACCATCACGGTGATATTGCCGCCATCACCGCTAAGACCTACAGTGTTAATTTGCTGAGCAGTTAAGCTATCAGCATCGATAACAACATTACCTGCAGCAGTATTGCCTGTCGTCTGAAGATTGCCCACCTCAACATCATCAGAACTGACTACGGTAATATTACCGCCATTGTTGATTAATCCTCTAGTATCTATTTGCTGAGCAGTTAAGCTATCAGCATTAATATCAATATTGCCTCCAACAGTATTGCCTGTCGTTTGAATATAATCCACTTCAATATCTTGAGCAGTCGTTAAGGTAATATCCCCCCCAGCACCGCTAAGACCCCGGGTATTAATTTGTTGAGCTATCAAACTCTCAACATTAATATCTACGTTACCCCCAGCCATATTACCTACTGCCCGAATTGAACCGACCTCAGCATCTTGAGCTGCGTTTAGGGTGACATTACCCGCAGTACCGCTAAGACTTTCGGTGTCAATTTGTTGGATGGTAATAGTGTTATCAGACTCAATAAATACATCTCCCCCATTAAGGTTATTAGACGTAAGAATATTTTGAGTATTAATCGCATCTCCACCAATGAGAGTGACTCCATCCTCTGCTGTGAGATCGGCTGTGGTGATGCCCTGGGCAGCTAATAATCTTAACTCAGGGGCAGATAGGTCAAATCCCTGGGTATTAATTGAGCCAGTGGCATTGGGGGATTGGATAGTTGTTGATACTGGGAGGGTTACATCTGCCCCCAGGGTAATCGTACCTGTGCCGTCTGGATGGCCAATGGTGATGGCGGTAAAGCTGTTGTTTATATTTGTTAGCTCTGTTGTTGAGATAGTCAGGTTTGAGGGTGAATCAGGTCCTCCTAATTGAATATCTCTATTGGTTGATAAGGGTTGAATAATTAGCTCATTGGTACCTTTAATGGCTGTACCGATATCAATATTTTCCCCACTGAGGGTAAGTGCCCCATCCCCACCATCTAACACATCCGTAAACTGAGCCCCATCAGCCAAAAAGTTTATGTGATCTGATTGGTTGCCCCCCAACAGGTTTTGAATATTGGAGAAATTAGCAACACCGGTGCCGTTGCCAGTATCGGCACCGGTTAAGTCCCAGACACTGGCAACATCGTCACCATTGATGGTGTTGCTACCAGCGCCCCCATCAATGGAATTAACAGTCACTCCTTGGTTCAGAATAAAGGTGTCGTTACCGTCACCGCCTATGAATGATTCTATGCCGGTCAAGTTATTAACTGCTGTGGCGTTATTTTGCTTGAAATCAAGAGTGACATCATTGGTGTAGGCGCTGTAATCTAGGGTGTCTGTTCCACCTCCCCCTTCTATGTTGCCGGTGATAGTGCCAGTATTTGCGATCACAATTCGATCATTGCCAGCTTGACCATCCAGGTTCTCGATGGCTGAAAACGTGATACTGCCAACGGTACCGCTGTTATTTCCAGTAATTGAGATCGTATCTGCACCACTTGTTCCCACCAGGGTATCAACCCCACTGCCCC
>JAHQVZ010000029.1 GCA_019634055.1 Leptolyngbyaceae cyanobacterium MAG.088
GCCTTGGGCAAAGGCATAATTAAATAGGCCCCTGGAGAGGTGGCAGAGTGGTTGAATGCGGTAGACTCGAAATCTATTATGGGCTTAGGTTCATCGGGGGTTCGAATCCCCCCCTCTCCGTTTAATTAAAAGTTTTTTCAGTATTTAACCAGGCATTGAGTTCAAAGCAGCCTGTTTCAGTACGAATGTAATGGATGCCTTCCATATGAATTATGGGCTCATCCTTGTAAATAACCATGAAACAGTTATTGAACCGACGTAGAATCTGAACCTCGTCTGCGTAGATTTGCTTCAGCCACAAAGTATTGATCCCGGCATTATCTGCAATGATGTCAAATCCATCTCCAGGTGAATAGATATATACGTCATCTCCCAATCCACCTCTGAGTCGATCATTACCTGGCCCACCGATTAGAGTGTCATTACCCTCTCCACCAAACAGTCGATCGTTGCCTGTTCCGCCTCGGAGATAATCATCTCCAGCATCACCAAAGAGAACGCTAGCATCATCGCCACCGTGAATCTCATCATCTCCCTGGCCACCATGGATAATATTGTTTCCTGCATTCCCATGCAAGAAATCATCTCCGGCAAAGCCGAAAATAACATCATTACCTTTAGTCCCTTTGATACTGTCATTCCCAGGACTGCCAAAGAGTTTAGACATCTGTTAAATTCCAAAAACACTAGGATAAATGTTCAAACAAGGAGATATTTTATAGTTATCTCCTCATAACGTCAGTCAACATTATGATGACAGTGTTTTGGCAAGAAAACCTAGGGTGTTCAACTCTCTCCGCTAAATAGCTCAGCAAATTGAGCAATATGCCTAACAGCAGATAGATAACAATAGCTTCACGTCAAAATGTTCGTTTTCTAGAAAACACAATGGGATGGGTTAAGCCTAGCCAAACGATAAAAAGTAACTCCCATCTTCACCCTATGATTCGCAGGGTGAAGATGGGAGTCATTGCATTACATAGGAATTACGTTTAGCGAATCCTATTGCTTGGACATATTTGGGGTTACCCCGATGTCACCTCATACAGCAAAACTATGACGCATAGGGAGCTTGGAAATTGAGCATCTGGCAATTTGGGTACGACCTTCATGGCCATGGACCTGCTCAATCAATGTAACGCTTTCATACCAAAATGTAGAGCCATCTTTGCCAAACCAGTGGAGCATTGCCAGGTGTTCAAATTCAAAACCAACAGCAACTAAGCCTGTTCCACTGATGCCGCTCCAGTCTTGATTACGCTTGAGATAAAAGGTCTTAGAGTAATCTAAGGAATGCTCATCCACAGACTTAATCTTACGTCCAGACAATCTTGCCTGCATGTCCTTAAACATTTCAAAGCTGGGAAATACCCCATGACTGTGAGCTGAACCATACCAGCTAAGTGCACAGGCCCCAGACGGTAAGACCACACCTTCGGCAATAGGCTCACCATAGTGACATAAGTGAAAGTAATCCAAATGTTGCATAGATTTATCACCCTCGGAACTCAATATCAGACTTAAATTAAGACATTAACGTCCGCTATTCGTCCCAAGATGCCCACCAGGTGTTCAAACTTACCAAACTTGATATGAATAAAAGATTAAATTTTAGTCAAAAGACTTAGCTAAAGCGTCAGCCTAACGCTTTATTGTTCCTAATAAGCGTCAATCCCCTCATACGGTTCAACCTTCTATTTTTTGCTGGCTTACGCTATGAATATTGCGCTACTCTCAGCCATTATTGCCACTGTTACCTCTATCGCTGTGGTCCTTCTTCAAGAAGGGTTAAAAGCATTGGCGTCTAAACAACAGCGAGCAACGTCAATCAATTCAGAGTATTTAAATCCATTACGGCTCTATGCTGAGGAGACATTTTTCCGACTGCATGACATTGGTGAACGATTTGCGAAGGGGCAGAAAGAAAACTTGCTGTTTCTAGAGGACATTCAGCATCCTCAACAATTCTCGCAACAAGGCGATGATTGGTTTAACGGTGAGGGCTGCTACTTTGCTTCTAGCTGCTATTTTACGGCCTGTCTATTTGCCTGTATCAAAAAAGTGAGGGAGGATATTCCCTACTTAAAGTTAGGCAAAGCTAACGATACAGCTTTTCTCTGTCGGATATTTGTGGTTAGCCACAGTTTTCTGCAGGAATTGGGGATTTTTTATGCCATTCAGCACAGTATTGGCAGCGAGATGTATGTAGTCCAAGAAAAACGACTGCTCACCTATCGGGAATTTTGCAACCGCTTAAAAAATTCTGAAACCCGTGTGTGGTTTGACCGATTAATTAGTTTCTATCTGGACATTAACCAGGGCAAGCGCATGCTAATCATTGATCAGGCTATGGAATCCCTGTATCACTTGTCTGAATTTTGTGATCGAGCCGTTCAGGGTAGTCGTTCTATTGATACTCGCCTAAAGGCTGAAAAGAAATCTATCTTTAGCCCCAAAAAATAAAACAGTGCAGCCATGCTTGCGCACAACTACACCGTCATAACTGAAGCTTTGGCCTGAGCCTAATGGCCTAGACCTAAGTTGAAAAATCGATCTTAAGCAGCAACTTTTTCTTTGAAAGCTTTACCTGCAGAGAATGCAGGTACAGTTGTTGCTGGAA
The DNA here is from genome assembly GCA_019634055.1 of Leptolyngbyaceae cyanobacterium MAG.088. Lineage (GTDB taxonomy): Bacteria > Cyanobacteriota > Cyanobacteriia > Phormidesmidales > Phormidesmidaceae > Leptothoe. The sequence goes on from JAHQVZ010000029.1 coordinate 2,621, forward strand.
TTGTCATAGTCTCACCAGTCTTAGGATTGCGCCCTTCACGCTGTTTGCGATCGCGAGGCTCAAAACTACCGAACCCTACTAGGGTCACTTTATCGCCACTGGAAACAGCTTCCATAATGGACTCAATGGTTGCCGACACTACAGCATCTGCAACTTTCTTGGAAACACCGGCCTTTTCAGCCACAGTATCTAGCAATTCACCTTTGTTCATAGCAAGAGAAATCAATACTTCGAGGTATTTTTAGCACAGGTCCATATAGGACGCAAGGACTAAATCAACTAAAACGTACATATTGCAGAGGTTTCCGCATCACGAACGCCTTTCGTTTTTAAACTGAGCCTACATTAGCTCAAATTAAACCGGTGTTCTCTGTAAATCAGGTTTTTCTTCAGGTAATATTGCGCCGTCTACCGGACATACCTGTAAACAAATACCGCAATCAATACACACATCAAAGTCGATCCAGTACCAGTCGGTGCCCTTCTTATTTTTCTTGGGACCTTCATGAATACAGGCTACAGGGCAGGCATCAACGCAATCAGCAACGCCTTCACAAACGTCGGTAACAATAGAGTGGGCCACGGCGCTCCTTCGGTTTAATGTTCGTCAAAACGTATATCCATCAAGGCTAAGAACTCAAAAGATACACGCAAAATAGTTACATTTGTTTATCTTAAAGGGCGATTGGACTAAGTCACCGGGCGAACTAGGGAACTAGTTTTAAGTTTTGAGTCCAGCCAGATGAGTTATGGGGTCAGATTTTCGACGTTGACATCGCCTTGTTCTGAGACCCAGGCAATCTTGGCTACTTTACGTTCGGTGGCATACTGGCGTAGCTTATCTGCCGATACGTCAGGGTCCAGGCTTAATTCAACACGGGTGAGGGTCTCTGACTGACGCAGGGTTTGAGCATGGGTAATGGCGGCGGCGGCGGCGGCGGTAGTAGTAGGCACTACGAGCCAATCACTCTCAGCCACCATGGTTGGCAGGTTGGGTAACAAAATTTGCTGCAAAGTTTCGCCATTGAGGACAAAGCCAACGCCTGGATAGGTCTTGTGCTCAGGATGGAAAAGGCTCAATAGGTTGTCATAACGACCACCTTGACCAACGACTTCACAGGTATGTTCAGTACGTACTACAGCTTCAAAAACAACGCCTGTATAGTATTCAAAGGTTTGCATTAAACTCAGATCAAGCACTAACTGGGGAGAATTGTCAGTTAAGGTGTTCTCTAATAAGTCAACTAGATTTTTGAGATCGTTGACGCTCTGACGTTGCTGGTCACTCAGCTCAAGCTGACTAACTTGAGTGAGCACAGAACGTGGTTCCCCTCGTAAATCCATGATGGTAAGGGCTAATGCTTGTAAGTCATCAGACAGCGGTAGGGTTTCTAAGGCAACGCGGTCAAGGGCTGCGATCGCAACTTTAACCTGATCCCGCACGCTAGACGGAAATGGAGCAAGCAAAGATCCAGTCAAACTAGCCTCACTTAAAAGCAAATGCCAGTTTGCCACCCCCAAAGCCTGCAGACAATCACTCATAATCAGCAGCACTTCAACATCGGCTAAGGCACCACTAGCACCTAAAAGCTCCACCCCTGCCTGATAGGCCTCCTGCTGCCCCCCCTGGCTACCGGTGGACGACCGACGAAAAACATTAGCGTGGTAATAAAGCCGCTGGGGATAATTGCTGATGCGGGTCACGGCAGCACGGGCAATCGATGCCGTTAGTTCAGGCCGCAGCCCCAGACGTTCACCTCGACTATTCAGCTCAATCACTTCAGACTGTCGAATGGCGCCACCCGCCATCAACGTGTCCATGTTTTCTACGGTGGAGGTAATAATTCTCTGGTAGCTCCACCGCTGGAAAACGGCTTCAATGCGATCTTCAATCCAACGCTTCTGGGCCACATCTACCGGAAAGAGATCGCGTCCACCGGTTGGGGGTTGGTAGGTCATAGCTATACTGGCTGCGGTTTCTGAGTGTTATACCAGCTTAAAGCTTTAGGGGATGACCGACTAGCTATTCAAACTACTTGCGTTTATTGCCGCCAAATAAACCGCCAAACAGGCCACCACCACCATTATCAGGCTTTTTAGGTCCCTTGCCGGGGCGCTTGCCCCCTGACGAAGGCCCCGACGGCGGATTGCGCCTGTTATAAGCATCCAATTTCTTTTTCACATCACTGGCCATCTCGTTATTGGGTTCTAACTCTAACGCCCGCTTAGTGTGGATACCGGCCATTGTGAACTGCTTGCTACGCATATATAAACGACCGAGTTCAGCATGGCATCTAGGGTTTTGGGGATGGGCCTTAACCGCTTCGCGCAGCTCAACAATAGCCCGTGAAAAATTACCTTTATACTCAAACTCTTTAGCCCGTTTAATAAAACTTTCAATCAGTTGGGCCCGACGTTCACGGTGAGACATCACCGTGACCTTATCGTCTTCCTCAGCTTTGGTGGCATTACCAGCATCAACCGATGACTGAGATTCTTTTATGACATCTGCAGCCAGGGCTCCCCCCTGACGCATGACATAGGCAGCATTAAGTTCGCTAATGTCGCCGATGGCATCAATGACATTATCTAGCGAATCGTACTGCTCTAAGATCAGCACCTTTAGAGCATTGCTATAGGCATAATCTACGTTGTTGCTATTGGCAACTTTCTTAACATGCTCTGTAGAAGGCGAAAGCAGTGCAGGATTAGCTTGCAGCTGTTCCCCTTTTAATTTCAGTCTAACCTTATGCTCAACCGAAGTGCGCTCCTGGCTTAAGGTCTCATAGGCTGGGTTAACCAGCTTAGACAGCAATTCACTAGCTTGCTGCTTTTGGTCGTCAGTCGCCGTTCGCAAACTATCAGGGTGCAACTTACGCGCAATCTTGAGATAACGCTTTCTTACCTGTTTCGGATCGGCATCTAGAGGAACGCCCAAAATTGCATGGTGATCTACTAGATCTAACTTGAATAACCCGCGGTTAACCTGCATCTTTGCGATCGCTGTTTGTGACAACTTAATCTTAGTTTATCCGTATTATCATTTAATACCTGTCATAGGAGTGACGCCAAACACTCACAGATTGTGTCTAGTCATCCTGACAAATGGAAAAAGTAGATATACACACTACATGGCTTCTATTTAGGCTCAAATTGAGGGAAAGGCTGCACATGGCCTAATTCCTGCACAATAGGCTGATGCAATGGGCCATTGGTAGCCACCAATCTACCAGAATAAATATCAAAAGGACTGCCATCATAGGCACTGACCAAACCGCCTGCCTCTTCTACCAGCACAACGCCTGCCGCCAAATCCCAAGGCGATAGCCCCCGTTCCCAGTAACCGTCTAGACAACCAGAGGCCACATGGGCTAAATCTACAGACGCAGAGCCTCCACGGCGCACCCCCTGGGTTAAATGGGTAAGGTGACAAAATTCGGCGTAATTATTGTCAACCGTTTCACGACGGTCATAAGCAAACCCAGTCACTAATAAGCTATTAGATAGCTGTGCCGTTTTTGAGACTTGAATGGGCTGACGGTTGTGAGTTGCGCCTAAGCCTTTAGCGGCCTGATAGAGATCGCCCAAAATCGGGTTGTAGACCACCCCGACCATGGGTACGCCAGCCACCAGCAACCCAATGGAAACCGCACAGAGGGGATAACCATGGGCGTAATTGGTAGTGCCATCCAACGGATCAATCGCCCACAGCAATGGACTATCCAGCTGGCCCAACTGACCAGATTCTTCAGCCAAAATGGCATGGTCAGAAAAGTGCCGTTTAATCACCGTCAAAACTGCTACCTCAGAAGCCTGATCGGCTTCTGTTACCAAATCTCCAGAGCGACCTTTTTCTTGGATCGACGATAGATTTTTCCAATACTTTTGGAGGACGGCTCCTCCTGTTAGAGCCGCTTCGGTGGCAATATCGAGAAATTGCTGTAATTCTTCAGTGGTGGGCATTGTGGTTATTTCTAATCCTCATCCAAAGGTAAGCCAAACCGTACTTTACCTTTGCCAAAGTAACGGCCAAACTGCTGCTCATAGACTTCGTCTTCGTCCTGGGTTTCAACCTCGAGATCACTGCGCGGATAGCTCACACAGAGAAGGGCGTATCCTTTTTCGCGTAGGGCAGGAGACAGGCCCATCGCCTCTGGCTGCTCAATTTCACCAGATAGAATCCGTACAGCACAGGTAGTGCAAGCCCCATTCCGACAAGCAAAGGGTAAATCAGCCCCCTGATTTTCTGCTGTGTGCAGTATGTAACGGTCTTCGGGCACTTGAGCTGTGTAGTGGCAATTTTTTTGACGATGATGAATATGAATGGTGTGAGTTTGAGTCATAAAAACGAATTAAATAAGCAGCGGTGCCCTGCAACTACTGCATCTTATGCGATAGTCGCATGAAATACGCACCACTTTCTGCTAGGATATTTGGGCTATGAGATTTATATTCTTGAGCATAAATATCCCATGGAGAGATGGCCGAGTGGTCGAAGGCGCAGCACTGGAAATGCTGTAATGGGGTGACTCATTCGAGGGTTCGAATCCCTCTCTCTCCGTTCTTTTAATATAGATTTTCCTAGTGGTCCTCATGGGGGCATTTCTCAGTGCAAGGCACGCGCTTACTGTCGGTTTAGCCGATCGAGCGCCAAGGTCATGCCGCCCAGGGCAATCAGAATAATGCCAGGCCACTGAATCAGCTGCAGTATTGGGTGATTGGCCAGTAGCAACACTCCACCTAAGGCGGTCAACAGAGGCGTAGCTGATGCCACTAAGGCGGTCCGTAAACCACCGACCAACCGTAACCCGGTGTAATGGAAAAAGTAGCTAATACTTGCAACAATTCCCAGGGCTAGCCCCCCTAAAACAAATTGTCCGGTAATACCTTGAGTTACCACCAGGGGCCGGATCAACAAAATAATGCTACTCAAAATAGCCATTACCCAATGCTGGACAAGTCCGGCTGCAATGGGATGACTCTGACGACTATTAAGACTGTTGGTGACAACATACAAGGCAAAGGCTATCGCCGATAATAGGGCGGCACCAGCCATGGGTAAGGATAAGGGACGCAGAATTAATACCACACCCATGGCAATAGC
>JAHQVZ010000231.1 GCA_019634055.1 Leptolyngbyaceae cyanobacterium MAG.088
AGCTAAAAATTAGGGTTGAGACAGTGAGTGGGCTTCGACAAGCTCAGCCTACGGGGAATAGTGAGTAGTGATTGGTGTGTCAGGTTTAACCGTGTTTTAGCAGATCACTCATCTATTCTAAAATTTAGTCTTGACAGACCACTAGCTTTAAAGCAACAGAATAGATAACTCTGATAGTTTTGCTTTATAGCAACTGACAGGTACATTTGTCAGTTGCTATGTTTCCCTCAGCTAGCCAATGGCTCTAACGTATCATTAGATTGTTGAGAACTTATAACGCTTTTTATCTCAAGCTTTTCGCTAGTAGTTTTCAACGTTTCTGAACGGGACTCCCATACAGCCCATGGAGTGTCGCCCTTTGCATACATCTCGTCAAACAGCATTTTTTCCTTTAGGGTATCCATACATGCCCAAAAGCTAGGATTTCTGTAGGCAACAAGCTGCTTTTGTTGAATCAACCGCTGGAATGGTTCAAGCACTAGCTCTTCGCCTGGAGTGATATAGTCAAAGATTTCTTTTCTTAGGGCAAAGAAACCGCCGTTGATCCATAAATCTGAATGTTGTACAGACTGAATATTTTCTACTAGTCCGTCTTCATTTTCTAAGGAAACCACATGGAACGATTGTGAGGGTTGCACCGCTAAGAAACTGGCAATCTTATCTTGCTGGTGGAAATGCTCAAGATATAAATTCAGATCCAGATCGCTAAGCCCATCAGAATAATTGGCAAGAAAGACGTCATCTCCTTCTAAATATGGCTTAACGGCCACTAGCCGTTCTCCAATGTTTACATTGAGCCCGGTGTCAACAAATGTGATCTTCCAGTCTTCTATGTCAGTGGTATGCAGTTCGACGTTTTTACCACCATTAGATAGGGTGAAATTATTTGATAAACACTCGTTGTAGTTAAGAAAATAGTTCTTGATATAATCTCCTTTATAACCAAGGCATAGAATAAATTCTTTGTGTCCAAAGTGCGCATAGTAGCGCATTAAGTGCCAAATAATTGGACGATAGCCAATTTCAACCATTGGCTTGGGAATAGTTTCAGAATATTCTCTGAGTCGAGTGCCCAGGCCACCACAAAATAGAACAACTTTCATTTTATTTTTTCCTGTCTCTTTATAGTTAGTGTTTTGTTTTAATCAAAGTGCTAAGCGAAACTTAAATCAATAGTGAGAATTTAGGTTTCACCTAGAATTTACTGGAACTGCCTTTTTAGCTGAGCTCGAATAAATCTTTAACAAGCCACTGTTGGCAAGATTAAAGGCAGCATTTTTGATGGTTGAAAAGTTTAAGTCAGAACGCTCAGCGATATCGAGCAATGTGTGCTCTCCATCGGAGAGGTTTAATACCCATAACATGGCCATACGATCGTCAGGTGTTGTTTGTTTGCCTCCTAAGGTGCTGTATAGGCCACGTTTACCCAGTTGTGGCTCACATTTAGGATTAGTATTTAAATATGTGTGGTTGTTTTCTAAAACATCGATCACATTTAGGTAAGTTTCAAAGGAATTCACCAGGGCAGATGTCTGTATAAACTCTAAGTTATCAGCCGAGGTATGGTACTCAGGATAAGTACCAAATTGACTTCTAGTAAGACTGCCAACCGGTAGATTGAACCCAGGGGAGCAAAATTGACGCTCATCATATCCGTAGGGAGAGAACTCAGAAACCGTATATTCCTGGGACATTTTTTTCAGCACATGGATGACGGCTCGATCAATGTCTGCATTGCCTCGACGGCTTTTTTTGTAGGCTAACCGACCAGAGTCACCTACATTTGATACGGTCAAACCATGTTTAATGGATGAAACTCGATGTTCGTTACGGCTTAACCAGGTAATCGAACCAATGGTCCCTGGCATAAATAGAAACCGATATGAGTAGCGTAACGTTTGCCGACTAAGATAGTCTGCTAAAAACGTGACCAATGCTATGCCCGAAAGGTTGTCATTACAAAGAGAAGGGTGACAACTGTGGCAGCACAGTATAACCTCGTCGGTTGTTTGACCTGGCAATAATAACTCGCCATAGGTAAGCGAACCTGGCTCTAAAGACGAGTCAATATAAACCTCATAGTCACCTTCGGGCAGTGATTGTAATGTACGATCTGATAGGCAAAATCCCCAGTTTTCTTGGTAGTAAGAGGTGCGATACGGTACCCAATCTGGCCGATCGGGCATGGAAAAAAGATGCTCTTTTAGCTCAGAAAGAGACATCTTTTGATGGATCGGAATGCTGTAGTTTAATACATGCAAATTTGAGTTTTGAAAGTCAACAACTTTCTTACCCGTTTCATCTTTGATGTAAGCATCTCGAATGTTCCATTCCTTAGGAACGGTCCAATCAAACACGGGGGTACCGGTGGGAACTTCGTGAACCTTTAGGGGAATATGTTGCTGGATAATTTTCAGTGTCTTTCGTACACCATCGCCGGTAATGCTGCGACAAATTGGATACAGCTCGGCTATCAGGTTATACATGTCTAACCCTAAGCCTTCTATATCAAGGGATTTCGCATCAAGATCCATCGTTATAGTCATGATCCTGGAATAGAGCGATCGCAAATCAAATTCAGAGACTAGTCAAGGCTGAAAACGCCTCAGCGCTAAAGTTTTTATAGTCCTGATCTTTTTGGGAAATTACACTAACTGGCTCGGGCCAATCAATCTTGAACGTAGTATCATTCCAACGCACTCCGCGCGCACAGTCGGGGGCATAGGATTCTGAGATTTGATAGAAAACCTCCGTTTTATCTTCTAACGTTTGGAATCCATGGGCAAAGCCTTTTGGAATATATAGCGTTTTTCGATTTTCAGGCGTTAACCTTGCAGAAGTCCACTGAAGATAGGTGTCAGACCCTGGGCGCAAATCGATAATGACATCGTACATTGCGCCTTTGGTACAACTGACCAACTTTGTTTCTGCAAACGGAGGAATCTGAAGATGCATACCCCGCAAAGTACCCTTCTTGATATTGAAGGAAATGCTGCACTGGAACAGGTTAGAGTCTAAGCCATTTATTGAAAACTCTTCCTTACACCAAGTTCTTGCAAAGAAACCCCGTTCATCTGCTAACCGTTCCGGTTCTATGATGTATGCATCCTTTAAGCTGGTTGGGATAAATTTCATTGCTAAGGGTAGACTTTTACTTCAGGAATGGGCACCACAAATTGTCCACCCCATTCACGAATTAAACTCATTTGCTCCATGATTTCATCCTTAACATTCCAGGGCAAAATCAACACATAGTCGGGCTTTGTTTCCTGGATTTTGTCTGGATGAAAAACAGGAATATGAGTGCCCGGCAAGAATTTTCCATGCTTATAGGGGTTCCTATCCACCGTGTAGTCAAGGAAGTCTGTGCGGATGCCGCAATAGTTTAGAAGCGTATTGCCTTTGCCTGGTGCGCCATAGCCAACAATTGTTTTGCCCTCTCGCTTCACTTTAATTAAAAAGTCCAGCAGCTTACGCTTGGTTTCTCGCACTTGTTCATCAAAGTTGGCGTAGCACTCCAGGGTTCTAAGCCCTTTTGCGATTTCACGTTCTCTTAAATCAATCACCCGCTCGCCCACTGGCTTAGAGTCATCATCTGTATGGCGGGCATAAATGCGTAATGAACCACCGTGGGTGGGCAGTTCTTCCACATCAAAGATGGTCATGCCGTGGGCGGCAAAGATTTCTTCTAGCGTGGTTAGGGTGTGATAGAAAAAGTGCTCATGGTAAATGGTGTCAAATTGATTGAACTCCATGAGTGTCATCAAATGTTGAATTTCTCCAGTAAAGACGCCCTGGGGTTTGAGTAAGATTTTGATGCCAGCCACAAAATCATTCAAATTGGGCACATGGGCAATGACATTATTAGCGGCAATCAGATCCCCTTGCTTACCCTGCTGCACTAGTCTTTCAGCACAGTCCTGGCCAAAGAACTCATTGAGGGTGGGAATTCCTTTTTCTTCGGCTACTTTGGCGATATTAGTAGCAGGCTCAATACCCAGAACTGGAATGTTCTTTTCTACAAAGTACTGCAACAGGTAACCGTCATTACTAGCCAGCTCTACAACGTGACTTTTTTCATTAAGGTTAAACCGCTCAATCACCTGCTCGGTATAGGCCTTACATTGGGCTAACCAGGTGTCACTGTAAGACGAGAAATAGGCATATTCAGTAAAAATCTCCTCGGCACTGACGTAGGCTTCTAACTGTGCAAGATAACAGTTACTACATACCCGCACATGTAGAGGGTAAAACGCCTCCATTTGGTTCACCCTGTCAGCACTTAAGATGCTTTCACATAATGGTGACATGCCCAAATCGACAAGGGTGTGCTCTAAAGGAGTTGAACAAAAGAGACATTTTGGAGTGTTCACAGAAGACGCTTTCATTGTTTCTTTAGTCACAGTTTGTTGACTCATAGTCTTATTTTTAAGTGGTAGAGATAAGGGTAGTGATGCGGTATTTTTTTAAGTCTTACATTAATTGAGTAATTGCAGTTTCGGTAACTTGCCGCATATCGGCTCCAGTTTGATAAGCTTTAGTCCATGTGATGATTTGCTCTAACCCTTGCTCCAGAGAAAGTTTGGGTTCCCAGCCTAATTTGAGCCGTGCTTTAGCACAGTCTAAGCTCAGGGAATTTGCTTCATGGGGATGAAAGGCTTGATCCTGTTCCCAGGATGCCCCGTTGCCCCAGAAAGATAAGAGTTTATCGACTAGCCAACCAACGGGTTTAACATCCGATGCATAGGGGCCAAAGTTCCAGGCCTCGGTAAAGGCAGGACCTTTATTGTACAGACATTCTGCCAAGGTTAGGTAGCCATTTAGAGCGTCTAATACATGCTGCCAGGGACGGGTGGCATAGGGATTACGAATAAGCACCGGACGCTGTTCTAATATTGCTTGCACAATATCGGCCACCAGTCCATTTTGGGTCCAGTCGCCGCCACCGATTACATTGCCAGCACGGGCGGTGGCGATCGCAACTCTATGGTCGGCATAATCGCTCGCATTAAAAAATGAATTGCGGTACGACTCGGTTACTAACTCTGAGCAGGCTTTGCTATTGCTATAGGGGTCATAGCCACCGAGCTGATCAACCTCACGATAACCCCAAACCCATTCTTTATTTTCGTAACATTTATCTGTGGTGATATTCACCAGTGCGCGTACACCGCCCACCTGGCGCACGGCCTCTAATAGGTTGACCGTACCCATGACATTGGTCTGGTAGGTGGATACCGGGTCGGTATAGGAGGTATGCACAACAGACTGTGCTGCCATATGAATGATGATTTCTGGCTTAAAATCTGCAACAACCTGGTGAAATGTTGGCGCATCACAGATATCACCGATGATGGAGGTCATGCCGTTGGCGACATGGGCTACCTCAAATAGGCTTGGGTTTGTAGGGGGTTGCAGTGCATAGCCTACGAGGTCAGTGCCCACTCGTTGCAGCCAGAGAGATAGCCAACTTCCCTTAAACCCTGTGTGCCCGGTCAGTAATACGCGCTTTCCTTGCCAAAAGTTAGGATCCATTACACCTCTGAGAACACCCTATTTCCATCAGTTTTACTTCCTGAGAATGCCCTGAGGACTTCCTGAAAGTAAACTAAGGAATTATACGGAGAGACGGAAAGGTCCTAACTTAAGTTTCCATTGCACTTACTTAAGTAATAAGTAATTGAGGCTACGGCAAAAAGTGCTTTACACAACTTGGAAGGTTAATCGGCCCATAGAGAAAAGGGTTGCTCGGGGCTTTCCTCCCCGCCCCCCTCCTGATCTGGCTACTGTGTATACATAAGTCAGAGAGAATAGCTAAACCTCTTCATTTTCAACGGTTTCAGAATTGTCTGACAAGGGTTCCCCTTCGTAAGGCTACCGTGTATACACATCTCGAACTAAAGCTCAAAATCCTGCATTGGCCCCCCTTAGTCCCCCCAATTCTGGGGGGAAAC
>JAHQVZ010000232.1 GCA_019634055.1 Leptolyngbyaceae cyanobacterium MAG.088
CGATGCGTTGGCCATTGCGATCGCACCACTCTAGCCACTGACGAGCAGCCAATTCATTTAAGCCACCATTGGCATCTAGGCGGAGTTTTGCCCCCAGGGGTAGCTGCCCAAGCAACTGATCTAACCAGTCCATTTCTGCAGCAATGGAATCTACACCAATTTTGCACTTAAAAATGCGGTGGCCTTGCTGCCATAGCTGGGGCCAATGTTCTAGCGCAAGCTGCCCCCTAGGCAACAACACCCCACACTGGGCATTGGGTAAATCAATCGGGCGCAGCTTGCGCTCTAAACTCGAAAACACAGACTCCAGGCCAAACTGACAGGCTGGCAATGTAGGCAAAAGAGAGGGTACTGCCTGATCAGATAGCTGAGCAGGTAACTGCTGACAAAAGTCCAGAGCCTGTTCAAAGGTTTCGGACCCAAACCATGGCAGGGGAGCTATTTCACCAAAGCCGCTACGACCATCTTCATCGGTTAATTTGAGAATCAGTCCTTGACGCACTTGCCAGTCACCATGATGAGTGCGTACCGGTTGTCGAAACCGACGTTGATAGGGACGAAACTCAAACTGATAGGACATGTTTGAAGACTCTGAAGAGATCTGAGCCAAGATAGCAATTTTGGCTAGGTGGTAAGCAGTATTTGAAAATTAGTGTTGACAATCTACTAGGGAAATCTAAAACGTTCTAAGGGTAGACGATAGCAGCAGACCCAAACATATGAGTATTCCACAACAAAACTGGAATCGAATGGCTACGAACTTAGCATTTTGTACCAACTTAGGCTGATCGTGATAAAGCTTCACATGACGACAAAGTTGAATGGCAAACGGTGCACTGCCCAGGGCTAACCCTAGGCCCATGGGCAATATCCTTAGCGTTAGCCCTCCGACTAAAATCACAAAGATACTGCCACAGAGCCAGGGTAGCAACTGCGCGCCCTTTAGGGTGCCTAAACGGACAATGGGAGAACGTTTACCAGCACTCAGGTCATCTGTAACTTGGTGAAAATGGGAACAAAATAGCACTAACGTTGTTGCCATGCCAATGATGGCACCCAGGGCCCAACAACCTGGCGAAAATGTTTGAGCTTGGGAATAGTAGGCGGCCCCTACACCAAGGCTAAAGCTAATAAAGCAGAGGGGCTCCCCCAGCCCTTGATACCCTAAGCGGAAGGGGGGACCCTGGTAAATGTAGCCCAGAAAGCAGCAAATTAAAATTAGGCCAAGACTGGTGACGTCTTGCTGTATTAGTGTAATGGCGATGACCCCAATAATGCCAAGGGCCAAACTAAGATTGCCGAGCCCAAAGATTAACGCTTGGTTTTGGGTCAGATTTACCAAGGAATGATGCTTATTTTTATCAATGCCAGTATCGGCATCGTACACATCATTGCTGAGGTTTTCCCATACCAAAAGCAACACGGCTGACAGTAGAAAAATGGCCAAGATTTGGCCGTTTAACTGTCCGGTTTCTAAACGTGCCAGTAAGCTCCCTGCCAGAATGGGAATGATAGCAACACTATACATCGGAGGCTTAATGGCAGCCAGCCAAAGAGAGTTACGAGGGACAACATTGCCGGATGCTTGATCACTGGATGCTTGATCAATGGTAGGGATGGCCATTTGGACGTGATTCTTTTGCGACTATAAACCCATAGCTAGCATAGCGGTTGGGATGGCAGTCTTAATTTTGCTAATAGCAGTCTTAATTTTGTCAATAATTGAAGGCCAGTTTCCTGACGTTACTATCCAGGTGCGTCAAAAAGGAGAGTTGTATCAAAGCCTTGTACGGGCTTCTGAGGTCCCTAACCAGGCGAAGACAGTTCAGTGGTTAACTAGAGGGTTAACAAAACTAGAGAGTCCCAAACAGCCGATGTTTATGCTGTCTTTATTCGATTGGGGGCTTATACGCTCTTTTCTGCAATTGGTGTTTTTCTCGCTGTTATTTTCTGTTCCTGCTATACCTGCTACACCCTGGAGGGAATCTATAAAACAGCATTTGTGTTAGGGCTTATAGAAACTGTTATTTTTTATATTCCAGTCTTAAATTGGTATCTATACGGCATCATTGCGGAAATCATTGCCGTTGGCCTAACCAGTCTTGTCGTGAAAGAGTTTAATGTAGACTGGCAAGAAGGATTTGGCTCTCTAGTGATGGGAGCGGCAATGATTATTTGTACAAGAGTGATTTTATCGTTTGTTTCAAACTTGGGCTACGGTTACCCCTGTCCCACCATCTGCTTGCTCAGCATTTTCAAAGTTACGTACCTGGGGGTGGCGCTTAAGAAATTCTCGGACACCGCGTTTTAGTTTGCCGGTACCATGGCCGTGAATAATCCAAATGGGGCCAGTGGCGTTAGCAATAAAGTTTTCTAAATCGGCTTCGGCCTCGGCTACACGCATGCCCCTCAGGTCAATGGTGTTTTTAGACGTACGTACAGCTGGGGCAACGGGTTCTTTTTTGGCAACTTTGACCGTGGTGCGGCGTTTCTCAGGTGTCTTTTCAACGGTTGCTTTGGTTGCTGCCTTTTGCCCCGTTAAGGATTCAATATCGCTTAGATCGACGACAGTCTTCATCAGACCAAATCGCACGGCTAACTTACCATCGGCGTCCGGTTCGCCAACAACTTCAGCGGTTTGACCACCAAGACCGATGAGTCGCACTTTTTCACCCAATTTGGGTTTGTAGTCGGTGATGGCTTTCTTGGCAGGATGGTTACCTTTGGGGGTCTGTTGCTGTTGGGCAATATTTTCCACTAGCTCGGTGGCTTTTTGAGCAGCTTGGGCGGTGGCCTTCCCCTTTTGCAACTGACGAATAACCGTGGCAATGTCAGCTTTTGCCTCGGCTACGGCAGCCTGAATGGCTTTTTCTTGGTCTAGTTTTTGGTTAAGCTCCCACTCTTTGATGGCGGCAGCCTTGCGCTCAATATCAGCCTTCAGGGCTTCTGCCTGGGCCACAATACCGGCGGCTTGCTCTGCCTGGTCTTCCTGGCGTTTGCGCTGGGCTTCTAGGCCGGCAATTACCTGGTTGACGTCGTCTTGTTTGCTGACACCTACATAGGTTTGGGCTGTATCGACCACGGTTGGATTTAGCCCTAATCGTCGAGCGATGGTGAGGGCGTTGGACCGCCCCGGAATCCCCCATAGCAGTCGATAGGTGGGGGACAGGCTGACATCATCAAATTCTACCGAGGCGTTCTCAAACCGGTCATCTTGATATTTAAGGGCTTTGAGTTCGCCAAAATGGGTGGTGGCAACCGTTAGACGGGTGTGGTTAGCGAGGTGTTGGAGGAGTGCGATCGCAAGTGCGCTACCTTCGGTTGGATCGGTGCCTGCGCCGACCTCATCCAGGAGCACCAATGAATTATTTTTTGGGCAAGGGGCAAGGGGCAAGGGGCAAGGGGGAATGTCCGTAGGGGGGGCAGTGCCCACCGCGTCCAAATTGTTCAACTTATCGGCATCGTCCACATCACCAGCTGCCCCAATGGCATCCAAAATGCGGCCAATGCGGCGGATATGCCCCGAAAATGTAGACAGACTTTGCTCAATCGATTGTTCGTCACCAATATCGGCCAAAATCTGATCAAACCACGGGAGTTCCACCGGCTCCCGTGCTGGCACAAATAACCCGGCTTTGGCCATTAGGGCGGCTAACCCCAGGGTCTTAAGCGTAACTGTTTTGCCTCCGGTATTGGGTCCGGTGATGGCGACCACCCGAATATCTGGGCGCATGGTGACATCAATGGGCACTACCGTGGGGCCATCTTCATGGCGCTGCTGCCATACCAAAATGGGATGCCGCAGCTGTCGCAAAACGGTACGTTCACTCGCCGTACTAAACCGGGGTGGATTCGCTTCTAACCACAGCGAATAACGGGCGCGGGCGGTGGCCAAGTCTAAGGTGGTAACAATGGCCATGAGCTGCTCTAAGTCCTCGCTGACCTCAGCCACTTGGCCGCTCAACCGTTGGCGAATGAGTTCTTCTTCACGGGCTTCCTGCCGCTCTAACTGCCGCAGACGATTGCCAAACTCCACCGTGCTCTGGGGTTCGACATACAGGGTGGCACCACTGGTGGAAACATCGTGAACAATGCCCGGAATGGAGTCCTTGCGCGGTGCTTTAACTGGAATTACAAAGCGTCCGGCACGCTGGGTGATCAATGCTTCTTGTAAAGCCCCCGTATGGCGTTGCATAATTCGCTGAAGCTTGGCATGGAGCTGATCGTGGGTGGTTTTAAGATTTTTACGAATACCAGACAATTTGGGGTTTGCGCGGTCGGTGACCTTGCCCCGATCATCGATGCAGTGGTGGATTTCTTTTTCTAGTTCTGGGTAAGTGCGCAGCTGCGCGACCAACGATTGAAGGACGGGAAAATCATCTTCCTCTTGGGCATCAATGGCTCGACGCAATTGGCGAGCACCGGCCAGGGTGGTGGCAATGTTTAATAATTCTTCTCCCGATAAAATTCCCTGAAGTCTTGCCCGTTCCAGGGCCTCACCAATGTCTTGAACACCTCGAAAATTAAGCGGTGCTGCCTCTTCTAGCTGATAGGCTTCACGGGTCTGGGCTAATAGCTGTTCGCTCTCGCTCTGATGCTCAGGAATACGCCCATGGCGCGCGGCCAGGGCACCTAGCTTAGTGGCGGCAAAGGTGGCCCACTGTTGACATAGACGGGGCCATTCTAAAAGGTCTAGGGTTTCAGACTGGATCAAGATCGGTGAGAGAACAGGATGCTTTAAGTAGGGACGGGTTTGAGTGCTTAGTTTTAAGTTAACGAATCTGGAATTTGTGTACCTAAAAGCACGGACGCTATACAGGTCAAACTTAAAAACTTAAAACTCAAACTTAATTTAGGTCTTACCTAACTATATCGCCTCTATCTTAGGAAAATGCTTCCGTCTGATTTACTAATCCATCGCCCCCGGGGTGACTCCATCGATGCGAAACAACTGCCACTGAATGAGGGGTGGATTGCGATCGCAACCAATTTAATCGCCTTGTTTCAGACCACCGTAGGCGATACCCAAGGAACCCTCAACCAAAAACTCCAAACCCTCGAAGGCGAAGACACCGACTACCGCATCAAGCGAGGGCTAGCCCATATCCTGCGCAGTAGCTTTAGCACATTTGAAATAGTCAGTCCGTTAGATCCCCAGGACTTGCGTCAACGGGTATTTGCCCTAGCTGCTGCCAGGGCTCCATCGAGCGTAGCAACCCAGCAGCATCTAGAAACACTGGCCAGTCAGCTCACCCAAGAATTAGATAGGGAGGTTGAACCCGTTCATATTCAGCAAGGGCTGTATGCGGATCTTAAAGAAAACCGCATCCTTACTCAATTTGATGCACCGGCACCAGATGCCCTGCTTCATCGATATAACCTATCCCAAATTCAGGGCATTTTTTATCGAGCCAGCCATGTGATCTTAAATCTGCACCGTAACGATCCTGGCGAGTACAAACTGATGTTTCGTTACTTGAAACTTTTTCGGTTAATGACTTACATCGAAGGTGAAGCTGACCAGGGATTTACCATTACCATTGACGGTCCTGCCAGTTTATTCAAGGCCAGTACGCGCTATGGTCTCGATATTGCCAAGCTAGTGCCAGCCATTTTGCACGTCACCCGATGGCACCTGAGCGCCACATTGCAATGGAAAGATAGCTACACCAAAACCCGGTCTGAGAAACACTACAGCCTAGACTCAGACTGTACCCTTGTCAGTCACTATCCACCAGGTAAGCCCTATGACAGCATGCTCGAAGCCGCTTTTGCCGAACGCTGGCATACGCTAGTAGAAAAGGGCAAAACCCCCTGGCAGCTAGAACGGGAAGTTGACCTAATTCCTATTCCTGGCAGCGTTATGATTCCTGACTTTCGCTTAGTTCATCCCGACGGCCGTGTTTATTTACTGGAAATAGTGGGATATTGGCGACCAGAGTATTTACGAAAAAAATTTGCCCAGGTACAAAAATCAGCCTGCCAAAATCTGATCTTAGCCATTTCAGAACGGCTAAATTTAGCCAAGGCAGGCATTGATGTTAAAGATGTACCAGCCAAAATCATTTGGTTCAAAGATAAGCTTCAGCCGAAGCCTTTACTGAGCTTGTTAGCAGAGCTATGAAACAATACGCAACTCAAACAGCCGACGCTTCTTATCTTTATTCGTATACTTTAGATAAATACCCTAGTCTTACTCAGTAAGGTCACCATTATGCCTGAGGCAATTTTATGTAAGAGCAACTGCTTGTATTAAAAATTGTTGATTGAAAACAACTGAATTCGTATTATTAGCTGGTTACTTTTAATCTAGCCCTCAAATATGGGCTCACTAACACTTGAGGAACTCTACCTATTCCCTGCATTATGACCACGGTTTTAATTGTGGATGACAGTTCAACCCTAAGGGAGATGATCTCTGGTCTCCTAATCAAGGCGGGTATGACTGTTTTGGAAGCCGAAGATGGCGAAAAAGCCAAAGACATGATTACGTCGATGCCCCCTGACCTTGTGGTGCTCGACATTGTCATGCCCAATATGAATGGCTATGAGCTATGTCGATGGGTGAAAAACAATGGCCCTACTAAGGACGTACCCGTTGTCATTTGCTCATCTAAAAACGAAGAATTTGATCGGTATTGGGGGATGAAGCAGGGAGCAGATGCTTACATTGCCAAACCGTTTCGCCCTGCAGAAATGGTAGAAACCGTTAAACATCTGCTGCGAAGTCGATAAACGTTCTTCCCCTAGACCGCCTAGCTACCAAAGACGTATGATTGGGCAGATTTCAGCCCACAGTCTTTAATTAATGTCCCATGGCAATGCAGCTCAGGATTCACGTTCCACCCCATCCATTAATCAAACATTGGCTCGGCGTGTTACGGAACGTTAACACCCCCTCAGCTGTATTTCGCAGTGCTATGACAGAAATGGGGCGTTGGTTAACCTATGAAGCAATTCGTAATGATTGGTTACCCACCCTGGATGTCACCATAGAAACGCCATTAGCCCCTTGCCCAGCCACGTTTATTAATCCTGAAGCGCCGCTAATGGTGATCCCCATATTGAGGGCAGGATTAGCCTTGATGGAAGGAGTCCAGTCCGCATTACCCACTGCATCGGTCTATCATCTTGGTTTTGTTCGTAATGAGGAAACCTTAGAAGCTAGTTGCTACCTTAATAAACTGCCTGATCAGATTGATCCTGCGACCCGTGTGCTTATCAGCGAGCCGATGTTGGCAACGGGCGGTACAATGATGGCCACTATGGCAGAATTAGTAAAGCGTGGTGTAGATCCTTCTCTGGTTAGGGTGGTCTCGGTGGTTACGGCTCCGCCAGCATTGCAAAAGCTTGCTGAAGCGTATCCTCAATTAGTGATATATGCAGGCATCATTGATGAAGGATTAGATGAAAACGGCTTTATCGTTCCAGGGTTAGGAGACGCTGGAGATCGCACATTTGGTACTAACTAATCACGTCACATCATGAGTCACTCAAGTAGCTTTACGAATGGATTTTTCTTAGGAGCCCTATTGGGCGGGTTTGTTGGTGGATTGGCTGGAGTTCTTGCTGCTAATCGCGTTAAGCATAGCGATTCTGAAGAACCAGTTAGTTTTAGTCAGCTATCAGAGGATATTAGACAGAATCTGGCTGATATGAGTAACGATGAACGAATGGAGGCCGCTCGTCGTGGTCTTGAAGACAAAATTTCAGAGCTGAATACAGCGATCGAGGAGGTGCGTCAGCAACTTGGCAGTACCAATGGCCACATGACGGATTATGAAACGTCAACCATTGATTCTTGAGTTACCAAAAATTAGTGAAAACGAATATCAAGCAAAGGGGTAACCCTTACATTTTTACATTTTTGTTAGACAAATCTGTGTCAAGGTGTTGCTACCACCAACGTTTCATCAGTTACACTAGAGTCTAAGAATTTCAAAGCATACTCTAATTCATCGCAACGAGATACATCTATGGACGGCATTTCAATAGTTTTCCTGGCACTCTCTAGATTTATTGGTATCTATTTGGTGCTACTGATAATTCGTGTATTACTTAGCTGGTTTCCCAACGTAGATTGGAGTAATCCGGCTTTCTCTGCATTAAGCCAAATTACTGATCCTTACTTAAATCTTTTCCGTTCCATTATTCCACCTTTGGGAGGAATTGATTTTTCAGCGATCTTAGCTTTTATTGTGTTGCAGTTTGTGCAGTCGGCGTTGAGTAACGCCGTGGTTGCCCTAAGCAGCAGCAGTTATATGGCTTATTCCGCTTTCTAAACTTGTTTCTCGTCGGGCTTTGTTTTGACGAGTTGCTAGTTGGAATTTCGCAATAGTTAAAGGGGGCTTAGCTTGTTATCAGCTAAGCCCCCTTTAACTACGAATTAAAGACAGAAAGGAAGACGCTTAATCCATACGCCCCTGACGTCTTACTTTGCCAACAAAGCCAGACGCCTTAAAATTCTTTAGCTTTAACGGTGGAGGTTGGTTAGACGCGACCGAAACACGAATTTGAAAATCACTTTCACCGGGAGGAACGTAGTCTACACCACCCAATCTGCCTCGATTTTGCATAACTGGGTTGCTGTTTTTGTCGTAGATACGGCCAAAAATATCGGCGTTGAGAATGGGTTTCCCAGAGTCATTGGTCAGTGTGCCTGTGACCAGGTAACAGGTGGCCTTACCAAGACTGCCTGAGTCGACAATGCCTTCAGCATATTCAGCAGGACATTCGTCATAGGCTAAGTTGGAGACACCTAAAGGGGTCATCGCGTGAGCCGGACCTGCGATTAGCCCAAAACACAGAATGATGATGGCGACAAGAGTTGCACGAAAAGCCATGGAAAGAATCAGGGTAGGTTTTATAGCAATCTAATGAAAGCTTTCAGCAGATTATGCCGCACATAGCTGTACTATCTCACTTTCACAGATTACCTATGGTGTGAACTATGTGGGCAAATCTATAAGTATGTTAGCGGGTCTATGGTGCTAAAACATATCCCCACCTGATTCACACACGCCCCTTAAACAGCTTGCTGACGATTGGGCAATACCCAGATAAGAATAGGAGTCAGTAAAATCATTGCCAACGAAAAACTAAGGCAAATCCAAAGACCTTGAATTTGAGCAGGTGTCATCATGGTTTTCTCCAGAAGAAACAGATAGTGTGTCAAAAAAGCTGTGAGCAAGTAGCAAGTACTCAAGGTTACAGAGCTTTGTCGAAGAATTCCCTAAATTAGCGTCCGTCTGTTAGAAACTGTAAGATCTGCTTATTATGCGTTTACATACTCGAACCTAAGGCCTGAGCGATGAGTCTTGTCTCTACTTGGCCTGTACAAAGCGATCGGCAGCCATACAACGCAAGTGCTGAATATCTTCTCGGCGTGACACTGATAGGGGAACGGTTGCTTTAATGGTGCGAACCAATAGAGCTGTGTCTAGGGAACGGTTCTCGTGGATGGACTGATATAAGCCAGATACAATAACTTGCTGAATTTCTGCACCGCTAAAGCCTTCGGTTGCTTGAACGAGTTCAGCCATGTCAAAGTTAGTCGGTGTTTGGTGATGGCGGTTGAGATGAATAGTCAGAATAGTGGCGCGATCTTGGGCAGCGGGTAAATCTACAAAGAAAATCTCATCAAAGCGACCTTTGCGTAATAGTTCAGGCGGCAGCTGAGAGATATCATTGGCCGTAGCAACAACAAAAACTTCTTGAGATTTTTCCTGTAGCCAGGTTAAAAATGAACCAAACAGACGACGGCTAAGGCCACCATCGGTATCCATACCCTGGGCACCACCCATGGTTTTTTCAATTTCATCGATCCATAAAACGGCTGGGGCCATTTTTTCTGCCAGAGAAACGGCCTGGCGAAAGTTTTTTTCTGAACCGCCTACATATTTGTCGTAGAGTCGCCCGGCATCCAGTTTGAGTAGGGGCATTTGCCACTCACGGGCAATGGTTTTAGCGGCCAGGGATTTGCCGCATCCCTGGATACCTACGATTAAAATTCCTTTGGGTGGAGTCAGGTTCAGGGCCTGGGCCTGGGGGCTAAAGCCCATACGGGCACGGGCTAACCAATGCTTGAGGCCATCAAACCCGCCTAGCTCTGCAGTATTTTTCTCAACTGGGATGTAATCTAGCAACCCGCTTTCACGAATAATTTGCATTTTGCGCTCTAATACCCGACCAATATCGGTCGCTGTCAGATGGCCATCTTCTAGAGCGGCGTAGGCAATCACTTTTTTCGTTTGGTTGAGGGTCATGCCCTGTGTGGTATTAACCAGGGTACGCATTTCCTCTGGGCTCAGCTTGACCTTAATGCGTCCCCGCAGGGCCTGGACTGCATCCACAATTGCCTTATGCAACTCGTCCCGGTCTGGTAAGGGCATGTCAAAATAAACGGCTTCGTGGGCAATTTCCTTTGACAGCGATACTTGCTCACCAGAAATAAGTAGGGTGGACTGATTATGGGCAAACTGCTGGGCGACTTCTCGAAATAGTCGGTTGACGACGACATCGTCGAAGTGGGTGGCAAAGTCTTTGAGCCAGTAAACGGCACGATGCTGAATCGCCTGCATATGGCGTAGAGCATCGATAGGCTCAGCGGTGTCGGTATCGATGGCAGCACGACTGGCGCCTGGTGGTGCATATTCATTTTGCCACCGGTTATAGCTGTTTCCTTCTAAACGCACTAGCCCTTGGGCAATACTCCATTCATAGACAGGTATTTGTAGATCGAGGGTGGCTTTGTTAATTAGTTTCTGTATGCGCTCTTCTTCAACTGTCTCCACCACAATGATGGGATGAAACGACATGATTAATGTTTGCAGGTGACGAACGCTGGCGGCAAAGGGCATGGGTGACGATTCAGGATATCTGGGCTCAGGATGCCCAGTTTTTGATCAAAGAAAAAGCGACGGACTAGTTGTTGTTAACAGGACTGCTGGTCTCATTAACATCATCATTAACTTCACCAGGAGGGGGTTTAATTCCAGATGATTCCGTTGTTTCAAGGATAGGGTCTGGATTTTCGGGTATACCAGCTAGGGCTGTTTTCCAAGGAGCAAAGTCAGAAATTTCCCACTGGTCAAGAATATCTTTGACGACGAGTTCTTGCAGCCAAATTTTGGCGACAACAGCAAGCGGTAGGGCTAAGACAAGCCCAAGAAAGCCAAAGATGACGGCAAAGCAGATTTGAGAAATCAGGGTAAATGCTGGCGGCAGAGAGATTTGGCGGGCCATTACCGTGGGTGTTAACCAGTAGCTTTCAATTTGTTGAATGATTACGTACCAAACAATAACTGGAACAACTTTCCAGGGCTCTGGGGAAAGGACGGCTACCAGGGCTGGAAAGATAAGGCTTAAACTGGGGCCAACATTGGGAATAAAGTTAAGGACGCCTGCGATTAAGGCGTTGGCAAGAGGGAACTCAATACCCAGTAACCACAGACCGGCAAAGCTCAGGGAGAAGATAAATACAGAGTTGAGTAGAATGCCGCCCATCCAGTTACAAAGGGCGATTTCGCAATCTTGTAATATGCCGTCTGCGCGGCGGCGATAAAATGATGGTATGAGTCGTAAGAGAGAATTGCGGTAGAGGCTGGGGTTTCCCAAAAACATCAGGGATAAAATCAAAACTAGGAGAACCTGAAGGAGTACGCCTGATGAGGATCTTAAAAAAGCAAAGAAGTTATTAAAAACATCTAGTACTGCTGAGTCAGGAGAGGTAACCCAGTTGAGAAATTCATTCAGGAATTCATCTACTTCAGGAAAGCGTAATTGACCGGGTAATCGGTTTTGAAATTGGCTTTCTAGCTGGATTAGGGTCTCTGGTAAATCGTTAATGCCGCTGATAATTCGATCAATTAAGAGGCCAAATTGTTCGACAAATGGGGGGACCACCCCTAGAAAGAAGAGGGTAATGACTAAAAAGCTAATGGTCATTACAATTGGTACGGCAAATCGGCGAGGGATACCGGTTTGCTGGAGACGACGGACAAGGCTATTGAGTGCGATCGCAATCACCACCGCCATAAACACCAGCAGTAAAATGTTACTCAGACGCCAAAGAATATAAACAGTCGCTAAGATACTGAGCAAGCCAATCCATTCACCAAGCTTCACGAAATACTCCTGATTATCACCACAGCTAATTATGTTCTACGGGGTTAACGCAAGCCCTTGAGCCACATCACAACCTTTACTCAAATTTTGCCTAATTTTAGCCAACCTCAAGAAAAAAGAGCCTGATATTATTTTGACTACACCAATTCCCCAATGGCAGTTTTCCGATTACGAAACGATTTCCAGCGATTGGGTCGATATTGTCCAAACGATTACAACGGCAGCTAACCCGCCCAAGCATGCCGCTCAGCTACTGTGGCAGCGAGGCATTTGTACAGCTGAACAGCTGACAGAATTTATTAATCCTGACGCCTATGAGCCCATGCCACCCACTGCGTTTGGTGTAGAAATGACCCAGGCCGTAGAGCGCATTCTGCAAGCCCTGAACCAGGGAGAAAGCGTTACCATTTGGGGCGACTTTGATGCCGATGGCATTACCTCTACTGCGGTGTTATGGGACGGTCTACGGCAGTTTTTTCCCACCGGAAAGCTCAATTACTTTATTCCTAACCGTTTAACTGACTCCCACGGGCTTTCGTTACACGGTCTAGATGCCCTGGCAGCTAATGGAACAAATCTAGTAATCACCTGCGATAACGGCAGTACCAACCTCAAAGAAATTGATCATGCCCGACAACTGGGGATAGACATTATCATCACTGACCACCATACGCTGCCCGATGACCGCCCAGATGTGGTCGCCATTATCAATCCCCGCTACTTTGAAGCCCACCATCCCCTGGCCCATCTATCCGGTGTAGCCGTAGCTTACAAACTAGTCGAAGCCCTTTATGAACAACTAACACCGTCCCGAGAACTGCATGAACTAACCGACTTGGTAGCCATTGGTCTAATTGCAGATTTAGTGCAGCTCAGAGGTGACTGTCGTTATCTAGCCCAGGTGGGCATTCGTCAGCTCCAGACCCATTTAAAAACCGATGCTCCCATCCGTCCCGGTGTAGCCCAGCTATTAAAACTGTGCCGCCGTACCGGTGACCGTCCGACAGATATTTCCTTTGGCATTGGCCCCCGCATCAATGCGGTTAGTCGTATTCATGGGGATGCTCAGTTTTGTGTTGACTTGCTTACTAGCGATGATCCAGACCACTGTAAAGACCTAGCGGAACAAACCGAATGGGCCAATACCCGTCGTAAGGCGCTGCAAAAAGATGTTTATACCCAAGTAAGCCAGCGACTGAACGAGTTGGACATGGCAACGGTTCAAGTGATTGTGCTGGCCGATGCCCAGTGGCCCACGGGGGTACTAGGCATTGTGGCCGGGCAGGTGGCCCAAGAATATGGCAAGCCTACTATTTTGTTGACCATCGATGGTGACGTGGCCAGGGGGTCAGCCCGATCGGTAAATCGCATTGATCTTTACCAACTGGTGACGGATCAGTCCCATTTGCTGACTAGCTTTGGGGGCCACCCCTTTGCCGCTGGCATGACTTTACCGGTGGAGAATGTAGCATTGTTTGCTGATGCCCTAAATCGGCAGCTGCGGCAGATAGGGGTAACGTCTGGCCCGACCATAGCTATAGACCTGGAAATAAGCGTTTGTGAGCTAGGTAAAGATCTATTTCAGCAGCTAAATTTGTTAGAGCCCTACGGCATGGGTAACCCTGTGCCGAGATTGCTGATCCGCAATGCCTGGTTTGATAATACCTGGCACCAAAAGATTAAAGATCCGGTGTCGAAGCGTAAGCTCAGGTTTATTAAAACTCACTTTCTGATTAAAGATGACACCTCAACAGCAGGATTTCCAGGCCTGTGGTGGGGCCACTATAAGGATGATTTGCCGGTGGGGCGTTGTGATGTGGTGGTAGAGCTGGATTTTAATGCCTATTCTCGCCAGAAAAAGCCCCAGTATGGGGGCTATGAGGTGCGCTTGATTGATGTACGAACAGCAGAGCTTTCAGGAGCGGCTGAGATGACGCCTACACCCAAGCAACAGGTGATTGATCGTCGGGCTCAATCGACTGAAACCGAAGCAGCCGATGGGTTAATGGTGACCCAATGTCCAACCACATGGCAAGAGTTGCGGCCCTGGTTTCATCAGGCTACGCAGCAGCAAATGCCGCTGGTGCTAGCCTATGGACGACCTGAGACTCAGGCTCCTACGGAGGTGTGGAAACAGCTGGTGGGAATTGCTAAATATTTGGCCCGTACTGGAACAACGGTGACAAC